>NZ_JBHXSL010000001.1:0-150726 GCF_042714725.1 Streptomyces sp. NPDC058685
GGGGGCCGGGGGCCGGGCCCCGCCCCCCCCGGCCGTTGACCGTCAGGCGTTGACGATCTTCACCGCGTCACTGCCGCGCCTCGTCGATCGCCCCGCTGTGGCCGCGGGTCCGCGCCGACGGACCGGCGGACCGGGCGCCGCGCTCCGAGGTGCTGCCGCACGGCGGCGTGGGCGCTCACCGCGCTGGGCCCGAACTGGCGCCGACAACCGCCCACTTTGCGCCTTTTGTCATCGTCCACGCTGGACGCGGTCCGGACCGGGATGGCGGTGCCGCACAGCCTGACCCCTCTGGGACGGGCCCTGCTGGGCGCCTGAGGGCCGGAGACGGGATCGCCGAAGGGCCGTGGCTCCGGCGGGAGCCACGGCCCTTCAGAAGGCTGGTGCAGGTGTCAGAGAACCCGGACCGCACCGCTCGCCGGGTAGCCCGACAGGTCCTGGATGACGACGCCCTTGCTGGGGTTGGCGGCGTCGAGGTACTGGCCGTCGCCGATGTAGACGCCGACGTGGTACGCGCTGCCGGCGCCACCCCAGTACAGGATGTCGCCGATCTGGAGGTTGCTGGTGCCCACCTGGGTGCCCGCCACCGACTGGTCCTGCGAGACGCGGGGGAGGTCGACGCCGACCTGCCGGAACGCGGCCTGGACGAGGCTGGAGCAGTCCCACGAGTTGGGGCCGGTGGCGCCCATGACGTACGCGTCGCCGAGCTGGGCCTTGAGGAAGCTCACCACGGTCGCGGCGGAGCCGGTCGCGTTCGAGCTGTTGCTGCTGTACGCGGCGAGCGTGGAACGCTCGCTGGTACGGGAGGCGCGCTCCTGGGACGCGGCCTCGGCGCGCTGCTTCGCCTCGGCCTTCTCGGCCTCGGCCTTGCGGACCGCCTCGGCCTTGGCCTTCTTGGCGGCCTGCGCGGCCTTCGTGGCGGCAGCGTCCTCCTGGGCCTGCAACTCCTGGTCGAGAGCGACCTGCTGGGTCGCCTCGGCGGACTGCGCCACGGCTTGGGAGAGACCGGCGGTCAGGGTGGGCATCTCAATGGTCTCGGTGACCGGGTCGGCGTTGGCCGGTCCGGCGGCTCCGGCCACTGCGATCGTGCTGAGGACGCCACCGGCAACTCCGGCCCGGAGCGCCATCGTCGAGGCGCTGCGCCGGCGGGGCTTCCGGTGGCTGGGTATGTGAGCGGTGTGGGACATGGGACAACCGCTATCAGGGGGAGCCGGTTCCCTTCAAGAAACGTGTGTTGCGCCACAGTTACGACCGGAACCTTTCAATCCGCTCCAGTCGCCGCCTTATTGACGCCCTAACGGACAAACCGGGCATGCGTGATCACAGCTGTGATCATGGGCTTTCCGTAAAAGGTCCGAATTGCCTGGCGCTTACCACCGCTTCACACCGATGGCCAAGCCCGCTTTTGTTGAGAGTTTGAGCGAGTGGCGCAGGTCACAGAAAGGTCACCTCCCGGGCCCCCGGAAGTTCGTGAACGCGTGCACGCGTCCACCTTCGTCCGCGGAGGCGCTCGCCCGGGTGACGCGACGTCCTCTATCACCCGATGCGGTCCATCGCCAATTTGCCCGAAGAGGCCCCGCCTTGCTATGCCCGCACCCCTTCCACCAGCGGTAACGCATACAGATGTCACTTCTCGTGACCGCTCGGGCGCTTCGCGTATGAAGATCACCGCTCATCCGGCTTCATGATCCTTCGCCTGGTGGTGGAGATCACAAAGGCGTTGTCGTACCCCGTGTCGCAGATCACAGACCGGCAGGCATAGGATGCGGGGCAGTCGGGCTTGTGAACTGCCTCACATACACGCGATCTTCGAGGCGGCGAGACGAATGCCCGGTGCGGTCCAACGGTCAAGGACGACTGGAAGGAGCGAGGAGGGTGAATGCTTACGCGCCCATCCTTGTGCTCGGCGCCCTCGGGGCAGGGTTTGCGATCTTCTCCGTGGTCATGGCCACGCTTATCGGCCCGAAGCGCTACAACAGGGCGAAACAAGAGGCGTACGAGTGCGGCATCGAACCCACTCCCACGCCGGCCGGCGGCGGCCGCTTTCCCATCAAGTACTACCTGACGGCGATGCTCTTCATCGTCTTCGACATCGAGATCGTCTTCCTCTACCCCTGGGCGGTCACCTTCGACGCCCTGGGGCTTTTCGGGCTCGTGGAGATGTTGCTCTTCGTGCTCACCGTCTTCGTCGCCTATGCGTATGTGTGGCGGCGCGGCGGCCTGGAATGGGACTGAGGGGCTGAGGGGCACCAATGGGACTCGAAGAGAAACTGCCGAGCGGTTTCCTGCTGACCACCGTCGAACAGGCCTCGGGCTGGGTGCGCAAGTCATCCGTCTTCCCGGCCACGTTCGGTCTGGCCTGCTGCGCCATCGAGATGATGACGACCGGTGCCGGACGGTACGACCTGGCCCGGTTCGGCATGGAGGTCTTCCGCGGCTCGCCGCGCCAGGCCGACCTGATGATCGTGGCGGGCCGGGTGAGCCAGAAGATGGCGCCCGTCCTGCGGCAGGTCTACGACCAGATGCCCAACCCCAAGTGGGTCATCTCCATGGGCGTGTGCGCTTCGTCGGGCGGAATGTTCAACAATTACGCCATTGTGCAGGGCGTCGACCATGTCGTCCCTGTTGATATCTATTTGCCCGGGTGCCCGCCGCGTCCGGAGATGCTGATGGACGCCATTCTCAAGCTCCACCAGAAGATCCAGTCCTCCAAGCTCGGCGTGAACGCGGAGGAAGCGGCCCGCGAGGCGGAGGAAGCGGCGCTCAAGGCGCTTCCCCTGATCGAGATGAAGGGGCTGCTCCGGTGAGCGACGTACGCACGGCCGCCGTGCCGCAGATGACGAGCGAATCCGCACCCCCGAGCCGCACGGGCGGAGAAGCGATCCAGGGGGTGCAGCGATGACGGACCAGCCGAACCCCGAGAAGGAGCTCAGCGAGCAGAACCTTCCGGGGCAGCGTGGTGAGGGCGGCGAGGAGATCCGCGTCCAGCGCGGCATGTTCGGTGCCAACAACGGCGGCGACACCTCGGGCTACGGCGGCCTCGTCCGCTCCGTCCGGCTGCCCGGCCCGACGAACCGTCCCTACGGCGGCTACTTCGACGAGGTCGCCGACGAGCTCGAGGGCGCACTGGAGGAACAGGGTCTCGTCCCCGAGAACGTCATCGAGAAGACGGTCGTCGACCGCGGGGAGCTCACCTTCCACGTCGCGCGCGAGCTGCTGACGCAGGTGGCCCGCACCCTGAGGGACGACCCGGCCCTGCGCTTCGAGCTCTGCACCGGTGTCAGCGGTGTCCACTATCCCGAGGACAAGGGCCGCGAGCTGCACGCCGTCTACCACCTGCGCTCGCTCACCCACGGCCGGCTGATCCGCCTCGAGGTCTCCGCCCCGGACAGCGACCCGCACGTGCCCTCCCTCGTCGCCGTCTATCCGACCAACGACTGGCACGAGCGCGAGACCTACGACTTCTTCGGGCTCGTCTTCGACGGTCACCCCGCCCTCACCCGGATCATGATGCCGGACGACTGGCAGGGCTACCCGCAGCGCAAGGACTATCCGCTCGGCGGCATCGCCGTCGAGTACAAAGGCGCCCAGATCCCGGCTCCTGACCAGCGGAGGTCGTACTCGTGAGTACATCGCACCCCCACCCGTCGCCCGGCCACCACCCCTCACCGGATCCCTTCGGGACGCCCCTTGCAGATCCCCGCGAGACCACCGAGGGGACTGTATATACAGTCACCGGCGGCGACTGGGACGAGGTCGTGCAGAGCGCGGCCAAGGCCGACGACGAGCGCATCGTCGTCAACATGGGCCCGCAGCACCCCTCGACCCACGGCGTGCTCCGGCTGATCCTGGAGATCGACGGCGAGACGGTCACCGAGGCCCGCTGCGGCATCGGGTATCTGCACACCGGCATCGAGAAGAACCTCGAGTACCGGACCTGGACACAGGGCACCACCTTCGTCACGCGCATGGATTACCTGACGCCGTTCTTCAACGAGACGGCGTACTGCCTCGGCGTGGAGAAGCTGCTCGGCATCGAGGACCAGATCCCGGACCGCGCGACGGTCATCCGCGTCCTGCTGATGGAGCTGAACCGGCTCTCCTCGCACCTGGTGTGCATCGCCACCGGCGGCATGGAGCTCGGCGCCACCACGATCATGATCTACGGCTTCCGCGATCGTGAACTGATTCTCGACATCTACGAACTGATCACCGGCCTGCGGATGAACCACGCGTACATCCGCCCCGGAGGCCTCGCCCAGGACCTGCCGCCGGGCGCCGTGGACCAGCTCCGCGAGTTCGTGAAGACGATGAAGAAGAACCTGCCGGAATACGACAAGCTCGCCACCGGCAACCCGATCTTCAAGGCCCGTATGCAGGACATCGGGTACCTCGACCTCACCGGCTGCATGGCGCTGGGCGCCACCGGACCGATCCTGCGATCGGCGGGCCTCGCCCACGACCTGCGCAAGACCGACCCGTACTGCGGCTACGAGACGTACGACTTCGACGTCCCGACCGCCGACACCTGCGACTCCTACGGCCGCTTCCTCATCCGGCTGGAGGAGATGCGGCAGTCGCTGCGCATCGTCGAGCAGTGCCTGGACCGGCTGGAGCCGGGCCCGGTCATGGTCGCGGACAAGAAGATCGCCTGGCCCGCGCAGCTCGCGCTCGGGCCCGACGGACTCGGCAACTCCCTCGACCACATCAAGCAGATCATGGGCACCTCGATGGAGGCCCTGATCCACCACTTCAAGCTGGTGACCGAGGGCTTCCGGGTCCCCGCCGGTCAGGCGTACGCGGCTGTCGAGTCCCCCAAGGGCGAGCTCGGTGTCCATGTCGTCTCCGACGGCGGCACCCGCCCCTACCGGGTCCACTTCCGTGACCCGTCCTTCACCAACCTTCAGGCCATGGCGGCGATGTGCGAGGGCGGCCAGGTCGCCGACGTCATCGTCGCCGTCGCGTCCATCGACCCCGTGATGGGAGGCGTCGACCGGTGACCGCAAATCAAGAGGTGAGCCTGGGTATGCCCCAGCTCCCCGCCCCCGACTACCCGGCCGATGTGCGCGCCAGGCTCGAAGCGGACGCGAAGGAGATCGTCGCCCGCTACCCCGACAGCCGGTCCGCCCTGCTGCCGCTGCTGCACCTGGTGCAGTCCGAGGAAGGCCATGTCACCCGTACCGGCGTGCGGTTCTGCTCCGAGGTCCTGGAGCTGACCACCGCCGAGGTCACCGCGGTGTCGACCTTCTACTCGATGTACCGGCGCAAGCCCTCCGGCGACTACCAGGTCGGGGTGTGCACCAACACGCTCTGCGCGGTGATGGGCGGCGACGCCATCTTCGACGACCTGAAGGAACACCTCGGGGTCGGCAACGGCGAGACAACCGCGGACGGCAAGGTCACCCTCGAACACATCGAGTGCAACGCGGCCTGCGACTTCGCCCCCGTCGTGATGGTCAACTGGGAGTTCTTCGACAACCAGACGCCCGAGTCCGCCCGCCGGCTCGTCGACGACCTGCGCGAAGGACGGACCGTCGAGCCGACCCGCGGTGCGCCGCTGTGCACCTACAAGGAGACCGCGCGCATCCTCGCCGGCTTCCCCGACGAGCGCCCCGGCGCCGTCGAGGCCACCGGCGGAGCGGGTCCCGCCTCGCTGATCGGACTGCGCCTCGCCAAGGGCGAGACGACGGCGGCCCGGGTGGTCTCGCCGCGCGCCGAGTCCCGCCAGGACGCACCCCAGCCCGGTTCCGAGCACCTCAGCTCGCACGACGCACCGCAGAAGACCTCGGACTCCGACCCGGAGCACCCGGCCGGCCCGGTGACCGAGGAGGGGGAGTGATGACCGTGTCCACCGAATTCGGGGGCAGCGCCCAGGGCGAGAGCAGCCCCGAGAAGCTGCTCGCGCCGGTGCTGTCCGCCTTCTGGGACGAGCCCGAGTCCTGGACGCTGGAGACCTACCGGCGGCACGACGGCTACCAGGGTCTGCGCAAGGCGCTGGCCATGTCGCCCGACGACCTCATCGCCTACGTCAAGGACTCCGGTCTGCGCGGCCGCGGCGGCGCCGGCTTCCCCACCGGAATGAAGTGGCAGTTCATTCCGCAGGGCGACGGCAAGCCGCACTACCTCGTCGTCAACGCCGACGAGTCGGAGCCGGGCACCTGCAAGGACATCCCACTTCTCTTCGCCAACCCGCACTCCCTCATCGAGGGCATCGTGATCGCCTGTTACGCGATCCGCTCGAACCATGCCTTCATCTATCTGCGCGGTGAGGTCGTGCCCGTACTGCGGCGGCTGCACGAGGCCGTGCGCGAGGCGTACGAAGCGGGCTTCCTCGGCACGGACATTCTCGGCAGCGGACTCGACCTCGAACTCACCGTGCACGCGGGCGCGGGCGCCTACATCTGCGGTGAGGAGACCGCGCTGCTGGACTCCCTGGAGGGCCGGCGCGGCCAGCCCCGGCTGCGGCCGCCCTTCCCCGCGGTCGCCGGTCTGTACGCCTGCCCCACTGTGGTGAACAACGTCGAGTCCATCGCGTCCGTTCCCGCGATCCTCAACAAGGGCAAGGACTGGTTCAAGTCGATGGGCAGCGAGAAGTCCCCGGGCTTCACGCTGTACTCGCTCAGCGGGCACGTCACGAGTCCCGGCCAGTACGAGGCCCCGCTCGGGATCACCCTGCGCCAACTGCTCGACATGAGCGGCGGCATGCGGGCGGGCCACCGCCTCAAGTTCTGGACTCCGGGCGGCTCCTCCACCCCGATGTTCACCGACGAGCACCTCGACGTCCCGCTGGACTACGAGGGCGTCGGAGCGGCCGGCTCGATGCTCGGCACCAAGGCCCTCCAGTGCTTCGACGAGACCACCTGCGTCGTCAGGGCGGTGACCCGCTGGACCGAGTTCTACGCGCACGAGTCCTGCGGCAAGTGCACGCCGTGCCGTGAAGGCACCTACTGGCTGGTCCAGTTGCTGCGCGACATCGAGGCGGGCAAGGGCGAGATGGCCGACCTCGACAAGCTCAACGACATCGCCGACAACATCAACGGCAAGTCGTTCTGCGCGCTCGGTGACGGCGCCGCGTCCCCGATCTTCTCCTCGCTCAAGTACTTCCGCGAGGAGTACGAGCAGCACATCACCGGCAAGGGCTGCCCCTTCGACCCCGCCAGGTCGACCCTCTGGGCCGACCGGCACACCACTACGGAGGTGAACGCATGACGGTCACTACAAGCGCTCCCTCCGGGGGCGGGGAGGCGGCTGTGCCGCCCGAGGACCTCGTCTCGCTGACGATCGACGGCGTGGAGATCTCCGTCCCCAAGGGGACGCTGGTCATCCGCGCCGCCGAACTGCTCGGCATCGAGATCCCGCGGTTCTGCGACCACCCCCTGCTCGACCCGGCCGGCGCCTGCCGGCAGTGCATCGTCGAGGTCGAGGGCCAGCGCAAGCCGATGGCCTCCTGCACCATCACCTGCACCGACGGCATGGTCGTCAAGTCGCAGCTCACCTCGCCCGTCGCCGAGAAGGCGCAGAAGGGCGTGATGGAGCTGCTGCTGATCAACCATCCGCTCGACTGCCCGGTCTGCGACAAGGGCGGCGAGTGCCCGCTGCAGAACCAGGCGATGTCGCACGGCGGCGCCGAGTCCCGCTTCGAGGGAAAGAAGCGGACGTTCGAGAAGCCGGTGCCGATCTCCACCCAGGTGCTGCTGGACCGCGAGCGGTGCGTGCTCTGCGCGCGCTGCACCCGCTTCTCCAACCAGGTCGCCGGCGACCCGATGATCGAACTCCTGGAGCGCGGCGCGCTCCAGCAGGTCGGCACCGGCGAGGGCGACCCCTTCGAGTCGTACTTCTCCGGCAACACCATCCAGATCTGCCCGGTGGGCGCGCTGACCTCGGCGGCGTACCGATTCCGCTCCCGCCCCTTCGACCTGGTCTCCTCGCCGAGCGTGTGCGAGCACTGCTCGAGCGGCTGTGCGACCCGCACCGACCACCGGCGCGGCAAGGTCATGCGGCGGCTCGCGGCCGACGACCCCGAGGTCAACGAGGAGTGGATCTGCGACAAGGGGCGCTTCGGCTTCCGTTACGCGCAGCGCCACGACCGCCTGACCACCCCGCTCGTGCGCAACCCCGAGACCCGCGAGCTGGAACCGGCGAGCTGGCCCGAGGCACTGGCCGCCGCGGCGGCCGGGCTGACCGCGGCCCGCGGCCGGGCCGGCGTCCTGCTGGGCGGCCGGCTGACCGTCGAGGACTCCTACGCGTACGCCAAGTTCGCCCGGGTCGCCCTGGACACCAACGACGTCGACTTCCGTGCCCGGGTGCACTCCTCCGAGGAGGCGGACTTCCTGGCCGCCCGGGTCGCCGGCCGCGGCCGTGACCTGGACGGCAGCGGGCTCACCTACCGGACGCTGGAGAAGGCGCCCGCGGTCCTGCTCGTCGGATTCGAGTCCGAGGAGGAGGCCGCCGGGGTCTTCCTGCGGCTGCGCAAGGCACACCGCAAGCACGGCCAGCGCACCTTCTCTCTGGCCACCCACGCCACCCGCGGTCTGGAGAAGGCGGGCGGCGTCCTGCTGCCCGCGGCCCCCGGCACCGAGACCGAGTGGCTGGACGCGCTCAGCAGCAACGTCGGCCTGGAGGGCGACGGTTCGGCCGCGGCTGACGCGCTGCGCACCGAGGGCGCGGTGATCGTGGTGGGCGAGCGGCTCGCGGCCGTGCCCGGCGGACTCACCGCCGCCGTACGGACGGCGAGCGCGACCGGCGCCCAGCTGGTGTGGATCCCGCGCAGGGCGGGCGAGCGCGGCGCTGTCGAGGCGGGCGCGATTCCTTCGCTGCTGCCCGGCGGCCGTCCGGCCACCGACCCGCGGGCCCGTGAGGAGACCGCCGAGGTCTGGCGCGTACGCGAACTCCCGCACCGCTACGGCCGCGACACCGGCCAGATCGTCGAGGCCGCCGCCATCGGCGAGCTGGGCGCGCTGGTCGTCGCCGGCGTCGAGGTCGCCGATCTGCCGGACCCGGCGCGTGCACGTGAGGCGCTCGACTCGGTCGGCTTCCTGGTCTCCCTGGAACTGCGGCCCAGCGAGGTCACCGAGCGGGCGGACGTGGTCTTCCCGGTCGCCGCCGTCGCCGAGAAGTCCGGCACCTTCCTCAACTGGGAAGGCAGGGCACGGCTGTTCGAGGCCGCGCTCAAGCCGGAACAGATGACGCGCCGGCTGGCGCCGTCCGACGCGCGGGTGCTGCACATGCTCGCCGACGAACTCGACGTCCCCTTCGGACTGCCCGACCTCAAGTCGGCCCGCAGGGAGCTGGACCGGCTCGGTTCGTGGGACGGCCCGCGGGCCACCGAACCGATGGAGTCCGCGCAGTCGCTGCCCCGCGCCGGAGAGGGCGAGGCGGTACTGGCAGGACACCGGCTGCTGCTCGACCAGGGCCTGCTCCAGCAGGGCGACGAGGCGCTGGCGGGCACCCGCCACGCGGCGGTCGCCCGGCTCTCGGCGGCGACCGCGGCCGAGACCGGCGTCAAGGACGGCGACATCCTGTCCGTCTCGGGCCCGTCGGGTTCGGTCGGCTTCCCGCTCCAGGTGACGGCGATGCCGGACCGGGTGGTGTGGCTGCCGCTGAACTCCGCGGGCGGCGGCGTCACATCGGACACCGGCGCCGTCCCCGGACAGCTGGTCCGCATCGGCCCGGCCGCGTCCCCGGCCGTCACCACCGAGGTACCGGAGGTGCGAGCGTGAGTGCCCTCGCTCATTTCGCGGAAGCCCAGCAGAGCGTCCTCGCCGCCGAGGATCTCTCGATGTTCGGGCGCGACCCGTGGTGGCTCGTCGTCATCAAGGCCGTGTTCTGCTTCGCCTTCCTGATGATCACCGTGCTGTTCTCCATCGTGTGGGAGCGCAAGGTGGTGGCCTGGATGCAGCTGCGCATCGGGCCCAACCGGCACGGCCCCTGGGGCATGCTCCAGTCGCTCGCCGACGGCATCAAGCTGATGCTCAAGGAAGACCTGATCGTCAAGCGCGCGGACAAGGTCGTCTACGTCCTCGCGCCGATCGTCGCGGCGATCCCGGCCTTCATGGCGATCGCCGTGATCCCGTTCGGCCCGTCCGGCAACGAGGTCTCGATCTTCGGCCACCGCACCACGATGCAGCTGACCGACCTGCCGATCGCGATGCTCTACATCCTCGCGGTCGCCTCGGTCGGTATCTACGGCATCGTGCTCGCGGGCTGGTCGTCCGGCTCCACGTACCCGCTCCTCGGCGGACTCCGCTCCTGCGCGCAGATGATCTCGTACGAGATCGCGATGGGCGCGGCGTTCGCCTCCGTCTTCCTCTACTCCGGGTCGATGTCGACCTCGGCGATCGTCGAGGCGCAGGCGGACCGCTGGTACATCATCCTGCTGCCGGTCTCCTTCATCATCTACGTGATCACGATGGTCGGTGAGACCAACCGGGCGCCGTTCGACATGCCGGAGTCCGAGGGCGACCTGGTCGGCGGCTTCAACACCGAGTACAGCTCGATCAAGTTCGCGATGTTCATGCTGGCCGAGTACGTCAACATGGTCACCGTCTCCGCCGTCTCGGTCACCCTCTTCCTGGGCGGCTGGCGGGCTCCCTACCCGATCTCCACGTTCTGGGAGGGCGCGAACCACGGCTGGTGGCCGATGCTCTGGTTCGTCATCAAGGTCCAACTGCTGCTGTTCTTCTTCATCTGGCTGCGCGGCACGCTTCCCCGTGTCCGCTACGACCAGCTGATGAAGCTCGGCTGGAAGGTCCTCATCCCCGTCTCGGTGGTCTGGCTGATGCTGGTCGCGACCGTGCGGGCGCTGCGGAACGAGAACTACGACTTCCAGCAGATCGTGCTCTACGTCGGCGGCGCGGTCATCGCCGTACTGCTGCTCTCCTTCGTCTTCGACATCTTCCGAGGCAAGAAGGAGAAGGAGGCGGAAGCCCAGGCGGCGAAGGAACCGCCCGCGGCCTTCGACCCGATGGCGGGCGGGTTCCCCGTACCGCCGCTGCCGGGACAGGAGTTGCCGCCGGTGCCGCGCAGGCGTCCGCGCCGGGAGCGCGAGCTGATTGTCAGTGGTGGACCCGATACTCAGGGTGACGGACCTCGTGACGGAAAGGAGGCTGACGGTGTCTGAGGGATCCGAGAACAAGTTCCAGAATCCGGTTGCCGGCTTCGGCGTGACCTTCAAGGCCATGTTCAAGAAGCGGCTGACCGAGCAGTACCCGGAGGAGCAGAAGGTCACGGCGCCGCGCTTCCACGGCCGGCACCAGCTCAACCGGCACCCGGACGGCCTCGAGAAGTGCATCGGGTGCGAGCTGTGCGCCTGGGCCTGTCCGGCGGACGCGATCTATGTGGAGGGCGCGGACAACACCGAGGAGGAGCGCTACTCCCCGGGCGAGAGGTACGGCCGCGTCTACCAGATCAACTACGCCCGCTGCATTCTCTGCGGGCTGTGCATCGAGGCCTGCCCGACCCGGGCGCTGACGATGACGAACGACTTCGAGCTGGCCGACAGCTCCCGCGAGGCGCTCATCTACACCAAGGAGCAGCTCCTCGCCGGACTCGAGGAGGGCATGGTCGACTCGCCCCACTCGATCTTCCCCGGCACGGACGAGCAGGACTACTACCGGGGTCTGGTCACCGAGGCCGCTCCCGGCACGGTCCAGCAGGTCGCCCTCTCCAAGCAGGAGAAGCCGCAGGAAGGCGCCTCCACCTTCGGTGACGGGGAACCGGCTTCGGGGAAGGTGGCCGGATCATGAACGCCCTCGCCGCCACCACCACGTCGACGGGTGAGGCCGTCCAGTTCTGGGTGCTCGGCACCGTCGCCGTGATCGGCGCCCTCTGCACGATCCTGATGCGGCGGGCCGTGCACAGCGCGCTCTGCCTCGCCGGGACCATGATCGTCCTGGCGGTCTTCTACCTCGCCAACGGCGCCTACTTCCTCGGTGTCGTGCAGATCGTCGTCTACACGGGCGCGATCATGATGCTGTTCCTCTTCGTCGTCATGCTGGTCGGCGTCACCGCCGCCGATTCGCTCAAGGAGACGCTGAAGGGCCAGCGCTGGCTCGCCGCGGCCTGCGGACTCGGCTTCGGCATCCTGCTGATCGCCGGCATCGGCAACGCCTCGCTGAAGAACTTCAACGGACTCGGCGCGGCCAACAGCGTCCACGGCGGCAACGTCGAGGGACTCGCCGCCCTGATCTTCACCAAGTACGTCTTCGCCTTCGAGATCACCGGCGCGCTGCTGATCACCGCGACCGTCGGCGCGATGGTGCTCACCCACCGGGAGCGCACCGAGCGGGCCAAGACGCAGCGGGAGCTGTCCGAAGAGCGGGTCCGCGAGGGCAAGCACCTGCCCCCGCTGCCGGCTCCGGGTGTCTACGCCCGGCACAACGCCGTGGACATCGCCGGTCTGCTCCCGGACGGCACGCCGTCCGAGCTCACGGTCATGCAGACGCTGCGGCAGCGCGGCCAGATCCGCGACGTGTCGGACGAGGCGCTGGCGGACCTCAAGGCGCTGGAGCGGCGCTCGGAGGACCGGCTCGGCCGTGACCACGACGAGCACGAAGAGGAGGTCGCGAAGTGAATCCCGTCAATTACCTGTATCTCGCAGCGCTGTTGTTCACCATCGGCGCGGCCGGGGTGCTGATCCGGCGGAACGCGATCGTCGTCTTCATGTGCGTCGAGCTGATGCTCAACGCCTGCAACCTCGCGTTCGTCGCCTTCTCCCGTATGCACGGCAACCTCGACGGCCAGATCATCGCGTTCTTCACGATGGTCGTCGCCGCCGCGGAGGTCGTGGTCGGGCTCGCGATCATCGTGTCGCTGTTCCGTTCCCGTCACTCGGCCTCGGTCGACGACGCCAGCCTGATGAAGCTGTAAGGGGCCGCCGGCATGGAGAACCTGATTGGGCTGCTCATCGCGGCGCCACTGCTCGGAGCGGCGGTCCTGCTGTGCGGCGGGCGGCGGCTCGACCGCACGGGCCACTGGATCGGCACCGTGCTCGCCGGTGCGTCGTTCGTGCTCGGCGTGGTGCTGTTCGCGAACATGCTGGGCAAGGGCGCCGAGGAACGCACCTTGAACAGCACGCTGTTCACCTGGATCCCGGTCGAAAGCTTCCAGGCGGACGTCGCCTTCCAGCTCGACCAGCTGTCGATGACCTTCGTCCTGCTGATCAGCGGCGTCGGCACACTGATCCACATCTACTCCATCGGGTACATGGAGCACGACGAGCGGCGCCGCCGCTTCTTCGGCTATCTGAACCTGTTCCTCGCGGCCATGCTGCTGCTGGTCCTCGCCGACAACTACCTGCTGCTGTACGTCGGATGGGAGGGCGTCGGCCTCGCCTCGTACCTCCTCATCGGCTTCTGGCAGCACAAGCCCAGTGCGGCGACCGCGGCGAAGAAGGCCTTCCTCGTCAACCGCGTCGGCGACATGGGCCTGTCGATCGCGATCATGCTGATGTTCACCACCTTCGGAACCTTCGCCTTCGGGCCGGTCCTGGAGGCGACGGGTGAGGCGAGCGAGGGCAAGCTGACGGCCATCGGCCTGATGCTGCTGCTGGCGGCCTGCGGCAAGTCCGCCCAGGTGCCGCTGCAGTCCTGGCTCGGGGACGCGATGGAGGGCCCGACCCCGGTCTCGGCCCTGATCCACGCGGCGACCATGGTGACCGCGGGTGTGTATCTGATCGTCCGCTCCGGCGCGATCTTCAACGCCGCGCCCGACGCCCAGCTGGCCGTCGTGATCGTCGGCGCCGTCACGCTCCTGTTCGGTGCGATCGTCGGTTGCGCCAAGGACGACATCAAGAAGGCCCTCGCCGGCTCGACGATGTCGCAGATCGGCTACATGATCCTCGCGGCCGGTCTCGGCCCGATCGGATACGCCTTCGCGATCATGCACCTGGTGACGCACGGCTTCTTCAAGGCCGGTCTGTTCCTCGGCGCCGGTTCGGTGATGCACGGCATGAACGACGAGGTCGACATGCGCAAGTACGGCGGCCTGCGGAAGTACATGCCGGTCACCTTCGTCACCTTCGGGCTCGGCTACCTCGCGATCATCGGAATGCCGCCGTTCTCCGGCTTCTTCTCCAAGGACAAGATCATCGAAGCGGCCTTCGCGTACGACGACGGCATCCGCGGCTGGATCTTCGGCGGAATCGCGCTGCTGGGCGCCGGTATCACCGCGTTCTACATGACGCGCGTGATGATCATGACCTTCTTCGGTGAGAAGCGCTGGCAGCCCACAGAGTCCGACAGCGACTCCGCCGCGGGGTCGGGCCACGAGCCGCATCCGCACGAGTCGCCCAGGTCGATGACCATCCCGATGATCGCGCTCGCCTTCGGGTCGGTCTTCGCCGGCGGGTTCTTCAGCATCGGCGACCGCTTCGTGGACTGGCTGGCTCCGGTCACCGAGTTCGAGCATCCGCACCCGGTGATCAGCGTGCCGACGATCACGGCCTGCACCATCGCCATGCTGCTGATCGGCGTCGCCATCGCCTGGGTCATGTACGGACGCAAGCCGGTCCCGGTGGTTGCCCCGCGCGCCTCGCTGCTCACCCGGGCCGCCCGCCGCGACCTGTACCAGGACGACATCAACCACGTGGTCCTGGTCCGCGGCGGCGAACACCTCACCCGCTCCCTGGTCTACGTCGACCACACCCTGGTCGACGGCGTGGTGAACGGCACGGCCGCCTCGGTCGGCGGGCTCTCGGGCCGGCTGCGCAAGCTGCAGAACGGCTACGCCCGCTCGTACGCCGTCTCGATGTTCGGAGGTACGGCGGTGCTGATCGCCGCGACCCTGCTGATGAGGGCGGTGTAACTGCTATGTCCTTCCCGCTCCTTACGGTGACGGCGGCACTTCCGGCAGTCGGTGCGATCGCCACCGCCGCGGTGCCCGCCGCGCGGCGGACCGCAGCCAAGTGGCTGGCGCTGCTGTTCTCGCTCGCCACACTCGTGCTCGCCGCGATCGTGCTCGTACGGTTCGAGCCCGGCGGCGACCGCTACCAGCTCACCGAGTCGCACGCCTGGATCAAGGACTTCGGCGTCCGGTACGAACTGGGCGTCGACGGCATCGGGGTGGCGCTGATCGCGCTCACCGCGCTGCTCATCCCGTTCGTCATCGGCGCCGGATGGAACGACGCCGAGCCCCAGGAGACCGGCAGCAAGCGCTGGCGGCCCACCCAGGGATTCTTCGCGCTGATCCTCATGGTCGAGGCGATGGTGATCCTCTCCTTCGAGGCCACCGACGTCTTCCTCTTCTACATCCTGTTCGAAGCCATGCTCATCCCGATGTACTTCCTCATCGGCGGCTTCGGCGACCGGGCCCACGCGGGTGGGGACGAGGCGGCGGCGACCCAGCGGTCGTACGCGGCCGTGAAGTTCCTCCTCTACAACCTGGTCGGCGGACTGATCATGCTGGCCGCGGTCATCGGTCTCTACGTCGTCGCGGGGAGCTTCTCGCTCTCCGAGATCGCGGAGGCCCGGGCCGGCGGTCAGCTGGAGATGGCGACCAACACCGAGCGGTGGCTGTTCCTCGGCTTCTTCTTCGCCTTCGCGATCAAGGCGCCGCTGTGGCCGCTGCACACCTGGCTGCCGAACGCGATGGGGGAGGCGACCGCTCCGGTCGCCGTGCTGATCACCGCGGTCGTCGACAAGGTCGGCACCTTCGCGATGCTCCGCTTCTGTCTCCAGCTCTTCCCCGAGGCATCCAAGTGGGCCACGCCGGTGATCCTGGTGCTGGCGCTGATCAGCATCGTCTACGGCGCGCTGCTCGCGGTCGGCCAGCGCGACATCAAGCGGCTGGTCGCGTACGCCTCGATCTCGCACTTCGGCTTCATCGTCCTGGGCATCTTCGCGATGACCTCCCAGGGCCAGTCGGGCGCGACGCTCTACATGGTCAACCACGGGATCTCGACGGCCGCGCTGATGCTGGTGGCCGGCTTCCTGATCACCCGGCGGGGCTCGCGGCTCATCGCGGACTACGGCGGAGTGCAGAAGGTCGCGCCGGTGCTCGCCGGCACCTTCCTGATCGGCGGCCTCGCGACCCTCTCGCTGCCCGGACTGGCGCCGTTCGTCAGTGAGTTCCTGGTCCTGGTCGGCACGTTCGCGCGCTATCCGGTGGCCGGCATCATCGCCACCTTCGGCATCGTGCTCGCCGCGCTCTACACCCTCGTCCTCTACCAGCGGACGATGACCGGGCCGGTGAAGGCCGAGGTGCGGAGCATGCCCGACCTCAAGGCCCGTGAGCTGGCGGTGGTGGCGCCGCTGATCGCGCTGCTGATCTTCCTCGGCGTCTTCCCGAAGCCGCTGACGGACATCGTGAACCCGGCGGTCGAGCACACGATGTCCGATGTCCAGGAGAAGGACCCCCAGCCCGAGGTGGAGGCGGCCAAGTGAGCGCTACAGCTGTCCACAGCCTGTGGACGACGGCGGCCGCGGCCGCACCGACGCCGCCGATCGACAAGATCCCGGCCCCTCACATCGAATACGCCCAGCTGGCACCGGTGCTGATCGTCGTCGGCGCCGCCGTCCTCGGTGTGCTGGTGGAGGCGTTCGTACCGCGCAAGGCCCGGTACCACACCCAGCTGTTCCTGACCGTCGTCGCTCTCGCCGCCGCGTTCGCCGCGATCGTCGGGCTCGCCGCCGGGGGATACGGCACCACCAAGGCGCACATCGCCGCGATGGGCGCGATCGCCGTCGACGGTCCCGCGCTGTTCCTCCAGGGCACCATCCTCCTGGCGTCGATGGTCGCGGTGTTCACCTTCGCCGAGCGCCGGCTCGATCCGGAGGCGCACGGCAACCGCGTCGACTCGTTCGCCGCACAGGCCGCCTCGGTGCCCGGCAGCGACAGCGAAAAGGCCGCGGTCAAGGCCGGGTTCACCACCACGGAGGTCTTCCCGATCGCGCTGTTCGCGATCACCGGCATGCTGGTCTTCCCGGCCGCCAACGACCTGCTGACCCTCTTCATCGCGCTCGAGGTCTTCTCCCTCCCGCTGTATCTGCTGTGCGCGCTCGCCCGGCGAAAGCGGCTGATGTCGCAGGAGGCCGCGGTGAAGTACTTCCTGCTGGGCGCCTTCTCCTCCGCGTTCCTGCTCTTCGGCATCGCCCTGCTCTACGGGTACGCGGGCTCCGTCTCGTACGCCCGGATCGCTGCCGTCGTCGACGGCAGCGTCCGCACCATCGACCCGGCGCTCGCCGACACCATGGGCAATGACGCGCTGCTGCTCATCGGCGCCGCGATGATCCTGATGGGACTGCTCTTCAAGGTCGGCGCCGTCCCGTTCCACATGTGGACGCCGGACGTCTACCAGGGAGCGCCGACGCCCATCACCGGCTTCATGGCGGCGGCGACCAAGGTGGCCGCGTTCGGTGCGCTGCTGCGACTGCTGTACGTGGTGCTGCCGGGGCTGCGCTGGGACTGGCGGCCGGTCATGTGGGCCATCGCCATCGTCACCATGCTGGGCGGCGCGATCGTGGCGATCACGCAGACCGACATCAAGCGGCTGCTGGCGTACTCCTCGATCGCGCACGCCGGCTTCATCCTGGCCGGTGTCATCGCGACGACGCCCGACGGCATCTCGTCCGTCCTGTTCTACCTGGCGGCCTACTCCTTCGTGACGATCGGCGCGTTCGCGGTGGTCACGCTGGTGCGGGACGCGGGCGGCGAGGCGACACACCTGTCCAAGTGGGCGGGTCTGGGCCGTCGTTCACCACTCGTGGCGGCCGTGTTCGCCGTGTTCCTGCTGGCCTTCGCCGGCATTCCGCTGACGTCCGGCTTCTCGGGCAAGTTCGCGGTCTTCAAGGCGGCGGCGGAGGGCGGCGCGGGTGCGCTGGTCGTGGTCGGTGTGATCTCGTCCGCGATCGCCGCGTTCTTCTACATCCGGGTCATCGTGCTGATGTTCTTCAGCGAGCCGAAGGCGGACGGCCCGACGGTGGCCGTGCCGTCGGTGCTGACGACGACGGCGATCGCCGTCGGTGTCGCGGTGACGGTGGTGCTGGGTGTGGCCCCGCAGTACTTCCTGGACCTGGCGAACCAGGCCGGGGTGTTCGTGCGGTAGCCGTGCGCCACATGGTCCACGAAGGGCCCGACTCCCTCGGGGGAGCCGGGCCCTTCGTCCGTGCCGTGCGGGGCACCTGTCGGCGGGGCCGGGGGCCTCAGGCGCGGGCCGCGTAGGCCCTGACGTCCGCGTCCGGGTCGTGCACCGCCGTCGCCAGGGCCGCGCGGGCCTCCTCGGCGGACGGATGACGGAGCAGGGCGAGAACCGCCGCCTTGCGGACATCCGCGGAGGCGTCGCCCAGTGCCTTGGCCAGCGCCGGAACCGCCGTACCGGAGGCCGCCCCGCCGAGCGCGGCCGCGGCTCCGGCGCGGACCTGCCAGGCAGGGTCGTCCAGCGCCCCCACGGCCGCCTCCGCCACCTCCGCGGGGCAGCCCGTCGCGCCGAGCGACTGGAAGGCGGCCGCGCGCACGAGGACATCGGGGTCGCCCAGGAGCCGGGTGAGCGGGCCGAGGACGTCGGCCGGGGGAGCCGTCACCGCCGCAAGGCCCTTCGCCACGGTGACGCGGACCTCACGAGCCGCGTCGGCGGCGGCCGCCGTCAGCTCCCGGACGGCGTCCACGGAGACGAGCGCACGGACCGTCTCCACCCGGACACCGAGATCGGGATCGTCCAGGCCCGGGGCGAACAGGGCCGTGCTCCCCAGCCGCAGGGCGCGCAGGAGGTCGAGCGCCGCGGCCCGGACCACCGGGTCGGCCGAGGAGAGGCCCGCGACCAGCGGGGTGCGCAGCGCCGGCTCCGGCGGCAGGGTCTCGACCAGTTCACGCAGAGACTCCGCGGCCACCGCCCGCACGCCGGTGTCGGGGTCCGCGAGCGCGGCGGCGAGCGCCGGACCCGTGCCGTCGGGGGCGGTCTCCGTCAGTGTGGCCACCGCCGCCCGCCGTACCGCCGGATCAGGATCCGCCAAGTAGGGGGAGAGCGACGCCAGTTCGGGCTGACCGTCGGCGAGCGCCACGAGCTCCAGGATGCGCGGCGAGTCGGTCGCCGCGCGCTCCGGGGCGCTGGTGCGGGCGGCGATGCGCGAGCCGGTCGGGGCGGCCTCGCGCGGCCCCGCCGTCGCCACCTGCTCCGGCCTGACCTCCCCGATATGGCGGGAGGCACCGCCGACCGGAGTGAACTCCTCGACCGGTACCAGATACGGCTCCACCGGCCGCGCCGTGAACTCCATCGCTCCCGAGGGCGCCTTGCGCAGATCCAGATGGTGCAGCCAGCCGCTGTCGTCGCGCTGCGGATGGTCCGTGCGCTCGTGGTAGAGACCCCAGCGGGACTCCGTACGGGCGAGCGAGGAGCGGGCCGCCATCTCCGCGCAGTCCCGGATGAAGCTCACCTCGGCGCAGCGCATCAGCTCGTGCGGCGTCGTGGCGCCCATCTCCGCGATCTCGGCGCGCATCCGCTCGAAGTGGTCCACGGCGAGCGACAGCCGGGCACCGGACTTGGGCGGCGCCACATAGTCGTTCACGAACCGGCGGAGCTTGTACTCGACCTGCGGCTGCGGCGGGCCGTCCGGATTCCGCAGCGGCCCGTAGGCCAGTTCGTGGGCCTCCGTCAGCTGGTCCGCCGGGAGTTCACCGGTGTACGCCCGGTACTGCGCCGCGTCCTCACCGGCCAGATCGCCGAAGACGAACGCTCCGATCATGTAGTTGTGCGGCACGCACGCCAGATCGCCGGCCGCGTACAGCCGGGGCACGGTCGTGCGCGCATGGTCGTCGACCCGCACCCCCGACGCCGAGTGGCCCCCGCACAGTCCGATCTCGGAGATGTGCATCTCGATGTCGTGGGTCCGGTAGTCGTGGCCCCGGTTCGCGTGGAAGGTGCCCCGGGTCGGGCGTTCGGTCGTGTGGAGGATGGACTCCAACGCGGCGACCGACTCCTCGGGCAGATGGCTGAGCTTGAGATAGACCGGCCCGCGGTCGGAGGCGAGTTCGGCGGCGAACTCCGCCATCATCCGCCCCGACCAGTAGTCGGAGTCGACGAACCGCTCGCCGTGCCGGTTCACCTGGTAGCCGCCGAAGGGATTGGCGACATAGGCGCAGGCCGGGCCGTTGTAGTCCTTGATCAGCGGGTTGATCTGGAAGCACTCGATGCCGGTGAGTTCGGCGCCCGCGTGGTAGGCCATGGCATAGCCGTCACCGGCGTTCGTCGGGTTCTCGTACGTGCCGTACAGATAGCCGCTCGCGGGCAGACCGAGGCGGCCGGCGGCGCCGGTCGCGAGAATGACCGCACCCGCGCGGACCGTGACGAACTGCCCGGTGCGGGTGTTGAAGCCGGCCGCGCCCACAGCCCGGCCCTCCGCGGTCAGCACCCGGACCGGCATCACCCGGTTCTCGATGCGGATCCGCTCGCGCATCTCACGGCGGCGCAGCCTGCGGTAGAGGACCTTCTTGACGTCCTTGCCCTCGGGCATCGGCAGGACGTACGAGCCGGAGCGGTGGACCTGGCGCACCGCGTACTCGCCGTGCTCGTCCTTCTCGAACTTCACGCCGTACGACTCCAGCCGCTGCACCATCGCGAAGCCGCGGGTGGCCGTCTGGCGGACGGTGGACTGGTCGACGATGCCGTCGTTGGCGCGGGTGATCTCGGCGACGTAGTCGTCGGGTTCGGCACGGCCGGGGATGACGGCGTTGTTGACGCCGTCCATGCCCATGGCGAGGGCCCCGGAGTGGCGGACGTGCGCCTTCTCCAGCAGGAGCACGTTGCTGCCGTGCTCGGCCGCGGTGAGGGCGGCCATCGTGCCGGCCGTGCCGCCGCCGATGACGAGGACGTCGCAGGAGAGCTCCTCGGCGTCGGTGAGAGCGGGGATCTGCACGGTCGTGCCTTTCACTGGGATCCGGTGCTGCCGAGGGACGCGAGGACCTCGCGGCGCAGTGCCACGGTCGCCGGGTCGCTGTGCGCTTCGCGCTCGCGGGGACGCGGTACGTCCAGGACGCGGCCGGTGCCGAGGAGCGCGAGCCGGTCGCCGAGGAACACGGCCTCGTCCACGTCGTGGGTGACGAAGACGACGGTCGCGCCGGTGTGCCGCAGCACGTCGACCAGCAACTGCTGCATCCCGGAACGGGTCTGGGCGTCCAGCGCGCCGAACGGCTCGTCCATCAGCACCGCGCGGGGCTCGCCGGCGAGCGCGCGGGCGAGCTGCACCCGCTGACGCTGGCCGCCGGAGATCCGGTGCGGGAAGGTGGGCCCGTACCCGGCGAGGCCGACGCGCTCCAGCCACTCGTCCGCGGTCCTGCGACGCACGGCGCGGGCGACCCCCTGGATGGCGAGGGGCAGTTCGACATTGGCGCGCACGGTACGCCAGGGCAGCAGCGCGTCGTCCTGGAAGACCAGCGCACGCTCGGCGCGGGGGGCGGAGATGGGCCCGCCGTCCTGGGTCACCTCGCCGCCGAGCGGCGGGAGCAGCCCGGCCAGGGTGCGCAGCAGCGTCGACTTGCCACAGCCGGACGGCCCGACGACGGTGAGGATCTCACCGGGCGCGACATCGAGATCGACACCGTCGAGCACGGCGGTCCCGTCCCGGCCGAGCGCGACGGAGCGGAGCGTGAGCCGGGCTCCGGGATGTGCGACAGGGGCCGGGGCGAGGGCGGTTTCGGGGGGTGTGGTCACGGGGCGACGCCTCCTCGGAGAGAGTCCGGCCGCGCCGCCCGTCGCAGCGCGGGAGTGCGGGTCCGGGGGCGGGACACGGTGTCGCCGGCGGGCCGGGGCAGCCAGCGCGTCAGACGGCGGCCCAGCACCTCCACGGCCGTCGAGGTGAGCCAGCCGAGCAGGCCGATGGTCGCCATGCCGACGAAGACCCCCGGGTAGTCCACGACCGTGTAGTCCTGCCAGGTGCGGTAACCCACCCCGTATTCGCCGGAGATCATCTCCGCCGAGATCACACAGATCCACGAGACGCCGATGCCGACCGACAGTCCGCCGAGAATCCCCGGCAGCGCGCCCGGCAGTACGACCGAGCCCAGCACACGGGCGCGGCCGCCGCCCATCGTGAGGACCGCTTCCTCCCAGACCGGGGTCAGGGCGCGTACGGCGTGCCGGGTCGAGACCATCACCGGGAAGAACGCCGCGGTGAAGGTGATGAAGACGATTCCCTGCTCGTTGCTCGGGAAGAGCAGGATCGCCACCGGCACGAGCGCGATCGCCGGTATGGGGCGCAGGACTTCGAGGACAGGGCCGAGCAGATCCGCGGCGAGCCGTGAGCGGGCGATCGCCGTACCGACCGCCACGCCCGCGACCGCCGCCAGCACGAATCCGGTGACGATGCGGGTGAGGCTGTCGGTCAGGTCCTGCCAGTACGTCCCGTTGCCGACCCGGTCCCCGAAGGCGCGCGCGACGTCCGTGACGGTGGGGAACTGGTCGAAGCGCAGCCACAGATCGACGTCGTACGCCGTGAGCAGTTGCCACAGACCGAGCGCGCCGGCCAGGGACAGGGCCCGCAGCGCGTGCCGCGAGGTCATGACACCTGCTTCAGGGCGTCGGCGTACGGCAGGGTCCGCGCCCCCGGGTGGCCGGCGATGTACGCCGAGGCCGCCGAGGGGGTGACGAAGGGCAGCAGCCGGGGGCCGTCCGCCACCCAGACCGCCTTGTCCGCGAACCAGAGAGTGCCGGTCGTCGTGTCGGGGACGTACGCGGCCCGGACCGCGCCGGTGTCCGCGGCGATGTGGCGCAGCAGTTGGTCGGGGGTGGCGAAGGACCGCGTGGTGCCGCTCCTGAGCCACACCTCGCTGCGCGCGGGAGCGGCTGTCGCGGCGAGCGCCCGCGCGTACCGGCCGCCCAGCGCCCGCTTGACGTACCGGTCGTCGACGAAGGCGTCCACGTCCACATCACCGACCAGCCGGGCCGACTTCAGTACCGGAACGTCCTTCTTCAGGGCCGCGACCAGGGCGGGCTTGACGGTCGGGTCGAAGGTCGCGATGCCATTGGCGCCGTTGTAGAGGTAGACGACCTCGGGCGGCAGACCGGTGGCCTTCGCGACCGATTCCGCCGCCGCGACGGGCCGCTCCCGCAGATACTCGGTGGCCTTCTCCTGCGCGCGCAGGAAGTCCTCCAGCACGGCCGGCCGCTTCTTCGCGAACTCCTCGCGCACGGTGACGCCGTGGAAGGTCGGCAGGTTCAGTTCGGCGCCGTCGTACAGGGCCTTCGCCCTGCCCTGGAAGGCGAGCAGCCCCGGCCAGGCCACGAACTGCGAGAGCGCGTCCGCGCTGCCCGCCTGAAGGGCCGACGCGCCCACCGCAGGCTGCTGGTTGAGCTTGCGGATGTCCTTCTCCGCGTCGATGTCCGCCCGCTGGAGCGCCCGGACGAGCGTGCCGTCGGCAGCGGATCCCACCGAGGTGGACACCTTCTTGCCGCGCAGGTCGGCGAGCGACGACAGCCGGGAACCGGGCGCCGTGACGATGGTGTTGAGGCCGCCGCGCAGGTTGTAGCCGGTGACGGAGACGAGCCGGGTCGGCCGGTTGAGCTGCTTGCCCCGAGCCGCGTTGATCAGCAGCGGGAAGTCGCCCATCGAGCCGATGTCGATCTTCCCGGCGGTCATCTGGGCGGTGATCGGCGCTCCGGTGGCGTAGTCCTGCCACTTCACCTTGTAGGTGATCCCGTCCCGGGCGCCGCGCGCCTTCAGCTCCTGCTCGAAGTAGCCCAGCGAGCGCAGCAGGGTGCCGGCGGTGACGGTGTTGATGGTCTTGGACTGGTAGCCGACGGTCACGGTGACGGTGCCGGAGTCGCCGGCGTTCGCGTCGCCGCCGCACCCGGTGGCGAGCGGGACGACGAGGGCCGCGGCGAGGGCGGCGGGAAGTGCGGTGCGTGGCAGAAGCGCTGTGCGTGTCATGGGAGTTCGGACCTCTCGACCGTGCCGGCTCACCGGAGCAGATAGGGCATGTTGACCGTGACCGCGTCGGTGGGGCAGCGGGCCGCGCACGGGCCGCAGTACCAGCACTCGTCCACGTGCATGAAGGCCTTGCCGCTGTCCGGGTTGATGGCGAGGGAGTCGAGCGGGCACATGTCGACGCAGAGCGTGCAGCCGTCGATGCACTTGGACTCGTCGATGGTCACGGGCACGTCGGCGCGCTGGGGTGCCAGAGGCATGGCTGTCTCCAGGAAACGGGTGCGGAGGGTGGGAGTGCGGGTCAGAGGGCGCGGTGGAGCAGCCCGCTCATGGCGATGCGGTCGCCGCGGAAGCGGATGAACTCCAGGTCCACGGGCCGGCCGTCGGCGAGATGGGTGAGCCGCTCCAGCATCAGCACGGCGGAGCCGCGCGGCGCTTCGAGCACGGCGGCGGAGTGCGCGTCGGCGTTGACGGCCTCCAGGGTGATCTCGGCGGTGCCGAGCGGCTGTCCGGCCAGGGTTTCGAGGAGCCGGAACACATCGGTGTGCTCCAGGTCGCAGCCGAGCAACCCGGTCCCGAGGTCCATCGGGACGTAGGTGAGGTCGAGTGAGAGGGGCAGGCCGTTCAGCCGGCGCAGCCGCTCGATGCAGAGGACGTCGCTGTGTTCACGGAGCCCGAGCCGCCGCGCCACGGGTGCGGGCGCGGTGACGGGGCCGACCGTACGGACTTCGTTGGTGACGTCGCCGTGTTCGTGCAGGGTCTCGGCGAGACCCTGCAACCGGTCCAGGCCGTGCGAGTACTTCTCGGACACCACGACGGTGCCGACGCCCGGCTGCCGTTCGATGAGCCCTTCCGTGCGCAGCAGGTCGAGTGCCTGCCGGACGGTGTTGCGCGATACGCGGTACTCCTCGCCGATCGTGCCCTCCAGCGGCAGGGCGCCGCCGGGGAAGCCGCCTGTGCGCACCTGGTGGCGCAACAGGTCGGCGAGCTGTCGTGCCCGGTCCGCGCGCAGCAGCCGCCGTCGTGCGGCGGCGACCGGCACGGCGTGTTCACGGATGCGTTCGGCTGGCATGCGGTGGACGATACCGACGGAGTGTCGACGGTGGTGTTGCCAGAGTGTTGCGCCATGCCCGGGACCGGGAGCACCGCGTTGACCTGCGATTTTTCGAGGCCTCGGGGAAGATCTGCCACCGGGCGGCGCGCGGCGGGGCGGGAATGTGCCGCCCCCGCCCCGCCGTTTCAGCCGGTGCCCCGCGCCCTCTCCGGCCGGGTCGT
Organism: Streptomyces sp. NPDC058685; assembly: GCF_042714725.1. NCBI lineage: Bacteria > Bacillati > Actinomycetota > Actinomycetes > Kitasatosporales > Streptomycetaceae > Streptomyces > Streptomyces sp. NPDC058685. The sequence goes on from NZ_JBHXSL010000001.1 coordinate 25,122, forward strand.
GCCCCGCCGGTGTCGGCCGGTGCGCCGTGCCCCGCTCGGGTCGTGCTCCGTCCGGTCAGGCCGAGGGGACGATCCTGCCGGACACCTCGCCGAGCCCCACGCGTACGCCGTCCGGGCCCGGAGCCCAGGCGGTCATCGTCACCACGTCGCCGTCCTCCAGGAAGGTCCGCTTGCCCTCGGGGAGTTCGAGCGCGTCCCGGCCGTTCCAGGTCAGCTCGAGCAGCGAACCGCGCTGGCCGACCTCCGGGCCGCTGACGGTGCCGGAGCCGTAGAGGTCACCGGTGCGCAGGGACGCGCCGTTGACCGTCATGTGCGCCAACTGCTGTGCGGCCGTCCAGTACATCGTGGCGAACGGCGGCTCGGCGATCACATGTCCGTTGACCGCCACGCTGATGCGCAGGTCGAAGCCGCCCTTCTCGTCCTCGGCGGAGTCGTCGAGGTAGGGCAGCAGTTCGCGGTCGCGGGCCGGCGGATCGGTCCGCGCGGCGTCCAGGGCCTCCAGCGGTGTCACCCAGGCGGAGACGGAGGTGGCGAAGGACTTGCCGAGGAACGGGCCGAGCGGCACGTACTCCCAGGCCTGGATGTCCCGGGCCGACCAGTCGTTGAGCAGCGACAGACCGAAGACGTGGTCGCCGAAGTCGCCGAGGGCCACCGGCGTACCCATCGCGGAGGGGGTGCCGACGACGAAGCCGACCTCCGCCTCGATGTCGAGCTTCACGGACGGCCCGAACACGGGAGCGGCGTCGGCCGGTGCCTTGCGCTGGCCCGAGGGGCGTACGACATCGGTGCCGGAGACCACGACGGTGCCCGAGCGGCCGTGGTAACCGATCGGAAGGTGCTTCCAGTTGGGGGTGAGCGCGTCCCCGTCCGGCCGGAAGATCCGGCCGACGTTGGTGGCGTGGTGCTCGCTCGCGTAGAAGTCGACGTAGTCGGCGACCTCGTAGGGAAGGTGCAGCGTGACCGCGTCCAGCGGGTGCAGCAGCGGCTCCATGTCCGCACGGTGCCCCGGCACGGTCACCCAGGCGGTGATCGCGCGCCGCACATCGCGCCAGGCGGTACGGCCCGCCGCGAGCAGGGGGTTGAGGGTCGGCCTGGCCAGCAGGGCCGCGTAGGGCGAGCCGAGGGTGTGGGCCGCCGCACCGGCATCGAGCACATGGTCCCCGATGCGTACGCCGACCCGGCGGTGACCGGGGTCGTCCGCCGTGCTGAAGACGCCGTACGGGAGGTTGTGCGGGCCGAAGGGATCGCCCTCGGCCAGATCGAGCGGGCTCTGCTCGGACATCGGTGCCTGCCTCGCTTTCCACGGGTGTGGGTGACACGTTACGTGGACGCGTACCCGCCCCGGCAGGGCGTTCGGCCGGCCTCACGCGGAAGCCGTTTCTCCCAGGTCCGGTGGAAGACGATCTCCTCGCCGTCGCGGCACACCACCTCGTCCTCGACGAGGAAGCCGGCCGCGTCGCAGCTGATCCCGCAGCGGCTCTCGACCGTCACGTCCCAGGCCCGGTCGGGCCGGTGGAGCCGGGCGGTCCACTCGGCGCGGACACGGGCGGAGTGCGGGTCGTGCTCCAGGATCGTGCATGTCTCCCGCGCCTCCTCGGTGAGTTCGAGGCCGTCCGGGTGGATACGCCGGCCGCCGGGCCGGGGGTCGGTCTCCACGCGCCATTCGCCCCGGGCGACGTCACGCACCACCAGGCGTTCGGGGCGTTCCTCGTCGAGTGTGGCCGGTGAGCTGACACCGAGCGGCTCGTAGGGGTCGGGCTCCCCGAAGACGACCGGGTCATCGGTCGTGGGGAGCACTTCGCGCACCGGGAGTTCGAGGAAGGAGCCCTCGGGGTCGAGGGTGAAGCCCGCCGAGTCGCCCGCGGGCCAGATCCACGGCCAGTACGCGGAGGAGACGGCGAGCCGGACGCGGTGCCCGGGCGGGAAGGAGTGGCCGGCCGTGCCGAGTTCGAACGTCACGTCCTCCGCCCTGCCGGGGGTCCACGTGTCGCGCCGGCCGGCGCGGTGGGCGGTGAGGTCGACGCCGCCCCGGGCGACGAGCGTGGACGAGCCGTCGGGCGCGATGTCGCACAGCCGGGCGACGGCCTGACCGTGCGGGCCGTCCGGGCGCAGCCGCAGAAGGACCTGTGCCCGGCCCAGGATCTCGACCGGCTCGTCCGTGACGGGGAAGTCGAAGCAGGCGGAGTGTGCGTCCTCCGCGCGCTGGTCGGGCGGCGGATCGGCGTCGTTGCCGGTGGGCACGGGGCGGCCCGCGTCCAGCCCGGTGTGCTGGGGCGAGTCGACGACGAGGGGCGCGCCGCCGAGCGCGTACGCGACGGTGCGGATGTGCGGTGACGGCAGGCCCGGTTCGGCGACCCAGTGACCCGAGGGGTGGGGGAGGTGCGGCGTGCTGATCCAGGCGCGGAGCAGCGGCTCTCCGGCGGGCGCCCGGCCGCCCGCGTCCTTCAGATGGCGGTCCCACCAGGCGAGCGTCTCGCGGAGGAAGGCGATCGCCGGTCCCGGGTGGTCGGCGTGGTCCGGATAGCGGTGCGGCCAGGGGCCGATGAGTGCGCGGACGCGATCGGGCGGCAGGTGCGTCACCAGCCGCAGGACGGCGTCGCGGTAGGGGTCGTACAGCCCGCCGACGGCCAGGACGGCGGCGGTGATGCCCGCCGTGGCGTCCCCCGTGCTGTCCGCCCGGGCTGCGCCGGTGTCCTCCCGCGGCCGGTCCGTCTCCCGCGCGTCCGTTTCGCGGGACCGGTCCGTCTCGCGCGCCCGGGGCGCGAGCCAGGCGTGGGCGGGCGGCTCGACGGCCTCCAGGCGCTTCAGCCACATGTCGCGCCACTCCTTCCCGGCGAAGAGCGGATCGGGTGGGCGGCAGAGGGCGGACACCATCGCGGCGGACCGGCTGAGCAGTCCTTCGGCGAGGACCGAACCGCCCGGGTGGTACGCACCGTTGTCGTCCGGATCGTCGGTGGCGCACACCGTCACGACCGCCTTCAGCGGTTCCGGGGCGAGGGCCGCCACGCGCAGGGTCAGGGTGCCGCCGGAGCCGATCCCGAACATGCCGACCCGGCCCGTGCACCACGGCTGCGCGGCCAGCCATCCGATCACCTCGGCGCCGTCCGCCACCGCGCCGGGATCGCCCTCGGGGCCGGGCAGACCCTCGCTGTTGCCGTGTCCGCGGACATCCACACGGACGGACGCGTAGCCGTGGGCGGCGTACCAGGGGTGACGCTGGGCGTCACGCGCGGCGGTCGTATCGGTCAGCCTTTCCGGCGAATACTCGAGCAGGACCGGGACAGGCGCATCGGTGTACGGCCGCCACAGCCGTGCGTACAGCCGAGTTCCGTCGGTCAGCGGAATCCGGACGTCCTCGTGGCTGGTTTCATACGGGGCATGCTGGTGCTGGTCCATGGCGGAGACCTCGGTGCACGGGGTGCGCCGGTCACGTCGGAACCGGTCGCCGAACCCGGCGAAAGGGCTCACCCCTGGGCGTACGTGCTGATCACGAACATACCGGCGGCAGCGGGAAGCCGCCCATGGTGATCGAAAGGCGACCGGATACGCTGACTTGAGTGAATCGAGCGACACATCGACAATCCGTGTGATCGTCAGCAGACAGGAGACCCCCTCGTGAGCGTCGTCGGGCCGTTCGGGCTGAGCGTGCGGGACCAGGCTCTTGAGGCCGATGTCCAGACCGGACTGTCGGCCGTCGAGGCGGGTCTGCTCGATGCCACCAAGAGCGAGGTGCCCTTCATCACGGAGGCCGCGCAGCATCTCGTCCGGGCCGGAGGCAAGCGGTTCCGGCCACTTCTGGTGATGCTGGCGGCCCAGTTCGGCGACCCCCACGCGCCCGGTGTGGTGCCCTCCGCCGTGGTCGTGGAGCTCACGCATCTCGCGACGCTCTACCACGACGACGTGATGGACGAGGCGGACGTACGGCGCGGTGTGGACAGCGCGAACGCCCGCTGGGGCAACTCGGTCGCCGTCCTGACCGGCGACTTCCTCTTCGCCCGGGCCAGCCACATACTGGCCGACCTGGGTCCGGAGGCCGTACGCATCCAGGCCGAGGCCTTCGAGCGACTGGTCACCGGCCAGATCCTGGAGACGGCGGGTCCGCGTGACGGCCGTGACCCCGTGGAGCACTACCTCGACGTCATCGGCGGCAAGACGGGCTCCCTGATCGCCGTCTCGGGCCGGTTCGGCGCGATGATGTCGGGTGCCGACGAGGGCGTCGTGGACATCCTGACCCAGTACGGCGAGCGGCTCGGCGTGGCGTTCCAGCTGGCCGACGACGTCCTCGACATCGCCAGCGACTCGCACGAGTCCGGCAAGACGCCGGGCACGGACCTGCGAGAGGGCATTCCGACGCTTCCCGTGCTGCATCTGCGCGCGCGGGCCGAGGCACAGGGGCTCCCCGAGGACCTGGAGCTCGTCGCGCTGCTGGAGGGCGACCTCTCGGACGACGAGCTGCACGCCGACGCGCTGCGCCGGCTGCGGGTGCACCCCGCGCTGGAGCAGGCGCGGCGCGACACCGTGCGCTACGCGGAGGAGGCGCGGGCGATGCTCGCGCCGTTGCCCGAATGCGATGCGAAGGCGGCGCTCGTGGAGCTCTGCGACCTGGTCGTGCACCGCGCGGGCTGACGCACCCCGCCGGACCCCTCCCCACCTGCACAGACGCCCGGACGGGCGGCGCTTCGATGCGCCCGCGGGCGATACGCGTACCTCTACGGGAAACCGGTAGGGCATCCTCCGTACACCGTGCGGACGAGGGCTCGCGCCGCCTCCTCGCGGTGTGACCGGCATCACAGAATTGGATTGGGTCCAATCTGAGATCAGCTCCGTACTCCAGTGCAGAAGCTGACGCACAGGGCGTTGGCATCGGTACGGGGAGACTTACTGATGAAGCGCACCAAGACCATCCTTGTCGGTACCACCGCGGTCGTCGCCGCCGCGGGCGTCGCCCTCGCCGTCCTGCCGGCCTTCGCGGCCGACGGCGGCCGCTCCGCCGGGCGCGGCGGCAGCGGTTCGGACCTGGCCGTCCAGAGCGGCGCGGACGGTGCGGGCCGCAGTGCCTCGCTCTTCGTGGCGAGTCTCAACGGTGCCAACGAGGTTCCGGTGCAGGGAGGACCCGCCGTCGGTGACCGCGGCGGCGCGGCGCTCCAGTTCGTCGAGGTCCAGGGGGACAGGGTGTCGGTCGCGGTGAAGTTCCGCGGCACCGACAAGCCGACCGCCCTCCACATCCACCAGGGTGCGAAGGGCACGAACGGAGGCATCAAGATCGACTTCACCGGGCTGATCGGCAAGGGCCGGGCCAAGGCCGCCGGCTGGACGGGCGCCGTCACCGGCAGCGTCAAGGTCACGGACAAGGCCGTGCTCGACGCGTTCAGGACGGACCCGAACGCCTTCTACGCCAATCTGCACACCGCCGCGTTCCCGGGCGGCGCCGTCCGGGGCCAGTTCCACAAGGTGACCGGGTCCTTCCCGTTCGACCGGGCGCTCGGAAACTTCCAGGCGTCGGTCGTCAAGGGCAAGCAGATCTACGAGTGCAAGAAGGCCGCCGACGGCACGCTCTCCTTCCAGCAGCGCGATGTCCGCGCCGTGCTGGGTGGGAACATCGCCCACTCCTTCATCGCTCCCAACTCCGGTACTCCGCAGTGGATCGCTCCCGACCGCAGCGCCGTCACCGGCGCACTGATCAGCAGGACGCCGAACGGCGAGGCGAACATCCCCGAGCTGGACCTCAAGGCCAGTCAGTCCGGCAAGAAGCGGGGCCTGTTCGCCCACACCCAGGAGATCTTCCGGCTGAACACCGTGGGCGGCGTCGCCCCGGCCGGCAGCTGCGACCAGGGTGCGATCGTCGGCGTCCCGTACGGCGCGGACTACGTCTTCGTCCAGAAGTAGGCGGACCCGGATCGGCGCATCGGACAGGAACTTCCGCACAGCTCTTGCCTCACGGGCGCGGCGCTTCCCCTACTGGATGGGGGAGGCGTCGCGCCTCTGCGTCATCCCAGAGCAGTACGACAAGTTGCTCCCGGGGTCTGACGCCTGAGTGCGGCCGATTTGGTCAGATTGGTAGTACCAGGCCTGACCAACCACGGAGGTAGGGCACACCATGGCACCGAACGACAGCGCACAGACCACCGAAGAGGCCAAGGACCTCGCAGTGGGCCGCCGCAAGGCCGCTCGCTACATCGTCCCGGTCGCGGTGGCCGGGGTGGCGGCGGCGACCATCGGGCTCGTCCCGGCGCTCGCTGCCTCCGGTGACCCCGATCTGCCGAAGATCAGCGCGCAGGAGCTCATCGAGAAGATCGCCGCATCGGACACCCAGCAGCTGTCCGGCACCGTCAAGGTCAACACGGACCTGGGCATCCCGGCCATCGGCGGTCTCGCCGACTCCTTCGCGCCCAAGGGCGGCGACCGCGGGGACGAGCAGGGCTCGTCCGCCGCCCCCGACGGCAAGCTGATGGAGCTCGCCACCGGCTCGCACACACTGAGGGTCGCGGCCGACGGTCCGGACCGGCAGAAGGTGTCGATCCTGGAGGACGCGGCCGAGTACAGCCTGATCCACAACGGCGACGAGGTCTGGGCCTACGACAGCGCGACCAACGAGGCGTACCACTCCAAGGACGCGGCGAAGGGCGCCGCCGAGGAGCACGGCAAGGACCAGGCGAAGCCCGAGGATCTGCCGTCCACGCCCAAGGAGTTCGCGGACGAGGCTCTCAAGGCGGCCGGCGACACCACGTCCATCACCGTCGACGGCACCGCCCAGGTGGCCGGCCGCGACGCCTACCAGCTGCTGATCAAGCCCAAGCAGAGCGGTTCCACCATCGGCTCGATCAAGGTGGCGGTGGACGCGAAGACCGGCACCCCGCTGAAGTTCACGCTCACGCCGAGCGGCGGGGGCAAGGCCGCCGTCGACGTCGGCTTCACCAAGGTCGACTTCTCCAAGCCGGCCGCGTCCACCTTCGACTTCAGCCCGCCCAAGGGGGCGAAGGTGACCGAGGCCGACGAGCTGGGCAAGGACCAGGGAGCCCCGAAGCACGAGAAGGACCTCAAGGGCTTCGAGGAGTTCCAGGGCCTGAACGTCATCGGTGAGGGCTGGACCTCCATCGCGAAGATCGAGGGTCCCGCCGGCGAGGGCTCCGCCGCCCCGAAGGAGGGTGACGTCCCGCCGGAGGCGCAGGGCTTCCTGGACGCCCTGGGCGACCCGGTGAAGGGCAAGTTCGGCTCGGGCACGGTCTTCAAGACCCGGCTCGTCAACGCCCTGATGACGGACGACGGCACCGTGTACGTCGGAGCGGTCACCAAGGACGCACTCGTGAAGGCAGCCGACGCAGGCAAGTAGCCCGAGCACGGGCGTACAGCCCGATCGTGGTTGTCGACCGCCCCGCCGTACGCTCCGTACGGTGGGGCGGAAGCCTGAGCGAGTGAACGGGGGCCGGTATGGCAGCTGTGATCGAGACGCACGGACTCACCAAGCGCTACCGCGGCGGCCAGCTCGCCGTCGACCGGCTCGACCTCGCCGTGCCCGCCGGCAGCGTCTTCGGCTTCCTCGGCCCCAACGGGTCGGGCAAGACCACCACCATCCGGATGCTGATGGGCCTCATCGAGCCCACCGCCGGCAGCGCGACCGTCCTCGGCGGCACCATGCCGCGTGCCGTGCGGACGGTTCTGCCGCACGTGGGCGCGTTGATCGAAGGGCCGGCGCTGTACGGCTTCCTGAGCGGCCGGGACAACCTGGTGCGGTACGACTCCGCCGACCCGAACGCCGATCCCCGCACCCGTGCGGCGCGCGTCTCCTCCGCGCTGGACCGGGTCGGGCTGACCTCGGCCGCCGGCAAGAAGGCCAAGGCGTACTCCCTCGGCATGAAACAGCGGCTCGGGCTCGCGGCGGCGCTGCTCCAGCCACGCAAGCTCCTGGTGCTCGACGAGCCCACCAACGGCCTCGACCCGCAGGGCATGCGGGAGATCCGCGCCCTGGTCCGGGCGCTGGCCGCCGACGGCACCACCGTCTTCCTCTCCTCGCACCTCCTCGACGAGATCGAGCAGGTCTGCACCCACGCGGCCGTCATGGCGCAGGGACGGCTGCTCATCCAGGGCCCGGTGGCCGACCTCGCCGCCGGGGCCAGGGGGCGTCTGGTCGTCCTCACCCCCGACACCGGCGATGCCGCCCGGCTCCTCAAGGAGCAGGGAGTCGCCGGCGTGAACGTCGAGGACGAGCGGGTGACGGGCGAGCCGCCGGGGCCCGATGTGGACCTGGCCGAGCTCAACGCCTCCCTGGTCGGGGGCGGTGTGCGGGTACGGGGGTTCGGTGTCGAGCGTGCCTCCCTGGAGGACGCGTTCGTCGCGCTGACCGGAGAGGGATTCGATGTCGCAGGCTGAGGTGATCGGGACGGGCGGGACGGACGGCGCCGACCGGCCGGGCGGGGCCGGCGGAACGGCCGCCGGACCGCGGGCGCTGGGGACCCTCGGGCTCCTACGCTCCGAGCTGTTCACCACGCTGCGCCGCTGGCGGACGCTCGCCCTGCTCGCCGTGCTGGCCGCCGTACCGGTCCTGATCGGTATCGCCGTGAAGATCGAGACCGGCGACGGGGGCTCCTCCGGCGGAGGCGGCGGCGAGGGCCCCGCCTTCATCACCCAGATCACCAACAACGGCCTGTTCCTGGTCTTCGCGGCGCTCGCCGCGACCCTGCCCGTGTTCCTCCCGATGGCGGTCGGGGTCGTCGCGGGCGACGCCATCGCGGGTGAGGCCAACGCCGGCACCCTGCGCTATCTGCTGGTCGCACCGGCGGGCCGGACTCGGCTGCTCCTCGCCAAGTACGCGACCGTCCTCACGTTCTGTCTGGTGGCCACCCTGGTGGTGGCCGCGTCCGCGCTCGCCGTCGGGGCGGTGCTCTTCCCGCTCGGCGATGTCACGACGATCTCCGGCACCACCATCTCGTTCGGGGACGGTCTGCTGCGGGCCGGCCTGATCGCGGTCGTCGTCGCGGCCTCGCTGGCCGGCCTCGCGGCCCTCGGCCTGTTCGTCTCGACGCTCACGGGCAGTGGCATCGCGGCCATGGCCACCACGGTCGGTCTGCTGATCACCGTGCAGATCCTGGACACGATCCCTCAGCTGGACGCGATCCACCCGTATCTCTTCCCGCACTACTGGCTGTCGTTCTCGGACCTGTTGCGGGAGCCGCTCTACTGGGACGAGGTGCAGAAGAACCTGGGGCTCCAGGCGTTGTACGCCGCGGTCTTCGGGTCCGCGGCCTGGGCGCGCTTCACGACGAAGGACATCACGGCGTAGGCGCCGCGGCCACGACTCCCGAAGCCGGGAGGCGCGTCACTCGGTCACCGCGGCGAAGAACCGCTTGGCGTCCCTCACGGCCGCTTCGTCGTTCAGCACGTCACCGGGCCGGGAGCCGTTGCCGAGGAGCACGCCGCCCCGCTCCATCTTCAGATAGGCGGCGATGGTGTCGAGCGTGCCCACCAGAGGGTCGGCCGCCGCGCGGTCCGCGTCGGCGAGCGCGGTGACGCCCCACAGCGTGCGTCCCGCCATCCGGGCCCTGAAGTCCACGCCCGGCACCCGCATCCAGCCCGACCAGTGATCGAGGTAGCGCTTGGTGGAGGTCGAGAGGGTGTACCAGTACAGCGGTGAGGCGATGACCAGGTCGGTCGCCTCCAGGGTGGCGTCCAGCAGGGTCGCGCCGTGCCCGGTGGGCGCGGGATAGGCGCCGTCGTCCTCGTGCCGGGCGTCCTCGAAGTCCGGCAGCGGGAGGTCGGCCAGATGGAGCCAGCGCTGTTCGGCGCTCGCGGGCAGTTGCTCGGCCGCGAGCCGGGCCAGTGCCTCGGTGTTGCCGTCGGTGCGGCTGCTGCCCAGCAGGAACAGGAACTTCCGGGTCATCGCGTTCTCCCCCTCGTGTCGCGGACCGCCGTCCGCGAACGTGACTGCATGCGTGCGCAGTATATGCACACGCATGCAGTCGGTGGGGGGTGGCGGTCTTGGGGACAGCCGGATCAGCCGGTCAGAAGGTCAGCTTCCAGCTGTTGATGTAGCCCGTGTCCTGCGCGGCGACGTCCTGCACCCGCAGTTTCCAGGCGCCGTTGGCCGGCTCGCTCGACGCGTTCACGGTGTAGGTGGCGACGACGTTGTCCGCCGAATCGTTGCTGCTGGAGTTCTTCAGCCGGTACGCGCTGCCGTCGGGGGCCACCAGGTCCACGACCAGGTCGCCGCGCCAGGTGTGCCGGATGTCGACGCCCACCGAGAGGGCGGCCGGGGCGTTGCCCGTGCGGCCGGTGACGTTGACCGTGGAGGTGACGGCCGCGCCGTTGTCGGGGATCGCCACGTCGGCGGTGTTCTCGTACGCCTCACCGGGCGGGACGGTCGTCCCTGTCGAGAGCGTCCAGACGGCGTGGGCGAGCGCGTCGCTGTTGCGGTCCAGGGCGGTGTCGTTGATGTTCGCCGTGGTGTCGCACGAGGAGTGGTAGCAGCGGTCGAAGGCCTGGCCGGCTGTGCCGCCCCACTTCTGGACCTGTGCCGCGGTCTTGGTGCGCCCGGCGCCGGTGAACAGGCCGCCGACGGGGATGCCCACGTTCTTGAACGAGGCGTGGTCGGAGCGGCCGTCGCCCTCGGTCTCGATCTCGGTCGCGACGCCGAGGCCGGCGAAGTAGTCCTTGAGGACCTTCTCGATCGCCGGGTCGTCGTCGTAGACGAAGTAGCCCGGGTTGGGCGAGCCGATCATGTCGAAGTTGAGATAGCCGGAGATCTTCGAACGCTCCGCGGCGGGAAGGTTGTTGACGTAGTACTTCGAGCCGACCAGGCCCAGCTCCTCGGCGCCCCACCAGGCGAAGCGCAGATGCTTCGTCGGCTGCAACTGGGCGCGGGAGACGGCGAGCGCGGTCTCCAGGACACCCGCGGAGCCCGAGCCGTTGTCGTTGATGCCGGCGCCGGAGGTGACGGAGTCGAGGTGCGCGCCGGCCATCACGATCTGGTTGGCGTCTCCGCCGGGCCAGTCGGCGATGAGGTTGTACCCGGTGGCGCCACTGGAGGTGAACTGCTGGATGGTCGTGGTGAATCCGGCCGCGTCCAGCTTCGCCTTCACATAGTCGAGGGACGCCTTGTACCCGGCCCGGCCGTGGGCGCGGTTGCCGCCGTTGGCGGTGGCGATCGACTGGAGCTGGGTGAGGTGCGCCTTGACGTTGGCGAGCGGTATGTCGGGGGCGGCCAGTGCGGACGTCGGGGCTGCCGGCGCGGCCGGTGCCGCCGTGGCCGCGGGAGCGGCGGAGGCGAGCAGACCGGCCAGGGCTATCGCGGCGGCCGCGGCCGTGCGTCTGGAAAAGGCGGAGAACTTCATGTGGGGGCTCCGGATTCCGTACGGGGACATGACGGAACGTGCGAGACGCCCCGGAACGGCTCGTTCCAGGGCGTTGGAGCAGTGGCGCTGAACAGGAGGAGGGCGCTGCGGGCGGGTGGGCATGCGGTGGTGTTGCTGCGGTACGGGTGGCGCGGTGTGCGTGCTGAGAGTTCAGCGAGACTTTGACCTACCGTCAAGGGCGGAAATCGGTCAGCCGCGTTCGTATATAGGACTTCGGCTCCGTCACGGAACGGCCAACGCCGCGGCGCCTTTCGGGCACAACTGCCGCACGGCGGGCGTCAACGGTGTGACAGGGGTTCAGGCTGTGGCCATCGCCGAGCAAGGGTGCGCCGTATGAACCTGGATCCGTTCCTGCTGCTGGACGCCGCGATCAGGTTTCTGCTGCCCGTGGGGGTCGCCACGCTGTTCGCGACCGCGGCCGCGATGGCCCTCCTCGTCGGCGTGTTCGCCCTGCTGACACGGCGCGCGCGCCGGCGGTACACGGCGGCGGAGGAGGAGGGCCACGGGCTCGACTTCTTCACCTGGCGGGATGCGGACTAGAGCCTGCCCGGCGCTCCCCGAACGCGGTCCTACTCCACGCAGAACTCGTTCCCCTCGGGGTCCGCCATGGTCGTCCACACGCCGATCGGCTGGTCCTGCCGGTAGAGGACGGTCGCACCGAGCGCCTCCAGCCGCGCGACCTCCGCCTCGCGCTTCTCCGGACCCACGTGCAGGTCGAGATGGAGCCGGTTCTTGACCGTCTTCCCCTCGGGCACGCGCTGGAACAGCAGTCGGCGGCCGAGACCGATGTCGGTGTCCTTCTCGAACTCGTCGTCCGGATGCCGGACGGCGGTGTAATCGAGCCAGGCGTCCCGGCCGTGGGCCTGGGTGGTCGAGCCGTCCGGCAGTTGTCCCGCTTGCCGCAGGCTTTCGATCAGCGCGCTGTGGTCCTCTCGTCGGTACTCCAGCGCCGCGGCCCAGAAGTCGGCCTGCACGTGCGGGTCGGAGCAGTCCACCACAAGTTTCCAGTGCACGGTCATGTAACCACTTATAATGGTTACATGAGCGAGGCCGCAAGAGGACTGACCCTGCGTACGCCGGATGGGCGTCCCTATCGTTTCGACCCCGGCGCGCTCTGCCTCGAGCTGCTGCCGACCGGAGGGCCCGGAAGCTACGCGCGGTGGGAGGTGCTGCACGAGCCCGCCGACCTGGTGCGCTGGGCGCAGGCGAGCCGGCTGCCCGCCGGGCTGGAGCCGGTCGTGACGCCTGACGAGGTCATGGGAGCGCGGGCGCTTCGCGACGCCCTGTGGCGGCTGGCCGCCGGCCGGGTACGCGGCGGACCGCTGTCCCCGGCGGACCTCGCCGTGGTCAACGACGCGGCGGCGAAGGCCCCGCCGGTCCCGCGGTTCACCGAGCACGGGGGCCACGGCTGGGTCCCCGGGGCCACCGGCACCCAGTTGCTGTCCGCCGTCGCGCGCGATGGGGTGGACCTGTTCACCGGGCCCTACGCGCATCGCATCCGCGAATGCGGCGCGCACGACTGTTCCCTGCTCTTCGTCGACACGTCCCGGCCGGGTCGCCGCCGCTGGTGTGCGATGGAGAACTGCGGCAATCGCAGCAAGGTCAGGGCGCACCGCGCCCGCCACACCGAACCGGAGGGAGACGAGTGATGACGAGCGAACCGAACCGTCAGGAGCCCGGCGACACGACGGGGCTCACCCAGGACGCGGGCTGGGAGATCGGCGTCTCGAAGACGCTGCCCCTGCCCGTCGCCGCGGTGTGGGACTTCGTCGTGAGCCCGGAGGGTGTCGCCCTCTGGCTCGGGAAGGGCGTCGAGCTGCCCACCGGGAAGGGCGAGGAGTACGAGACGGACGAGGGCGTCAGGGGTGAGCTGCGCAGCTACCGACCGGGAGACCGCGTCCGGCTGACGTACGGCGCCACCACGCTCCAGGTCGCGGTCTCCGCGTCCGGCTCCGGAAAGGCCGTCCTGCGTTTCCATCAGGAGCATCTCGCCGACGCGGTGGACCGCGAGCGGCAGCGGGCCCACTGGAAGGCCGTGACGGCCGAGGTGGTGCAGGCTCTGGGGGTGTCCTGACAGGCGCGGTTCTCGCTCAGCGGACGCCGGCCGGTGCGTCCTCCTCGGCGGCCGCCCTCGCGTCGTAGTCGGCACGGGCGGCCGCGATCTCGTTCTGGTGCTCCTCGGTCCAGGTCACGAGTGAGCGGATCGTGGTGTGCAGGGTGCCGCCGAGTGCGGTGAGTTCGTACTCGACGCGAGGCGGGACGACCGGATGGACCGTACGGCGCACGAGGCCGTCGCGCTCCAGCTGCCGCAGGGTGACGGTGAGCATCCGCTGGCTGATCCCGTCGATCTCGCGGCGCAGCTCGGTGAAGCGCAGGACACGACGGTCGAGCAGGGCGATGACGAGCAGCGACCACTTGTCCGCGACCCGGTCGAGGATCTGGCGCACCTCGCAGTCCTCGCGGGTGTCCCACTGGAAGGGATCGGTGTCTCCGCCCTCGGCCGGCTCGGTCACTCGGCAGTTACTCGGTGACTTCGAAGTGCCTTCTTCCATGGAACGCCATGCTGCCGGAGGATCGAGGCGGTTACAAGAGGGAACCGACCCCCTGGCCGGTAACCGACCCGTCTCTCCGTTGTGGAGTCAGCCATGTCCACTGCCATGCCCGCCCGCGCCTGGGCGCTCCTGCTCGTCCTCTGCGGCACGATCTTCCTGGAGGGCATCGACGTCGCCATGCTCGCCGTGGCGGTGCCCACGATCAGATCCGACCTCGGCCTCTCCACCGGCACCGCGGCCTGGGTGCTCAGCGCATACGTCCTCGGCTACGCGGGTTTCACCCTCCTCGGCGGCCGCGCGGCCGACCTCCTCGGCCGCCGCCGCATGTTCCTGGCCTGGCTCACCGTCTTCCTGCTCTTCTCCGGCCTCGGCGGCTTCGCGACCGAGGGCTGGATGCTGATCGTCGCGCGCTTCGTGACGGGAGTCGCGGCGGCCTTCATGACGCCCGCGGCGATGTCGATCATCACCACCTCGTACGAGGAGGGCCCTCAGCGGAACAAGGCGCTCCTGGTCTTCGCGGGCACCGCGGCGGGCGGCTTCTCCCTCGGCCTGGTGATCGGCGGCCTGCTCACCCAACTCGGCTGGCGCTGGGTCTTCTTCGCCCCGGTCCTGCTGGCGGGGCTGATTCTGCTCGCCGCGATCCGGCTGATCCCCGCGGAACGGACCCCCGTCCGCACGCACGGCTTCGACCTCGCGGGCGCGATGACCGCGGCGGGCGCGATGCTGCTGCTCGCCTACGGGATCGTCCGCCTCGAACACGGCCTCGCGGGTTGGGGCGCGACGGCGGCGGCGATCGGCGGCGGCCTGCTTCTGGTGGGCCTGTTCATCCTGGTGGAACGCCGCTCCTCGGCCCCCCTGGTCCGCCTCGGCATCCTGCGCCGCGCTTCGATGGTCAGAGCGGATCTGGGGGCGCTCCTCTTCGTGGGGTCGTTCATGGGCTTTCAGTTCGTGGTGACCCTCTACCTCCAGGAACTGCGCGGCTGGTCCTCCCTGGAAACGGCACTGGCGCTCCTGATCATGGGCTCGGACGCGATCCTGGCCCCGACGCTCACCCCCGTCCTGGTCAACCGCTTCGGCAACGCGCGGGTGATCCTGGGCGGCTTCCTGCTGGCGATCGCGTCGTACGCGCTGTTCCTGCCGGTGGGCCCGGACTGGACGTACGCCGCGATGCTCCCGACGCTCGCCCTCACGGGCACGGCGTTCGCGCTCGCCTACGGCCCTCTGACGATCGCGGCCACGGACGGCATCGCACCCCACGAACAGGGCCTGGCGGGCGGACTGCTGCACACCTCGACGCAGTTCGGCTCGGCGGTGGGCATCTCGGCGGTGACGGCGGTCTACGGCCTGACCCGCACGGACGCGGCCTCCACCCTGGACGCGTTCCGCGCGGCGCTCACGGTCCCGCTGGCGATGGTGCTGCTGGGGGCGGCGATCACGGTGACGGGCCTGCGGGACAGGAAGACGCCGCAGCGGGCCCCGGAAGAGTCGGCGCGGATGCCGCAGACGCAGTAGCGGCTGCGCGCCCGCAGGGTCGACCGCACCTGCTCGGTGCGGGGGAGTGGGTTTGTGGGGCCGCCCCACGGCCCCAGGCCCCACCTGCGGTGCAGGTGAGAAGAGGGAGTGGTTGGGGGGAGCCCGGGCCCCCTCGCCTGCGGCGGCTTCGCGCCACAGGCCCTGCATCAGAACGGGCTCGGCGTGTGCCCGCAACCGCCACCGGTCGCGTCCTCGGCCCCCGGACCCGACGCGGGACAGGGACCCGACGCCCCAGGCATCCGCCCTCGGCCGCCGGGAGGGGGCGTGCAGGGTCGTCCCCGCAGGGGATCGGCGGCAGGACCCGGGTGCTCAAGACAATGCAGCTGTTGGCCGCCGACCCCGAGGAGTCGAGCCCGGAGGGCCCCCGGACCCGACGCCCGACAAGAACCCGACGCCCCAGGTGCCCAGGCCCCGGCCCCCGCAGCCCGCACCGCGCAAGAACCCGAGGCCCAGCGACCTCAGGACGTCGGCTTCACCGGAGCCGCAGCCGCAGCCGGAGCCGAACCCGGAGCCGCAACCGGAGCCGCAGCCGAACCCGGAGCCGAACCCGCAGGCGAACCCGTCGTCGGCGCCACCCCCGTCACCCTCAGCGCCGCCTCCCTCGACAGCCTCGCCGCCTCCGCCCTCGTCCTCCTCGCCGTCCTCAACGCGTCCCACGTCAAGCAGCTCAGCGCCAGCCACACCAGCCCGAACCCCGCCCACCTCTCCGCCGGCATCGCCTCGTGGAAGTACAGGATCCCCAGCAGGAACTGGAACATCGGCGCCAAGTACTGCAACAGCCCCAGCGTCGACAGCGGAACCCGGATCGCCGCCGCGCCGAAGCACACCAGCGGCGCCGCCGTCACCACACCCGTCGCGGCCAGGAGCGCCGCGTGCCCCACCCCGTGCGCCCCGAACGTCGCCGCCCCGTCCGCCCCGAGCCACAACAGAAACCCGAGCGCCGGCAGGAACTGGATCGCGGTCTCGGCCGCAAGCGACTCCAGCCCCCCGATGTTGACCTTCTTCTTCGCCAGCCCGTACGTCGCGAACGAGAACGCCAGCGTCAGCGAGATCCACGGCGGCTGCCCGTACCCGATCGCCAGCACCAGCACCGCCGCGAACCCGGTGCCGACCGCCACCCACTGCGCGGGCCGCAGCCGTTCCTTCAGCAGCAGGACGCCCATCGCGATGGTGACCAGCGGGTTGATGAAGTAGCCGAGGGACGCCTCGACGACATGGCCGGAGTTCACGGCCCAGATGTAGACGCCCCAGTTGACGGTGATGACCGCCGCGGCGACGGTGATCAGCCCGAGCTTCCGGGGGCTGCGGATCAGCTCCCGCACCCATCCCCAACGCCTCACCACCAGCAGGGCGACAGCCACGACGGCCAGCGACCACACCATGCGGTGGGCGAGGATCTCCACCGCGCCCGAGGGCTTCAGCAGCGGCCAGAAGAGGGGGACCAGGCCCCACATCCCGTAGGCCCCGATCCCGTACAGCAGTCCTGCCCGCTGTTCACCGTCCGACGTCACTGACCCTCCCGCCCTGCGCGGTACACCTCGTCGAAAGGTACGCGCCGGAGGCGGGGCCTGTCATGCCCGTATCGCCATACGGTCATGACGAACATCGGGGCAACGCGCCGCCCATCGGAACCATGCGCCGCCCGCCCGGAGAAACGCGCCGCCCACCCGGAGGAACGCGGCGGCCCGCCCCGGAGCGACTCGGCGGTCACCCGGCACGGCGCAGTGCTCACCCCAGAACCACGCGCCCCCCGACGCCCCCACCCTCAGGCCGCAGCCAGCGCCACCCTCACCGAGTCCGCCAGCGGCGTCGTCGGACGCCCGGCGAGACGCGACAGGTCACCGCTCGTCGCGGCGAGCAGCCCTCGCCCCACCGCCGCGTCGACGTCCACGAGGATCTCGGCGAACGGCGCGGGCACCCCCGCCCCGGTCAGGATCTCCAGATGCGTGGCGGCCGGGACGTCGTTGTACGCGATGGTGCGCCCGCTCTGCGCGGACAGCTCCGCCGCGTACTCGGCGAAGGACCACGCGACGTCCCCGCTCAGCTCGTACGCCTGCCCGAGGTGCCCCTCGCCGGTCAGCACCGCGGCGGCCGCGGCGGCGTAGTCGGCGCGGGAGGCCGAGGCGACCCGGCCCGTGCCGGCGCTCGCGACGACGGCGTCGTGCGCGAGGACGGGCGCGAGCTGCTCGGTGTAGTTCTCGGTGTACCAGCCGTTGCGCAGGAAGGTGTACGGCAGACCCGAGTCGAGGATCAGCTGCTCGGTGACCTTGTGCTCGGAGGCGAGCAGGAAGTCGGCGGCGGGTCCGCCGAGGACCCCGGTGTAGGCGAGTTGCGCGACGCCCGCGGTCTTCGCGGCCTCGATCACGGCGGTGTGCTGCGGTACGCGCCTGCCCACCTCGCTGCCCGAGATCAGCAGGACCCGGTCGCCCGCCCGGAAGGCTTCGGCGAGTGTCGCGGGCTCGTCGTAGTCGGCGATCCGCAGTTCCACGCCCCGCGCGGCGAGGTCCGCGGCCTTCTCCTTGTCGCGGAAGACGGCGACCACCTGTGCTGCCGGGACCTTCGTCAGCAGCTCGTCGATGACGAGTCGGCCGAGGGATCCGGTGGCTCCGGTGACGACGATGCTCATGGTTGTTTCCGTTCGTAGGGTGCGTCAGGCTTCTCACTCACCCTAGGAGTGGTACTAACCAAGCGAAAGTACCCACTTTGACGTAAGGTACTGGCATGAACGTAAGCTGGACGCCCGATGTGAACGACAAGATGTGCCCCTCCCGCATCGTGCTGGAGCACGTCACCAGCCGCTGGGGCGTCCTCGTCCTGGCCGCGCTGCTGGAGCGTTCGTACCGCTTCAGCGAGCTGCGCCGGACCGTGGGCGGTGTCAGCGAGAAGATGCTCGCGCAGACGCTGCAGACCCTGGAACGCGACGGGTTCGTGCACCGCGACGCCAAGCCCGTCATCCCGCCGCGCGTGGACTACACGCTGACCGAGCTGGGCAGGGAGGCCGCCGAGCAGGTGTGGTCGCTGGCGCGCTGGACGGAACGGAAGCTCGAAGCGGTCGAGCGGGCGCGCGCCGAGTACGACGAGGCGAAGACATCGCTCCAGGCGGAGCCGGCCTGACGGGCACGGGGGCCACGACCGGTCCAACGGGCACGGGGGCCCACGGTGCTGGGTGCGGACCACAGCGCTGGGCGCAGCCGGACAACCGCGGCCCCGCACGAGGACGTACGGCAGACCCGGCGAACAGCAGGAGGGGCCGGGGCCTCAGCGACCCCGACCCCTCCGCGAACCTCGACCGCGGGTCAGCCCCCGACCGTCCAGGTGTCGTTGCCCGCCAGCAACGCGCCCAGATCCCCCTTGCCGTCCCGCTCGATCGCCGTGTCGAGCTGGTCCGACATCAGCGTGTCGTAGACCGGCCGTTCGACGCTGCGCAGCACGCCGATGGGCGTGTGGTGCAGGGTGTCCGGGTCGGCCAGCCGGGACAGCGCGAACGCCGTGGTCGGGCTGGTGGCGTGCGCGTCGTGGACGAGGATCTGCGATTCGTTCGCGGGTGTCACCTCGACCACCGCGAGGTCCCCGGTCGCGGGATCCCGGACCACGCCCTTGGTGTTGTCGGTGCCGAAGAGGATCGGCTGCCCGTGTTCGAGGCGGATGACCGCCTCCTCCGCCTGCTGCTTGTCCTTGAGGGCCTCGAAAGCGCCGTCGTTGAAGATGTTGCAGTTCTGGTAGATCTCGACGAGCGCCGTGCCCTGGTGGTCGGCGGCCTGGCGCAGCACCTCGGTCAGGTGCTTGCGGTCGGAGTCGACGGTGCGGGCCACGAAGGATGCCTCGGCGCCGATCGCCAGTGACACCGGGTTGAAGGGCGCGTCGAGCGAGCCCATCGGCGTCGACTTGGTGATCTTGCCGACCTCGGAGGTGGGGCTGTACTGGCCCTTGGTGAGGCCGTAGATCCGGTTGTTGAACAGCAGGATCTTCAGGTTCACATTGCGGCGCAGAGCGTGGATCAGGTGGTTTCCGCCGATGGAGAGCGCGTCTCCGTCACCGGTGACCACCCAGACGCTCAGGTCCCGCCGCGAGGACGCGAGCCCGGTGGCGATCGCGGGCGCGCGGCCGTGGATGGAGTGCATCCCGTAGGTGTTCATGTAGTACGGGAAGCGGGAGGAGCAGCCGATCCCGGAGACGAAGACGATGTTCTCCTTCGCCAGGCCCAGTTCGGGCATGAAGCCCTGCACGGCGGCGAGGATCGCGTAGTCACCGCAGCCGGGGCACCAGCGCACTTCCTGATCGGACTTGAAGTCCTTCATGGACTGCTTGGCTTCGGCTTTGGGAACCAGGGAGAGAAGACCGGACACCGTCTCAGTCATTGATGGCCTCCTTGAGCGCCGTGGCCAGCTGCTCGGCCTTGAACGGCATGCCGTTGACCTGGTTGTAGCTCTTCGCGTCGACCAGATACCGCGCCCTGATCAGGGTGGCGAGCTGGCCGAGGTTCATCTCCGGTACCACTACCTTCTGGTAACGCCCCAGCACGTCCCCGAGATTCCGCGGGAACGGGTTGAGATGGCGCAGATGGGCCTGGGCGATGGGGATGCCCGCGGCCCGCAGACGCCGTACGGCGGCGGTGATCGGTCCGTACGTCGAACCCCAGCCCAGCACCAGCGTGCTCGCCTCGTCCGGATCGTCGACCTCGACGTCGGGCACCTCGATGCCGTCGATCTTGGCCTGACGGGTGCGGACCATCAGGTCGTGGTTGGCGGGGTCGTAGGAGATGTTGCCGGTGCCGTCCTGCTTCTCGATGCCGCCGATCCGGTGCTCGAGTCCGGGCGTCCCCGGAACCGCCCAGGGACGCGCGAGGGTCTGCGGATCACGCTTGTACGGCCAGAACACCTCCGTACCGTCCGCCAGCTCGTGGTTCGGACCGGTCGCGAACTGCACCCGCAGATCGGGGAGTTCGTCGATGTCGGGGATCCGCCAGGGCTCCGAGCCGTTGGCGAGGTAGCCGTCGCTGAGCAGGAAGACGGGGGTGCGGTAGGCCAGGGCGATCCGGGCCGCGTCCAGAGCCGCGTCGAAGCAGTCCGCGGGGGTGCGGGGCGCGACGATCGGCACCGGCGCCTCGCCGTTGCGGCCGAACATGGCCTGGAGCAGGTCCGCCTGCTCGGTCTTGGTCGGCAGACCGGTCGAGGGGCCGCCCCGCTGGATGTCCACGACGAGCAGCGGCAGTTCCAGGGAGACCGCGAGACCGATCGTCTCCGACTTGAGCGCCACGCCGGGGCCGGAGGTGGTGGTCACGGCGAGCGCGCCGCCGAAGGCCGCCCCCAGCGCCGCCCCGATGCCCGCGATCTCGTCCTCGGCCTGGAAGGTCCGCACACCGAAGTTCTTGTGCTTCGACAGCTCGTGCAGGATGTCGGAGGCGGGGGTGATGGGGTACGAGCCCAGGTAGAGCGGCAGGTCCGCCTGCTTGCCGGCGGCGATGAGCCCGTAGGACAGGGCGAGGTTCCCGGAGATGTTGCGGTAGGTGCCGGCCGGGAAGGCGGTGCTCGCCGGGGCGACCTCGTAGGAGACGGCGAAGTCCTCGGTCGTCTCCCCGAAATTCCATCCCGCACGGAATGCCGCGATGTTCGCGTCGGCGATCTGCGGCTTCTTGGCGAACTTGCTCCGCAGGAATTTCTCGGTGCCCTCGGTGGGACGGTTGTACATCCAGGACAGCAGCCCCAGCGCGAACATGTTCTTCGAGCGCTCGGCCTCCTTGCGGGGGAGACCGAAGTCCTTGAGCGCCTCGATGGTCAGGGTCGTCAGCGGCACGGGGTGGACGTGGAAACCGTCCAGCGAGCCGTCCTCCAGCGGCGAGGTGGCGTAGCCGACCTTGGCCATGGCCCGCTTGGCGAATTCGTCCGTGTTGACGATGATGTCGCCGCCACGCGGCACATCGGCGATGTTGGCCTTCAGCGCGGCCGGGTTCATCGCGACCAGCACGTTCGGCGCGTCGCCGGGGGTGAGGATGTCGTGGTCGGCGAAGTGGAGCTGGAAGCTGGAGACGCCGGGGAGGGTGCCGGCAGGCGCCCGGATCTCGGCGGGGAAGTTCGGCAGCGTGGAGAGGTCGTTCCCGAAGGTCGCGGTCTCCGAGGTGAACCGGTCACCCGTCAGCTGCATGCCGTCGCCCGAGTCACCCGCGAAGCGGATGATGACCCGGTCCAGTCGGCGGACTTCCTTCGGCTCCGTGGGCACCCGCTGCCCGCCGACGAGTGTCGTATCGCCCTCGTCGGCCTCATCGGCATTCTCGGCTGGGCTACTGACCTGGCTGGTCACTGAACTGGACCTCCTTCGAGGCGGCTGCTCGGGCCCGGCCGGCCCACCGGCCGTCCCACGTGCCACCCTACGACCGTGAGGGTGGCCTTCCTCGGACCGCTCACATTTCGGACGTCCGTGTGAGACGCCGTGGTGCCCTCGTGTGCCTTCATGCGTTCGCCCCCCGAATGCTGGTGGTAAGACGCTCCCCGCTCATTGTTCGGTTCTGGGGCTGGAGCCCCGCTCAATATCTGACAGACTGTCAGACAATTATGAGTTCAAGTAGGTCAGCACCGCCAGAACACGCCGGTGATCCCCGTCGCTCGGGGACAGCCCCAGTTTCTGGAAGATATTGCTGACGTGCTTCTCGACCGCTCCGTCACTCACCACCAGCTGCTTGGCCACCGCCGAGTTCGTCCGGCCCTCGGCCATCAGACCGAGAACCTCCCGCTCACGGGGGGTGAGACCGGCCAGCACGTCCTGCTTGCGGCTGCGGCCCAGCAGCTGGGCCACGACCTCGGGATCCAGTGCCGTACCGCCACGGGCCACCCGCACCACGGCGTCCACGAACTCGCGCACTTCGGCTACCCGGTCTTTCAGCAGATAGCCCACCCCGCGGCTGCTCCCCGCCAGAAGTTCGGTGGCGTACTGCTCCTCCACGTACTGGGAGAGCACCAGCACCCCGATGCCGGGGTAGTCCTTGCGCAGCCGCACCGCCGCCCGGACGCCCTCGTCCGTGTGTGTCGGCGGCATCCGTACGTCGGCGACGACCACATCCGGCAGCTGCTCCTGCGCGGCCAGGTCCCCGATCGTCTTGATCAGCGCCTCCGCGTCGCCCACGCCTGCCACGACGTCGTGCCCGCGGT
This sequence comes from Streptomyces sp. NPDC058685, assembly GCF_042714725.1. Classification (NCBI taxonomy): domain Bacteria; kingdom Bacillati; phylum Actinomycetota; class Actinomycetes; order Kitasatosporales; family Streptomycetaceae; genus Streptomyces; species Streptomyces sp. NPDC058685. The sequence goes on from NZ_JBHXSL010000001.1 coordinate 47,694, forward strand.
CGGTCAGCAGCCGGGTCAGGCCCTCCCGAAGCAGCACTGAATCCTCGGCGATGACGACCCGCACTCTGTCCTCCACTGCCCTGCAGCCCCCCTGTCGATCCGCTTCCACCCCTGTGTTCACCAGCATCGCAGTATTGGCTCCGCGGTGCGGCCAGGCTCTGGGAATAGACGGCAAACGGGGGTGGGGCGTTGAGCGGGTGGGGGTACGCGTCTCCTGCCCGAGTCAGTCGCGGGGTGCTGCCCGCCCGACGTTCAGCCGCGCCAGGGCAGCTCCGCCGTCACCGTGGTCGGGCCGCCGCGCGGTGAGTCCAGGGCCAGGATTCCGTCCACCGCGTCCAGCCGTTCGGCGAGTCCCGCCAGGCCGCTGCCCGCACTGAGGTCCGCGCCACCCGTGCCGTCGTCCGTGACCTGGAGCATCAGCCGGTCCTCGGACCGCCAGACGTCCACGGTCGCCCGACGGGCCCGGGCATGCTTGCTGACGTTCTGCAGCAGCTCCGACACGGTGAAGTAGGCGATTCCCTCGATCGCCGGGGCGGGGCGTGACGCCAGGTCCACGTCGACGGCCACCGGGACGGTGCAGCGGGACGCGACGGCCGACAGCGCCGCGTCCAGGCCGCGGTCGGTCAGGACCGCCGGGTGGATCCCCCGCGCGAGGTCCCGCAGCTCCTGGAGCGCCGTCTTCACCTCGCCGTGTGCCTCGTCCACCATGCGTGCCGCGGCCTCCGGGTCCTCGTTCAGCTTCTCCTTGGCCAGACCCAGGTCCATGGCGAGGGCGACCAGCCGGGCCTGGGCGCCGTCGTGCAGATCGCGTTCGATGCGGCGGAGGTCGGCGGCGGCGGTGTCCACGACGACGCCGCGGTCCGACTCCAGCTCGACGACCCGCGTGGCCAGGCTGGACGGCCCGAGGAGTCCGCCGATCATCAGCCGGTCGACATACGCGAGGCCGCGGATCAGCCACGCGGTCGCCATGACGACGACCAGGCCCGCGGCGGCGGTCATGCCGATCTCGAAGGAGGTGTCGAGGTAGAACTGCGTCCCGGTGCTGTCGCCGTAGAGCGAGATGCCCGGCTGGTCGAGGTACGTGGGGAAGGTCCACTGCCACAGCGGGTACAGCAGCAGGGACCAGCCCGTGACCCAGAAGGTGAACGCGACGGTGAACGCGGTGATCGCCCACGGGAAGTGCACCACCGCGTACAGCAGGTGCCGCCATGACGTACCGCTCTTGAGGACGGCGCCGACCCACGACATCAGCCCGTTGGTGCGGGGGCGGACCGGCTCGGGGTTGTCGACGTCGAGACGGAGCAGCGAACGGGCCCGGGTCCGCTCCAGCGCGCCGAAGGCACGGCAGCCGGCCAGACCGGCGGCGAGAACGGGGATGCCGAGGAAGGTGACCAGCAGACCGGCGCCTAGCGAGATCGTCACGATGGCGAAGGTGAAGAAGATGATGCTGATCGGCAGGCTCAGCATCAGATACCCGAACTCACGCCAGGTCCGCCCCTCGAGGGGCGCACGCAGGGCCGCGGGAAGGCTGTGGTCCCGCGCGTCGTACCGGTCGTGCTGCTGCTCCGGTCGGTATTCGGTGGCCATCGGCGTCGTCCGTTCTGCGCTACGGGCTGTCATGAGACCAAGCCTGCTGCGACGGGAGGCGGCGCACCATGAGGGGGGTTGCCCTCTTGGGCGGGGGGTTTTCCCCACCATGGGGGTGGGTGCGGGTGCGGGTGCTTGGGCGTCGGGTGCTTGAGCCTCGGCTGCTTGTCGGGCGTCAGGTCCTGCGGGGTGGGTGCCTGGGGCGTCGGGTTCTTGTCGGGCGTCGGGTCCCTGGGGCGGGGCCTGGGTGCTTGGGCGTCGGGTTCTTGTCGGGCGTCGGGTCCGGGGGCCCTCCGGGCTCGACTCCTCGGGGTCGGCGGCGTACAGCTGCGTTGTCTTGAGCACCCGGGTGTTGCCGCCGATCCCCTGCGGGGACGACCCTGCACGCCCCCTCCCGGCGGGCGAGCACGTGCCTCGTTGCGGTGCGGGCACACGCGAAGCCGAGCCCGTTCGGGCAGCCGGGGTGGGATGCGGCGCGAAGCTGCCGCAGCTAGGGGGTGTGGGGGCACAGCCCCAAAGGATCACCTTTCCACCCGCACCGGACAGTGCGGGTCACCCCGCCCGGGCGGAGCCGCACACCGGCAGGAACGCACCCGGCGCCGCCCAGCTGCCGCAGGCAAGGGGACGTGGGGCGCAGCCCCACAGGAACCTGTTCCCATCCGCACAGGCGGGGTGCCGTTACCCAAGCCGCGCGAAGCTCCCGCAGGCACCGGGGCCTGGGGGCGCAGCCACCAAGACCTTTCCCACCCGCACCGGACAGGTGCGGTCAGCCGGGCGTGGGGCGCCGGCCCCACAGAACATTCCACCCGCACCGGGCAGGTGCAGGCACCCTCAGTGCGGCGTGCGCGAACGCCAGGGAACTTCCACCGTCACCGTCGTCGGTCCGCCCTCCGGCGACTCCAGGACGAACAGTCCGTCCACCGCCCCCAGCCTCTCCGCCAGCCCTGCCATCCCCGTACCGCCGTCCAGCCGCGCGCCGCCCTTGCCGTCGTCCGTGACCTGGATCAGCAGGCGGTCCCGTGTGCGCCAGACATCGACCGTCACGCTCTTCGCCTGCGCGTGCTTGCTGACGTTCTGCAGCAGCTCGGACACGGTGAAGTACGCGATGCCCTCGATCGCCTCGGCCGGTCGCTCCAAGAGGTCCACCGTCACCTTCACCGGTGCCGTGCAGCGGGAGGCGACCGAGGAGAGCGCGGCGTCGAGGCCGCGGTCGGTCAGGACCGCGGGGTGGATGCCGCGCGCGAGGTCGCGCAGCTCCTGGAGGGCGAGCTTCACCTCGCCGTGCGCCTCGTCGACCATCGCCGCGGCCGCCGTCCTGTCCAGTTCGTCGCCGCTGAGCTTCTCCTTGGCGAGGCCGAGGCCCATGGCGAGGGCGACCAGCCGGGCCTGGGCGCCGTCGTGCAGATCGCGTTCGATGCGGCGGAGGTCGGCGGCGGCGGTGTCCACGACGACCCCGCGGTCGGACTCCAACTCGGCGATCCGCTGCTCCAGTTCGTCGGACGGCGAGAGCAGCCCTCGTGCCATCGCGCGGTCGGCGTTCGCGAGTCCGCGCGCGATGAAGGGCAGTACGGGCCACAGGACGAACAGGCTGACCAGCGTGGTGGAGAAGGTGAGGACCCCCCACGGCAGCCGGATGAAGCAGTACAGGACCGTGCGCCAGGCGACCGGGTCCTTGAGGGTCGCCCACAGGCGGGGGAACATGCCGCCACTGCGGTGCATCCCCGACAACTTGCTGGGTTCGTCGATCCGTACGCCGAGCAGCGCCCTCGTCCGCGCGCGCTCCGCCCTGCCGAGCCCGCGCGCCCCCATGAGACCGAGGGCGAGCAGCGGCAGGCCGATGACCGTGACCGACAACAGCACACCGTTGAAGATCAGCAACGTCACGTAGACGAAGCCGACCAGCGACACCGGCAGATTGCAGAGGAGATGCGCGATCTCCTTCCAGGTGTGACTGCCGAACGCGAATCGCGCGGGTGGCGGCCGGTCATGGTCGGATGCGGTGCTGCTCACGGTCATACGGGCCAGCCTGCCGAACCGCGCCGCCGCGCGCCATGGGGTGGATGGGTGGGATGAAGTAGGGATAACCCCACCCGCTGCGCGACGCGACTTCTTACGGTCCCTTTAACGGGCCTAGACTCCCGTGCATACAGATCGTCGATCAGATCGCCAACGACGTCAGGGAGCGAGGGGCGGACGTGCCGGAACCGACCGTGGCCGTGCTCGCGGCGGACTACTTCGAGAGCTATTCGGTCGTCGGACTGCTCGCGCTGATCGGCGTGCTGTTCGTCGCCGTGGCGTTCGGAGCGGGCCGGCTGCTGAGGCCCGTGGTGCCCACGCCGGAGAAACTGCTGACGTACGAATGCGGCGTCGACCCCGTCGGCGAGGGCTGGGCGCACACCCAGGTCCGCTACTACGTGTACGCCTTCCTGTACGTGATCTTCGCCGTCGACTCGATCTTCCTCTTCCCCTGGGCCACGGTGTTCGCGGCGTCGGGATACGGCGCGACGACGCTCGTGGAGATGTTCATCTTCCTCGGCTTCCTGGCTGTGGGACTGCTCTACGCATGGAAGAAGGACGTCCTGACATGGACGTGACCCCGACCCCCACCTCGCATCCGGCCCCACCCGCGGACACGGAGCTGCTGCCGGAGCCCCGCCGACTCGGTGTTCTCTCCCGGCTGGCGCCCGAACCGATGAAGGTGGTCCTCAACTGGGGCCGCCGCTACAGCCTGTGGGTCTTCAACTTCGGACTCGCCTGCTGTGCCATCGAGTTCATCGCCGCGTCGATGGCCCGGCACGACTTCATCCGCCTCGGGGTGATCCCGTTCGCGCCCGGCCCGCGGCAGGCGGACCTGATGGTCGTCTCCGGCACGGTCACCGACAAGATGGCGCCCGCGGTCAAGCGGCTCTACGAGCAGATGCCGGAGCCGAAGTACGTGATCTCCTTCGGCGCCTGCTCCAACTGCGGCGGTCCGTACTGGGATTCCTACTCCGTGACCAAGGGCGTCGACCAGATCATCCCCGTCGACGTCTACGTCCCGGGCTGCCCGCCGCGGCCCGAGGCACTGCTCCAGGGGATCCTCAAGCTCCAGGAGAAGATCGCACGGGAGTCGCTCGGCGAGCGCTACGGCACCGCCCGCCCCTCCGTGGGCGAACTGCGCAGCCCTCTGGTGACCCCGCCGGCCGCGCCGGGAGGCGACCGGTGACCGCATACGACCGTCTCCCGGACGCCGTCACGGACATCTTCGGCGAGGAGGCCACGGCCGAGCTGGCGTACGAGCTGCTCACGGTCGACGTGCCCGCGGAGTCGTGGATCCCGTCCCTGGAGATCGCCCGTACGCAGCTGGGCTGCACCTACTTCGACTGGCTGAGCGCGGTCGACGAGCCCGGCACCGGCTTCCGGGTCTGCGCGCACGTGGTCTCCCTGGAAGCCGGCCGGGTCCGCCGGCTGCTGCTGCGGACGACGGTCCCGCACGAGGCGCCCGTCCTCGCCTCCGCCGTGACCGTGTACGCGGGAGCGGCCTGGCACGAGCGCGAGACCCACGAGATGTTCGGCGTCGGGTTCACCGGCCACCCGCATCTCGTACCGCTGCTGCTGCCGGAGGAGTTCGAGGGCCATCCGCTGCGCAAGGACTTCGTCCTCGCCGCCCGGGTCGCGAAGGCCTGGCCGGGTGCCAAGGAGCCCGGAGAGTCGGAACACGGCGGCCCCAAGCGCCGCCAGATGCTCCCGCCGGGCGTGCCCGACCCCAACGAGTGGGGCCCGCTCAAGGGCCAGCTCCCGCCCGCCCCGAGCCGCCCGGCCCGTACGCCCCGAGCGGCAGGCGCAGCCGGAGCCGCGGCCGGTGCGACGGACCGCCCGGCCCGTCGCACCCGTACGGCGGGGGAGGGCTCGGCGAGCCAGACAGCGGCGGAGGGTGCTCCCGTACGGCGTTCCCGCAGTGTGAGCGAGGGGTCGGCGAGCCAGGCGGGCGGCGAGGGTGCTCCCGTACGTCGTTCGCGGAGTGTGAGCGAGGGCTCGGCGAGCCAGGCGGCTGCGGAGGCCACGCCCCCGGAGGCACCTCAAGACCCGGCGCCCGAGACACCTGCGCCCGAAACGGCAGCTCCCGAGGCATCCGCGCCCGAGGCACCCACGCCCGAAGCCGCTGCGGCGAAGACCCCGGCAGCCACCACCGCACCGGCGGATGAATCGGCTTCCGGAGAGGCCAAGCCCCGGCGCCCCGGCAGCTCCGACGCCCCCTGGCACCACGCCCGCCCGGCATTCGAAGAGCCGGACGCGGCTGCGGAAGCCGCCACAGGCGCGGGCGCCGACTCCGAAACGGCCCCAACGCCCGAGCCGCGTACGGACCCCGGCACGGGCACGGACCCCGACACGGGCACGGACCCCGACACGGGCACGGGCCCCGGCTCGGACACCGGGCCCCGCACAGAGCCCGCGGACGGCAGCGCCGGCGACGACACCGCCGCCGAGCCCGACGCCCCGTCCGACGGCACCGACGGCAACGAAGACACCCGCACCCCCCGCCCCCCGGACAGGCCCGAGGGCGGGCCCCATGAGACCGCCGGAGGCGACCCCGCGTGAACGACGCTCTCGACGTCGCCTTCCGGCTGCTCGTCGTCTTCGCCGTCTTCCTCGTCCTTCCCCTCGTCATCGGGCAGACCGAGCACAAGGTGATGGCCCATATGCAGGGCCGCCTCGGCCCCATGTACGCAGGCGGGTTCCACGGCTGGGCCCAGCTCGTCGCTGACGGCGTCAAGTTCGCGCAGAAGGAGGACGTGGTCCCGGCCAACGCCGACCGCCGCATCTTCCAGCTCGCCCCCGCCGTCGCCCTCCTCCCGTACCTCCTCGTCCTGGTCGCCATCCCGATCGGCCCGAGTGAGGGCGCGGTCGGTGAGGTCGTCGACGCGGGCATCTTCTTCGTGCTCGCCGTGATGGGCGTCGGCGTGCTCGGCTCGCTGATGGCGGGCTGGGCGTCCGCCAACAAGTTCTCCCTTCTCGGTGGTCTGCGGACCGCGGCGCAACTGCTGGCGTACGAACTGCCGATGCTGCTCACCGCCGCCTCCGTCGCGATGGCGGCCGGCACGGTCTCGCTGCCCGGCATCCTCAATGCCTTCGAGTGGTGGTGGCTGCCCTGGCAGATCGTGGGCGCTCTCGTCTTCTTCATCGCCGGACTCGCCGAACTCCAGCGCCCGCCCTTCGACATGCCGGTCGCCGACTCCGAGATCATCTTCGGCGCCTACACCGAGTACACCGGGCTGCGGTTCGCACTGTTCCTGCTCGCCGAGTACGCGGGCATCGTCGTGCTCTGCGGCCTGACCACCGTCCTGTTCCTGGGTGGCTGGCACGGCCCGATGGGCGCCGACGGACTCGGCTGGGTGTGGACCCTGCTCAAGACCGGTGTGCTCGCGTTCGTCGTCATCTGGCTGCGCGTCACCTATCCCCGGATGCGCGAGGACCAGTTGCAGAAGCTCGCCTGGACGACGCTCGTCCCGCTCGCTCTCGCCCAGATCGCTCTCACCGGCATCGTGAAGGTGGTGATCCAGTAATGCCGCCGATTCCCGGATCCGGCCTCGCCAAGGGCCTGGCCGTCACACTGCGGACGATGACCAAGAAGACGGTCACCCACCAGTACCCGGACGCGCAGCCCGAACTCCCGCCGCGCTCCCGCGGTGTGATCGGCCTGTTCGAGGAGAACTGCACGGTCTGCATGCTCTGCGCCCGTGAGTGCCCCGACTGGTGCATCTACATCGACTCCCACAAGGAGACGGTCCCGGCCGCCACCCCCGGTGGCCGGGAACGCAGCCGCAACGTCCTCGACCGTTTCGCGATCGACTTCTCGCTCTGCATGTACTGCGGTATCTGCATCGAGGTCTGTCCTTTCGACGCGCTGTTCTGGTCACCGGAGTTCGAGTACGCGGAGACCGACATCCGCGAACTCACCCATGAGCGGGACAAGCTCCGCGAGTGGATGTGGACGGTGCCCGCACCGCCCGCCCTCGACCCGGGTGCCGAGGAGCCGAAGGAGATCGCGGCGGCCCGCAAGGCCGCCGAGAAGCTCGCCGCGGCGCAGGCGCAGGCAGGGGAGCAGGCACAGGCGGGCGACCCTGCTCCCGGCGCTCCCGGCGCTCCCGGCGCTCCCGGCGCTCCCGGCGCTCCCGGCGCTCCCGGCCCGGAGCGTCCGGCATCGCCGCCCCCGGGTGAAGGAGGCACGGCATGATGCTCGCCGCCGCACCCCAGGGCTTCCTCTCGCCGACCGGTGTCGAGATCGCCTTCCTGCTCGTCGGCCTCGCCACCCTCGGCGCGGCCGTCATCACGGTCACCACCAAGCAGCTGGTGCACGCCGCGCTCTGGCTGGTCGTGGCGCTCGGCGGCCTGGCCGTCGAATACCTGCTGCTGACGGCCGAGTTCATCGCCTGGGTGCAGGTCCTCATCTACGTCGGTTCCGTCGTCGTCCTCCTTCTCTTCGGGCTGATGCTCACCAAGGCCCCCATCGGCCGCTCCCCGGACGCCGATTCGGGCAACCGCTACGTGGCTCTGGCCGTCGCCGGCGTCGCCGCGGCCGCCCTGGTCTGGGTGGTCGTGGACGCCTTCCGCGCCACCTGGATCAACCTGGACGGGCCCGCGCAGGGCTCCACCAAAGTGTCCGGCGAATACCTCTTCCGGCACTGGGTGCTGCCCTTCGAGGCGCTCTCCGTCCTGCTGCTCGCCGCGCTCGTCGGCGCCATCGTCCTGTCCCGCAAGGGCTCCAAGGCCCCCCAGGGGGAGAGCTGATGCACCTCGCCTATCCCGCCGTGCTCGCCGTCCTCCTCTTCTGCGTCGGCCTGTACGGCGTGCTCGCCCGGCGCAACGCGATCCTCGTCCTGATGTCGGTCGAGCTGATGCTCAACGCCGTCAATCTCAATCTCGTCGCCTTCGACGTCTGGCTGCGCGACACCGTGCACGCCGGACAGGCGCTCACCCTTTTCACCATCGCCATCGCAGCCGCGGAGATCGGCATCGGTCTGGCGATCGTCCTGATGGTCTACCGCAACCGCGGGTCCTCGGACGTCGACAGGCTCCGCGACACCGCCGAAGGCCACGACGGCAGTTCCGACGAACCTGACGCCACCGCTTCGGCGCAGAAGGCTGAGGCCACCGCGTGACGACCACGACCCTCGCCGTCCTCGTCCCTCTCCTCCCCTTTCTCGGCGCGGCGGCCGGACTGCTGCTCGGCCGGACCGCCCCCGGATTCGTCCGCCCCCTGGCGGTCCTGCCCACCCTGACCGCGTTCGCGCTCGCCGTGGTGGTCGCCGTGCGCCAGGGCGGGGGCAAGGCGATCGACGCCTCGACCCAGCTCACGCCCACGGGTTCGGTCCCCATCGACCTCGCGCTGTACCTCGACGGCTTCGCGGTCCTGGTCGCCGTCCTCGTCGGCTTCGTCGCGACCTGCGTGCAGATCTACTCCACCGGCTATCTGCGCGACGACCCGCGCTACCCCTCGTACGCGGCTCTCGTCTCCCTCTTCACCTCCGCGATGCTGCTCGTCGTCTACTCCGGCGATCTGATGGTGCTCCTGGTCGGCTGGGAGATCATGGGCATCTGCTCGTACTTCCTCGTGGGCCACTACTGGGAGACGCCCGAGGCGCGCGCCGCCTCCCTCAAGGCCTTCCTGGTCACCAAGCTCGGCGATGTCCCCTTTCTGATCGGCCTGTTCGCGCTCGCCGCCGATGCCGGCACGTTCCGGATCACCGGGATCCTCGGCTCCGTGGCGGCCGGTGGCCTCGACCATCCGACGCTGGTGGCGCTGCTGCTCCTCGCGGGTGTGGCGGGCAAGTCGGCGCAGTTCCCGCTGCACACCTGGCTGCCCGACGCGATGGCGGGCCCCACTCCCGTCTCCGCGCTGATCCACGCGGCGACCATGGTCGCCGCCGGTATCTACTTCGTCGCCCGTCTCCTCCCTGTCTTCGCGGCTTCCGCCGCTGCCCTCACCGTCCTGGCCGTCATGGCCGCCGTCACGATGGTCGGCTCGGGCCTCGCCGCCCTCGCCCAGGACGACATCAAGCGCGTCCTCGCCTACTCGACCATCGGCCAACTCGGTTACATGTCGGGTGCCCTGGCCGTCGGAGACCGTGGCGCGGCCGTCTTCCACCTCATGGCGCACGGTGCGTTCAAGGCGCTGCTCTTCCTCGCCGCCGGCGTGGTCATCCATGCCGCCGGCACCAACTCCCTGGCCGCCATGTCCCGGATGACGGGCCTCCCCAAGCGCATCCCCGACGCCTACTGGACGATGACCGTCGCCCTGCTGGCCCTTGCCGCGATCCCTCCCTTCGCCGGCTTCTTCTCCAAGGAAGCCGTTCTCGTGGCCGCCGAGCACACCGCGCTCGGAGACTCGGCCGTCGCCCCGGTCGGCGCGGGCTGGATCGTCCTCGTCGCCGGCCTGGTGACGGCCCTGCTGACCGCCGCTTACGCGATGCGCCTGTGGCTCCTCGCCTTCCACGGCCGCGGAGCCGAAGCTCCCGACCACGGCCGCGAACCCCTCTCCATGAACGCCGTGCTCTGGGTGCTGGCCGTCCCCTCTCTCGGTTTCGGTCTCACGGTCGGCTACTTCGACGACTGGTTCGACGGGCACAGCCTCACCCCGACCGTCACAACAGCCGTCCTCGGCACAGGAGTCGCCCTGGTCGGCGGACTGATCACCTACGCCGCCTGGCGCGCGCTGCAGTACCGCCGGGGCCCCGCCGCGACGCCCATGGGTGCCGTCGCCGCCCACCCCGACGCGGCTCCCTCGGTCTCCGAGGCCGAGGCCGTCGCGACCCACACCCCCGCCTACGGCGACATCGCGTCAGCCCCCGACCCGTCCGACCCGGGCCGCCTGCTGCTCGGCCCGCTGCACGGCGCGGCGGCCACCGGCTTCCATCTGGATGCCGTCTACCGCGCGCTGTTCGTCCGGCCCGTCCAGGCCGCCGCCGTACTGGTGCGTTTCCTCGACCGCGAGGTCGTCGACACCTACGTCCGCGGGGCGGGCACCGGCAGCAACTGGCTCGGATGGCTCGTCCGGCGCGCCCAGACCGGCAATGTGCAGACTTACCTCGGCGCGCTGCTCGCCGGCTCCGCGGTCCTGGCGATCGCCGCCGTCATCCTGTCCACCGTCAACGCGGGATCGTGAGCCGTGATCGATATCAGCGAGTCCGTGATGCAGTTCCTTCTCGCGTTCATCGTCGTCGCCCCGCTCGCCGGCGCGGCCGCGGCCCTGCTGCCCGCCCCGCCCGGTCTCCGCGGCACCGGCCCCGACCAGGCGGTCCTGCGCCACGGCATCACGGTCACCGGAGCCGTCCTCGTCGCCACCGTCGTGCTGGCGCTCGGCTTCGACCACGACCACCCGTCGAGGATGCAGGCCACGACGGACATCAACTGGATCCCGGCACTCGATGTGCGGATCCACCTCGGCATCGACGGCATTTCCCTCCCCCTTGTCGTGCTGACCGCGCTGCTGACCTTCCTCTGCGCTCTCTACAGCTACTTCAAGATGCCTTCGGGCCCGTCCCCGAAGGCCTTCGTCGCGCTGCTGCTCGTCCTCGAATCCGGGACGCTCGCCACCTTCGCCGTACTCGATCTGCTGCTGTTCTTCCTGGCGTTCGAGATGGTCCTCATCCCGATGTACTTCCTCATCGCCCGCTGGGGCGGGGAAGCGCGGCAGGCCGCCGCCTGGAAGTTCATCCTCTACACGCTGCTCGGCTCCGTGGTCATGCTGCTCGGCCTGCTGCTGATCGGGCTGAAGACCGGCACATTCGACATGGTGGCACTCGCCACTGACAACGGCCGTGGACTCACCTCGTCCGTGCAGGTCATCGCCGTTCTGGCGATCGGTCTCGGCCTCGCCGTGAAGACCCCGATGTGGCCGCTGCACAGCTGGCTGCCCGATGCCCACACCGCCGCCCCGACCGTCGGCTCCGTCCTGCTCGCCGGGGTCCTGCTGAAGATGGGTACGTACGGATTCGTCCGTATCGTGCTGCCGATCGCGCCCGACGGCATGCACACCTTCGCGCCGTACCTCGCTGCCTTCGCCGTCGCGGGCATCATCTACGGATCACTCGCCTGCCTCGCCCTGGCCAAACAGGGCGCCGGCGGCGACCTCAAGCGCCTGATCGCCTACTCCTCCGTCGGTCACATGGGCTTCGTCCTTCTCGGCATCGCGACGATGACCCCCACCGGCGTCAACGGCGCGCTGTTCGCCAACATCGCCCACGGCCTCATCACCGGCCTGCTCTTCTTCCTGGTCGGCGCCCTCAAGGACCGCTACGGGACCGCCGACCTCGACACCCTCGCCGGCGCCACCGGAGCCGCCCTCTACGGCCGCGCTCCCCGCCTCGGCGCCCTCCTCGCCTTCGCCGCCGTCGCCTCGCTCGGTCTGCCCGGTCTCGCCGGGTTCTGGGGCGAGATGCTCGCGCTGTTCGGCGCCTTCGACCCCGCCGACGGCCTGAGCCGGCCCGCGTTCCTCACCTTCATGGCGATCGCCGCGTTCGGCACGCTGCTCACCGCCGCTTACCTCCTGGTCGTCGTGCGCCGTGTCTGCATGGGCGCGCTGCGGTCCGAGGAGCAGGAGACCCCGGCCCTCGCCGACGTCCAGACATACGAGTTCGCCGCCTGGACGCCGCTCGTCGCCCTCACCGTCCTCGCGGGACTGTGGCCCGCGGTCCTCCTCGGCCTCACCGACCCGGCCGTGCAGAAGCTCCTCTCAGGAGGCAAGTCGTGACCGTGGCAGCCGACAGCGGCACCAGCCTCGTCCAGTCCGTCGACTGGCTCGCGATCGCACCGCCGACCATCGTGGCGGTCGTCGGTCTGGTCGTCCTGGTGGCCGACCTGTTCACGCCGGAGAAGCGGAAGCATCTGCTCGGCTTCGTCGCGACCGCCGGTCTGGCCGCCGCGCTCGTCATGCTCGTACCGCTGCGCAAGGGCGACCGGGAAACCTTCTGCCTGACCACCGACACCGCGGCGTGCAGCTACACCGCGGACCACTTCACCCTGGTCATCCAGTTCCTCGTGCTCGGCGGCGCGCTGCTCACCGCGCTGCTGTCGCTCCACGAGACGCGCACGAAGCTCCCCGCGGGCGAGTTCTGGTTCCTGCTGCTGTCGTCCGCCGCCGGAGCCGCCCTGCTGCCCGCGTCCCGGGACCTCGCCACCCTCGTCGTCGCCCTCGAGGTCGCGTCGCTGCCCGCCTTCGCCCTCGTCGGTCTCCGCCGCGGCGACCGGCTCTCCAGCGAGGCGGCGCTCAAGTTCTTCCTCTCCTCGGTCACCGCGACCGCCGTCATGTTGCTGGGCGTCAGCTTCGTGTACGCCACGACGGGCACCCTCCACCTCACGCGGATCGCCACCGAGCTCGACGACGTCCCCGCACAACTGGACACGCTGGCGCAGGCTGGGGTCGCGCTGACCCTCGTCGGCTTCGCGTTCAAGACGGCCGCCGTCCCGTTCCACTTCTGGGTTCCCGACACCTATGTGGGCGCGCCGCTGCCCATCGCCGCCTATCTCTCCGTCGTCGGAAAGGCCGTCGGTTTCTCCGGCCTCATCCTGGTCACCGTCATCGCCTTCCCGGGCTACGCGGACATCTGGGGCCCGGCGATCGCCGTGCTGGCAGCCCTCACCATGACCGCGGGCAATGTGGCCGCCCTGCGCCAGTCGGCCACGCGCGCGTGGAGCGCGGTACGCCTGCTGGCCTGGTCGTCCGTGGCCCAGGCCGGCTACCTCCTGGTGCCGATCGCTGCCGCCGCCTATTCCAGCGACGACCAGATCGGTGCCACGGTCGCGTACGCCCTCATGTACGCCGTCGTGAACCTCGGTGCCTTCGCCGTGGCGGCCCTGGTCGCCCGCAGCCGGCCGCTCAACCGCGTCGCCGACTACCGCGGTCTCTACGCCACCCGCCCGCTGGCCGCCCTCGCCATGGGCTTCTTCCTGCTCTGCCTGGCGGGCCTGCCGCCCGGCATCATCGGCCTGTTCGCCAAGGTGACCGTCTTCTCCTCGGCGGTCGACGCGGGCCTGGGATGGCTGGCGGTCGTCATGGCCGTCAACGTCGTGATCGCCCTGTACTACTACCTGAAGTGGACGGCGGTCCTCTTCCGGGCCCCCGAGGGTGTGGCCGAAGGCGCCGAGGCAGGTTCCGGCGAGGCCGAACCCGTCCACAAGGGAGCGCCGGCCCCGGTCACCGTCGTCATCGTGCTGGCCGCCGTCGCCGGCATCGCTCTCTCCGGATACCCCCAGCTGATTCTGCGCTTCGCGGCGGGCACCCTGTTCTGAGGCTCACCCGAACGGCTCACTCCGAGGCCGGTAGCACAAGGGAACTAGCGTCCTTCGCCTGGCGTTGACCAGTACAGAAGGGTCCACTGGACAGTGGAGCACCACCACGCAAAGGGTCCCCTGCCGCACCACTTGGAGGGCGTACCGTGCACCGCCGGCACAATGGGCTGAAGACCGCCGTACTCCTCGGGGGACTGTCCGCAGTCATCCTCGTCATCGGCAGCTTCTTCGGCCGTACGGGCCTGCTCGTCGCTCTCCTCGTGGCGATCGGCACCAATGCGTACGCCTACTGGAACAGCGACAAGCTCGCGCTGCGGGCCATGAGGGCCCGCCCGGTCAGCGAGTTCGAGGCCCCCCAGCTCTACCGGATCGTCCGCGAGCTCTCCACCGCCTCGCGCCAGCCCATGCCCCGGCTCTACATCTCGCCCACGCAGGCGCCCAATGCCTTCGCGACCGGCCGCAACCCGCGCAACGCCGCGGTCTGCTGCACCGAGGGCATCATGCAGATCCTCGACGAGCGGGAGCTGCGCGGCGTCCTCGGCCACGAGCTCAGTCATGTCTACAACCGCGACATCCTGATCTCCTCGGTCGCCGGAGCGCTCGCTTCCGTGGTGATGTTCCTGGTGAACTTCGCCTGGCTGATCCCCGTCGGCCGCTCGGACGACGACGACGGCCCCGGCATCCTGGGCTTCCTGCTGATCCTGATCCTCGGGCCGCTGGCCGCCTCCATCATCCAGCTCGCCATCAGCCGTTCCCGGGAGTACGAGGCGGACGCCTCGGGCGCCCAGATCACCGGCGATCCGCTGGCCCTGGCGAGCGCCCTGCGCAAGCTCGACGCCGGTACGAAACAGCTGCCCCTGCCGCCCGAGCCGCGCCTCGAGACCGCAAGCCACATGATGATCGCGAACCCCTTCCGGCCGGGCAGGGGTCTGTCCAAGATGTTCTCCACGCATCCACCGATGGCGGAGCGCATCGCCCGACTCGAACAGATGGCAGGTCGTCGACCGTGAAGACAATCCTGAACGTCATTTGGCTCATCCTGTGCGGCTTCTGGATGTTCCTCGGATACATGGTGGCGGGCCTGGTGCTCTGCATCACCATCATCGGCATCCCGTTCGGTCTGGCCGCGTTCCGGATCGGTATCTACGCGCTCTGGCCCTTCGGTTACACCGTCATCGACCGCCGGGACGCGGGCGCCCCGTCCTTCGTCGGCAACATCCTGTGGCTGATCCTCGCCGGCTGGTGGCTGGCTCTCGGCCACATCTTCACGGGCATCGCCCTGTGCATCACCATCATCGGCATCCCGCTGGGCGTCGCGAACTTCAAGCTGATCCCCGTCTCCCTCGTGCCGTTCGGCAAGGAAATCGTCCCGTCGGACGAGGCGTTCGGGGTCCGCTGACGCGCGGGGCGAACACCGCCGCGAGCGCGGACTCGCATGGGCGGTGCGCCGTGCCGGTGCCTCAGCCGCGGCGTCGTATTCCGTAGACGAGTGCGCCCGCCCCCACGACGGCCGCGCCGGACAGCACTGATGACAGGGGCAGCGCGAAGGCGAGCAGCACACAGCCGGCGAAGCCGAGAATGGCCACCACTCGCCATCGGGAACCGAGCGTGAAGGCCGAAGCGTTGGCAATTGCGTAGTACATGAGCACGGCGAACGACGAGAACCCGATGGCGCCCCGCACATCGGCCGTCGCCGCCACCACCGCGACGACGGCTCCCACCGCCAACTCCGCCCGGTGGGGGACCTGAAAGCGCGGGTGCACGGCTGCCAGAGCGGTCGGCAGGTGACCATCCCGAGCCATGGCCAGCGTCGTCCGTGAGACGCCGAGAATCAGCGAGAGCAACGACCCGAGCGCCGCCACCGCGGCACCCACCCGCACCACCGGTACGAGCCACTGCGCGTCCGCGGCCCGCGCCGCCGCCGCGAGCGGAGCGGTGGCCCGCCCCAACTCGCCCGCGCCCAGGACGGAAAGGACCGAGACGGCCACACACGCATAGACGACCAGAGCGATGCCGAGCGCCAGCGGGACGGCGCGTGGGATCGTCCGTGCCGGATCGCGCACCTCCTCGCCGAGCGTCGCGATCCGCGCGTACCCCGCGAACGCGAAGAACAGCAGCCCGGCCGCCTGGAGCACACCGCCCGCCGAGACATCCGCATCCACACCGAGGCGCCCGAAGCCGGCCGAGCCCGAGGTGAGAGAGGAGACGACCACCGCCGCCAGGACGGCCAGCACGACCGCGACGATCACCCGTGTCAGCAGCGCCGATTTCTGCACACCGGTGTAGTTCACGGCCGTCAGAGCGATAACCGCGGCGACCGCCACCGCATGCGCCTGCCCCGGCCAGGCGTACGTCCCCACCGTCAGCGCCATGGCCGCACACGAGGCCGTCTTACCAACGATGAACGCCCAGCCCGCCAGACAGCCCCAGAACTCGCCGAGCCGCTCACGCCCGTAGACGTAGGTCCCGCCCGACGCCGGGTAGCGAGCGGCCAGCCGGGCCGACGACATCGCATTGCAGTACGCGACGGCCGCGGCGAGTGCCAGTCCCAGCAGCAGCCCCGAGCCGGCGGCCCGTGCCGCCGGGCCGAGCGCGGCGAAAATGCCCGCCCCGACCATCGACCCCAGGCCGATCACCACGGCATCGGACAAGCCGAGCGACCGTCTCAGCTGCTGTGTCATGTGCCGCACCTTACGGATCTTTGCAACCGCGGCCCGACGGCGGGACGTCTTCGAGAACACCACCGTACGAAAGGCAGGTCACGGCAATGAGCATCATCGGCTGGATCATCCTCGGACTGCTCGCCGGGGCCATAGCCAAGATCCTGCTGCCGGGCCGCGACCCGGGCGGCCTGATCGGCACCACGCTCATAGGCGTCGCGGGAGCGTTCATCGGCGGCTGGATATCGGCCCGCTTCCTGGACCGGTCGATCAGCAACGAGTTCTACGACGGGCCGACCTGGGCCGCCGCGATCGGTGGATCTCTCGTGCTCCTGATCGTCTACCGGCTGCTGTTCGGCCACTCCCGCTCGCGCTGACCCGCCGGCGGGCCGTTCCACGGAAGCGAGGCCGCGCTCGCGCTGACCCGCCGAGGGGCGCGTGCCACGGAAGCGAGCCCCCGCTCGCGCTGATCCGGCCCCGGGCAGTTCCACGCAGCCGAGCCCTCAGCCGGGCAGGCCCGTCTCCCGCAGGGTGATGTTCAGCCGTCCGCTGCTCAGGCCCGTCGCGGGGTCGGCGGTGCCCGGGTACACCTTCGGCACCCCGTGGTACGCGAAACGAGCCGGCCCGCCGAAGACGAACAGATCGCCGGAGACCAGCTCCACATCGCGGTAAGGGCGCCCGCGCGTCTCGGTGTTGCCGAAGCGGAAGACGCAACTGTCCCCGATGCTCAGCGACACCACCGGGGCACCCGACCGCTCTTCCTTGTCCTGGTGCATCCCCATCCGGGCCGAGCCCTCGTAGAAGTTGATGAGCGCGGTGTCGGGGGTGTACTCCGCGCCCTCCGCGCCCTCCGCCACGTCATCGCCCTCCACGGCGGCCCGGCCGTACACACCGCCCAGGTCGTACGCCGCCTGCACAGCGGTACGGCCCAACTCGACCAGCCAGCCCGGGAACGGGGCGACCCGGGCGCCGTTCACATCGTCAGCCGTGCGGGTGTAGCGGTACGGCTGCCAGTGCCAGCCGAGACACACCGTCTGCACCGACATGACGCCCCCGCCCGGCAGCGCGGTGTGCCGGAGCGGGACGGGGCCGCGCGCCCAGGACCGGCACGCCTCGACCAGCTCCCGCTGGCCTTCCGGCGGAAGCCACCCCGGCACATGCACCGCGCCGGGGGCGATCACCGCCGGGTCCCTGGGGAACAGGGCCGCGCCGCTCACGACGCGGGCGTGCCCTCGAGACCGAGGAGCCGTTCCTTGCGCTCCACTCCGGCGGCGTAGCCGCGCAGGGCTCCGTCCGAGCCGATCACCCGGTGGCACGGCCGGACGACCAGCAGCGGATTGCGCCCGATCGCGGTGCCCACCGCCCGCACGCCGACCCGCGACGTACCGACACGGGAGGCGATCTCCGCGTACGTCGCCGTGGCGCCGTACGGGATCTCCTCCAGCGCTGCCCATACGCGCCGCTGGAACTCCGTGCCGCCGTCCACGTACTCGATGTCGAAGTGGGTGAGACCGCCGGCGAAGTACGCGGTCAGCTGCCGGCCGATCTCCTCGAAGGCGACGGGATCGTGCCGCCAGCCGTCGAGGACGACGGCGCCGCCCTTCTGCTCCGGCAGCGAGAGGGAGGCGAGCGCGGTGCCGCCGTTCGCCGTGGCCGACTTCTCGCCGACCAGCAGCAGTTCGCCCAGGGGGCTGTCGATGGTCGTGTAGACCGTCGTGGCGGTCATGGCCCTGTCCTTTCCTCGCGGCATGTTCTGCGTCCTTGCGCCTACGAGTCTGCGCCGCCCGGGCCGCCGAAGCTGGCGGGATTCGGACATCGCGCCAGGCACCGCCCACCGGTCCCGAGCCGCCTGCCACCGGCGTCCCGGTCCCGCCTCGCCCGCCCGGACGAGGCGGGGGAGGAGCGGCCCGGCCGCTCCGCCCCCGGTCCGCCCGGCGAGCACCCGTGGTCAGCGGTAGTTCACGAACTGAAGGGCGAAGTCGAAGTCCTGCCCCTTCAGCAGTGCCTGCACGGCCTGCAGGTCGTCCCGGCTCTTGGAGCTGACCCGGAGCTCCTCGCCCTGGACCTGAGCCTTGACGCCCTTGGGGCCCTCGTCACGGATGATCTTGGCGACCTTCTTGGCGTTCTCCTGGGAGATGCCCTCCTCGATGGAGGCGAAGATCTTGTACTCCTTGCCGGACAGCTGCGGCTCGCCCGCGTCCAGAGCCTTCAGCGAGATACCGCGCTTGACCAGCTTGGACTGGAAGACGTCGAGGATGGCCGTGACCCGCTCCTCGGAGTTCGCCTGCATGAGGATCTTTTCGCCGGACCAGGCGATCGAAGCCCCGACGTTCTTGAAGTCGTAGCGCTGAGAGATCTCCTTGGCGGCCTGGTTGAGGGCGTTGTCGACCTCCTGCCGCTCGACCTTCGAGACGATGTCGAAACTGGAGTCGGCCATGTCCTGTGGCTCCTTGTATCGGGTGCGTGGAGGAGCGGCCGGAATCCCCGAACCGCACGGGCAAGCCTAGCCACCCGCACCCGCCCCGAGCGCTGATCAATCCGGTGGCGGAGCACCCCCGGGCATCAGGTATCGTTTACGTCGTTGCCACGGAGCACCGCCGACAAGCGGACCTCCAGAGGCGACATCCCATGGCGGTGTGCCCGAGTGGCCAATGGGAGCGGACTGTAAATCCGTCGGCTTAGCCTACCCAGGTTCGAATCCTGGCGCCGCCACGCGAAGTGATGGCCCCTGATCTGCGGAAACGCAGGCCAGGGGCCATCGTCGTATACCCGCGGCGCGACCGTCCCGCCCGGCCCGATCGCGCTCGCCCGCCGTGGCCGTCGACGCGCCGTGGCCGCGATCCACCGGCCCGAACTGCACCGGTGCCGTGCCCTCTTCGCCGGGCCGTTCGAAGGCGACGGACCCCGCCCGGCTCTCCTTCCTCCTAGGATCGGGTCATGAGCCGGACCGACCGTGGCAGCCGCGTGATCGCGGCCCCACCGGCGACCGTCTACGGCGCCCTCCTCGACCGGACGTCCCTCGAAGCCTGGCTGCCGCCGGACGGTATGCGCGGGCGGATCGAGCGATGGGATCCCCGGCCCGGCGGCGGGTTCCGGATGGTCCTCACGTACCTCGACGCCGCCGACAGCCCCGGCAAGACCTCGGACGCGACGGATGTCGTCGATGTCGGGTTCGCCGAGCTGGTGCCGTCCGAGCGTGTGGTGCAGACGGCGGTGTTCGAGGCCGACGACCCGGCGTACGCGGGCACCATGACGATGACCTGGTATCTCACTGCCGCCGGCGACGGGACCGAGGTGACCGTCACCGCCACGGACGTGCCGCCCGGCATCGATCAGGCGGATCACGAGGCCGGGATCGCCTCCTCGCTGGCCAACCTCGCCTCGTACGTCGAAGCCCTCGGCTGAAGGTCCCCGGAGACGGGTGACAGCGAGCGCGATGCCCGGCCGGCACCGTCCGTCAAGGCCGGCGGACAGCCCTACCGGAGCGCCTGCCGCTCCCATTCCGCGCGGGTCAGTTCGTACTCGACGTCGCCGTGCTCCGAGCCCTCGATCACGTCCGGCCAGTCCTCGGTGAAGCTGCGGACGTACGACAGGCCGGCCTTCTCCATCACCCGGCGGGACCGTGTGTTGACGGTCATGGTGTTCGCGGTCACCCGCTCCACGCCGAGGTCCGTGAACCCCTTCCGGATCAGGGCGAGCGATCCCTCCGTGGCGTAGCCGGTGCCCCAGGCCGATGGGTTCAGGCGGTAGCCGAGTTCGACGACGGCAGGGCTGTCGTCGAACAGCGGACGGAAGGCGAACCAGCCCAGGAAGGTCCCCGTGGCCTTCTCCTCCGCCGCCCAGTAGCCGCGGGTGCCGAAGCACGGGTATGCGTGGAGCAGCCGGGGCAGCGTCTGTTCCCGGATCGCCTCGCGGCTCGTCGGACGGCCCCCGTTGATGAAGCGCATCACGGCGGGATCGTTGTCCAGTTCCAGCAGCCGGTCCTCGTCGGCCTCGGTGAACGCACGCAGGGCGAGCCGCTCGGTCTCCAGGAAGATGCGCATGGCCGCATCCTCACGAGCGGCCGGCGGGCCCGCCACCGGATTTCGGACCGGTGGCGGCGAGGGCCGGGCAGGCCGCCTCAGTCGGCCAGCCGGAAGGCCAGCTCCATCTCCCACTTGTTCATGTCCGGCTCGACGCGCGGGTCCGTCAGATACGACTCCAGCCGGCAGCCCCACAGCTCGGAGCCGCCGACCTCCCTCATGTCCCACACGAGGCCCTCCTGCGTGGCCCACTCGCGCAGCGCCGTGATGACGTCGAACAGCTGGTCCGGGTGGCCGACATGGGTGACGGTCGCGTAGCGCCCGGCCGGCAGCATCCCGACCCTGATGTCGCCCTCGGGCTCCGGCAGGGAGTCGACGGGCAGACCGGCCTCGACCTCCGACTCCCCTTCCATGTCGATGCTGTTGAAGCGGAAGAAGGGGGCACCGGCGAACTCGACGCCCTGGCCGGTCAGCCAGGCGATCAGCTCGCCCAGCCGATCGGCGATCGCGGCGAAGGAGTCCATCCGCACGGAACCGCGGATGAACACGTACGGCTGTTCCTCGAGCTCGACAACCGCGGGATGAATTTCAGGCATGTCTTTCCTCATGACATCAACGACTGTCCACAGGAGGCCGATTCATCGGCCCCGCCCGACGCGGTCCTGGCCGGGGGACCGCTTGACGCTCAGCCGCGCGCGACCGCCTTCACCGCGTCGATCACCGGCACCGCGCCGCTGATCAGCTCCAGCGTCAGCCCGGCCGTGCCCGGGGTCTCCAGCAACTCCGCGAGCACAGCCGCCACATCGTCCCGCGGAATCGGGCCGCGGCCAGTGGACGGCGCCAGCTGGACCAGGCCCGCTCCGGCGTCGTTCGTCAGCGCACCCGGCCGCAGGACCGTCCAGTCCAGGCCGGTGCGGGAGCTGACGTACGCGTCCGCCTCGCCCTTCGCCCGCAGGTAGTGGTCGAAGACGTCGTCACCCGTGTGCTGAGGGTCCGCACCCATCGACGACACCACGACGAACCGCCGTGCGCCCGCGCGTTCCGCCGCGTCCGCGAGCAGTACCGCCCCGTCCCGGTCCACCGTGTACTTGCGGTCCACGCTGCTGCCCGGCCCGGCGCCCGCCGCGAAGACCGCGCCGTCCGCGCCCTGCAGGACCTCGGCCACCTCGTCGACGGAGGCCGACTCCAGGTCCAGCAGGACCGGTTCGGCTCCCGCGTCCCGCAGGTCGTCGGCGTATTCCGGTTTGCGGATGAGGCCCACCGGCTCGTGGTCGCGCGCCGAGAGCAGCCGCTCCAGGCGCAGGGCGATCTGACCGTGTCCTCCTGCGATGACAATGCGCATGAGTACGACGGTACGTCCGATGCGCCCCACGCGCGCACGGACAGACACGGGCCGGGCGCGGTCGGCTCACACGGGCAGCCGCCGTTCGCACGCGGTCGGCCCGCACGCAACAGGCACCGGCAGGGCACGGCCAACGCGCCCGCACCTCACGCGCCCGCCCCGCACCCAAGCCCGCACCTCACGCGCCCGCCCCGCACCCAAGCCCGCACCCGCACGCGGCCACCCCGCACCAAGAAGGGCGCACGCCCTCCCCGTTCACGGGCAGGTGTCCGACCGTCCCTGCCGGGGCAGTTCGAGTGCGACCGCCGCCGCCGAGTCGCAGTACTCCCGTACCGCGCTCGTCCGCGCGACCACCCGCCCCCGGTGGATGACGATCCGGCTGTAGGCGAGTGACAGCACGCCCGAGAGCCGTTCGCCCCGTACCGCGAGCAGTTCCGCGGGGAAGCCGGCCTCCACCCGTACCTCCGGCAGGCCCATCGCCGCGCGCGCGTCCGCCGACACCGCCCCGTACGCCTCCCGCGGGCGCATTCCGCCCTGAGAGGCCAGCAGATAGGCGGGTTCGAGCGGATCGCCGCGGCCCACCGGGTTCGACACGTCCCGCAGTGTCCCGCCGCCGGCCGCCACCCGGACGCCGGCGGCGCGGAGCAGCCGGACCGGCGCGTTGCCGCGCTGTTCCACGGCGGCGCAGCCGCCTTGCGGCAGACAGACGACGGTCACGCCGGCGGCCGCGAGCTGGTCGGCGGTCCGGGACGCGATGTCGCGCGGCAGCCGGGCGAGGCCCGCGCACGGCCCGATGACCACACCGGGCCGCAGCCCGCCCGCCATCGCCGCCAGCCGGGCCAGCCGGGCGGGGTCGTCGCCGTGGGTGTGCAGATCGACCGGGCAGCCGTGTTCGGAGGCGACCTCCAGGACGGCTTCCACGTATCCGCTCGGGTCGGGGTCGGCGTCCGGGCAGCCGCCCACCACGCCGGCGCCCATCTTCACCGCGTCCCGCAGCATCGCCAGCCCGTCCGCGCCCGCCGTGCCGGTGAGCAGCCGGGGGACGGCGACGGCCGTCAGATCGGCGAGCCCGCGCAGCGAACGCCGCGCCTGGAGCACCGCCTCCAGCGGACCGAGTCCCTGCACGTCCCCGATGCGCACATGCGAGCGCAGCGCCGTCGCCCCGTGCCCGAGCTGGAGCAACGCGGCCTCGGTGGCGCGCCGCTGGACATCCTCGGTCTCGTACGAGACGGGGCCGGGGCAGTCCGCGGTGAGGGCGGTGTCGCCGTGACCGTGTGCCTCGGCCGGTGCGGGCAGCAGGAGATAGCCGCGGAGATCGACGCGGGAGGAGTGCGGGGTGAGGCTGCCCGCCGTGCCGACCGCCTCGATGAGCCCGCCGCTGAGCCGTACGTCGACGATGCGGCCGTCGGCCAGCCGGGCGCCGCAGAGCAGCAGCGCGGTGGTGTCAGCGGTGGCGCCGTCGAAGGGCTGCGGCTGGCTGTCGGGCATCGCGCTCCTGAGTGGGGCGGTGGGGCTCGGGCCGCGGGACGGAGAGGCATGATCACGCAGCGTGTGCTCGAGCCTAGGGGCGCACCGACCGCGCTTCGAGGAGGAGCGCAATAGTCGTACTGGAGTGGCCTCGTGTGGCGTACGGGACGGGCGGGGCGAGGTCCGTGCGTCACGCCCGCTCAGAGCCGTCCGCGCGGCGGGTCGGAGGCCGGACAGGGGGCCACGAAACGGATTTGGGCGAACGGCGAGAGACCGTGTAATGTCTTCATCGCTCGCCCCAATAGCTCAGTCGGTAGAGCGTCTCCATGGTAAGGAGAAGGTCTACGGTTCGATTCCGTATTGGGGCTCTGATGTCGGTGATCCTCGCCTTCGGGCGAGGGGATCCGGTATCGCAGCGGTGTAGCTCAGTCGGTAGAGCAAGCGGCTCATAATCGCTGTGTCACCGGTTCAAGTCCGGTCACCGCTACACACAGTAGCCGATTGCGGGGTCGGTCCTTCGATCGGCTACTCTTTTATGCGTTCATCCGTCCAATAGTCCGTCCAAGGAGCACTCACGTGGCTGCCACCGACGTCCGCCCGAAGATCACGCTGGCCTGCGTGGAGTGCAAGGAGCGGAACTACATCACCAAGAAGAACCGGCGTAACAACCCGGACCGTCTTGAGATGAAGAAGCACTGCCCGCGCTGCAACTCGCACACGGCGCACCGCGAAACGCGCTGAATCAGGCTCGTATACGAGGCCGTCCCCACTCGGGGGCGGCCTCGTGTCGTTTGTATGGTCAATCTGTCAGGAGGGAGCCAGTCCATGGCGCTCGACCAGTCCTTCGTGGGGCGGTCCTATCCGCCCACCTCGCCCTATGAGGTCGGCCGGGAAAAGATCCGCGAGTTCGCCGAGGCGGTGGGTGACGCCAACGCCGCGTACACCGACCCGGAGGCCGCGAAGGCGCTCGGGCACGCCGATGTGATCGCCCCGCCGACGTTCGCCTTCGCGATCACCTTCCGGGCCGCGGAGGACGTCGTCGCCGATCCGCAGCTGGGCCTGGACTACTCCCGTGTGGTGCACCGCGACCAGCGGTTCGCGTACACCCGGCCGGTGCGGGCGGGCGACCGCCTGACCGTCGTGTCCACCATCGAGAGCATCAAGTCCCTTGCGGGCAACGACGTCGTGGAAGTCCGCGGCGAGGTGCACGACGAGACCGGCGAGCACGTGGTGACCGCGTGGACGAAGCTGGTGGCGCGCGCCGCCGAGGAGGCGTGATGACGGCGAAGATCTCTTACGCGGACGTCGAGGTCGGCACCGAACTGCCGGCCCAGAGCTTCCCGGTGACGCGGGCGACGTTGGTGCAGTACGCGGGCGCCTCGGGGGACTTCAACCCGATCCACTGGAACGAGAAGTTCGCGACCGAGGTCGGACTGCCCGACGTGATCGCGCACGGCATGTTCACCATGGCCGAGGCGGTCCGCGTGGTGACGGACTGGGTCGGCGACCCGGGCGCGGTCGTCGAGTACGGAGTCCGCTTCACCCGGCCCGTCGTCGTGCCGAACGACGAGAAGGGCGCGCTGATCGAGGTCAGCGGCAAGGTCTCGGCGCTGCTCGACGACAAGCGGGTGCGGGTGGACCTGGTCGCCATGAGCGAGGGCGAGAAGGTGCTGAGCATGTCCCGCGCCGTCGTTCAGCTGGCCTGATCTCCGGTACGCAGCAGAGGCATACGCAGGGGCGCCCGTGGTCGCGGGCGCCCCTTCCGTATGTCACGCTCCGCGTTTTCGTAC
Organism: Streptomyces sp. NPDC058685; assembly: GCF_042714725.1. Lineage (NCBI taxonomy): Bacteria > Bacillati > Actinomycetota > Actinomycetes > Kitasatosporales > Streptomycetaceae > Streptomyces > Streptomyces sp. NPDC058685. Next base: position 72,829 of record NZ_JBHXSL010000001.1, read on the forward strand.
GTGATGTCCCTCACGGCTTGCCAAGCTAGTGATTGGTCACTAACTTTGTTCACATGGTCAGGATGAGCGCAGAAGAGCGACGTGAGAGCGTCATCCGTGCGGCGATCTCGGAGTTCGCGCTGGGGGGCTACCACGGCACCTCCACCGAGGCGATCGCCAAGCGGGTCGGCGTCTCGCAGCCGTATCTCTTCCGCCTCTTCAAGAACAAGAGAGAGCTCTTCCTCGCCGCCGCGCAGCGCTGCCTCGAAGAGACGCCCAGGGCGCTGGCCGATGCTCTGGAGGTGCGGTCGGACGTCACGCCCAAGGAGGCGATGGCCGCCGCGTACATGGGGCTGATCGACGACCGGGAGCAGCTGCTGATGCAGATGCAGACCTATGTCGCGGTGGCCTCGGCCGAAGCCGCGGGCGATCACGAGTTCGGGGACGCGATCCGGGCCGCCTGGGCGGAGATCTGGGACCAGGCACAGGTCGCGTTGGGGGAGGCCCGGGACACGGCCGAGTTCGCGGGCTGCGGCATGCTGATCAACGTGCTGGTGGCGTTGGGCTTTCCCCGGGATCACCGGGTGTGGTCCGGATTCAACATGGCCGAGCTGGACGCCGTGCGTCGGTGACGGACGCCCCGCCCTGTGCCGGGGTGACGTCTGTCCATAAAAGTTAGTAATCAATAACTAATCTACTGGGGGAGTTATGGACCAGCAGTCCGCCCGGGGCGGTTCCGCCGTCTGGGCGCTCGTCATCACCAGCGTCGCCGGCTTCATGGCGGCACTCGACAATCTCGTCGTCACCACCGCTCTGCCGTCCATCCGCGAGGATCTCGGCGGGGCGCTGGAGGACCTCGAGTGGACGGTGAGCGCCTACACCCTCACCTTCGCCGTCCTGCTCATGCTCGGAGCCGCGCTCGGCGACCGATTCGGCCGCCGCCGGCTGTTCATGGCCGGCCTCGCGATCTTCACCGGGGCCTCGGCCGCGGCGGCGCTCGCGCCCGGCATCGACTCCCTCATCGCCGCCCGGGCCGTCCAGGGCGTGGGCGCGGCCATCATGATGCCGCTCACCCTCACGCTGCTCACGGCCGCCGTCCCGGCCGCGCGACGCGGAGCCGCGCTCGGCATATTCGGCGCGGTGACCGGTCTCGCCGTCGCCAGCGGGCCGCTCATCGGCGGCAGTCTCACCGAACACATCTCCTGGCAGTGGATCTTCTGGCTGAACGTGCCGATCGGGATCGCCCTGCTGCCGCTCGCCCGGCTGCGCCTCGCCGAGTCGTACGCGCCGAACGCCCGGCTCGACATCCCCGGCACGCTTCTCGTCAGCGGCGGCCTGTTCGGCATCGTCTACGCGCTCGTCAACGGACAGGCGGACGGCTGGAGCAGCTTCCCGATCCTGACCGGACTCATCGTGGGCACGCTGCTGATCCTGGCGTTCATACGCCACGGCATCGTCGCCAAGAACCCCATGCTCCCCATGCGTCTCTTCCGCGACCGTGCCTTCTTCGGGATCAACATCGCCTCCCTGCTGATGTTCCTCGGCATGTTCGGATCGATATTCCTGCTCAGTCAGTTCCTTCAGGGCGTGGTCGGCTACTCGCCCACCGAGGCCGGGCTGCGGATGCTCCCGTGGACCGGAATGCCGCTGATCGTCGCGCCCATCGCCGGGTACCTCTCCGACCGGGTCGGCGGGCGGCCCGTCGTCGCCACGGGTCTGGCGCTCCAGGCGGTCGGCCTCGGCCTGTTCGCCATGGTCCTGGAGCCGGGGGTGTCGTACGCGGCCCAGCTTCCCGGCCTGATCCTCAGCGGCATCGGCATGGCGATGTACTTCGCCCCCGCCGCCAGCGTGGTCATGTCCAGCGTCAGGCCGGGCGAGCAGGGCATCGCATCCGGCGCCAACAACGCCCTGCGCGAGGTCGGCGGGGCGCTCGGTGTCGCGGTGCTGGGTGCGGTCTTCGCCGCCCAGGGCGGGTACGAGACCCCCGAGGCGTTCAGCGACGGCACCGTCCCGGCGCTGTGGATCGGAGCCGCGGCCGTCGCGCTCGCCGCGGTGACCGCGCTGATGATCCCGGGCCGCGGCCGCACGGGCGGGTCCGTGGGGGAGACGGCGCAGGATCTCAAGGAGCGGGAGCCGGCCGTGGCATGACCGGCGCCGGGCGCACCGACCCGGCCGCGGCGTGCCCGCCCTTCGGCCTGTGCACCCGGGCCGGGCCGTGGCCGTGACCCGCGGCGCCGGTCGCAGGCATCTGACCCCGACCCCGGCCGTACGCACCCCCGGTCCGTGGCCCCGCCGAGCGGCGCGGCCACGGACCGTACCCTTGTCCCCGTGCAGGAACTCCACGACGCTCCCCTCGCCCCCCTGACCACCTTCCGGCTCGGCGGCCCCACGACCCGGCTCGTCACGGCCACGACCGACGACGAGGTGATCGCCGCCGTACGCGCGGCGGACACGGCGGGCACCCCGCTGCTGATCATCGGCGGCGGCAGCAATCTCGTCATCGGCGACAAGGGCTTCGAGGGCACGGCCCTGCGCATCGCGACCGAGGGCTTCCGGCTGGAGGGCACACAGCTGGAGCTCGCCGCGGGTGAGGTCTGGACCGATGCCGTCGCCCGTACCGTCGAGGCGGGACTCGCGGGCGTCGAGTGCCTGGCCGGCATCCCCGGCTCGGCCGGCGCGACCCCGATCCAGAACGTCGGCGCGTACGGCCAGGAGGTCTCCTCGACCATCACCGAGGTGGTCGCCTACGACCGCGGCAGCGGCGAGACGGTCACCCTCTCCAACGCCGAGTGCGCCTTCTCCTACCGCCACAGCCGGTTCAAGGAGCACCCCGAGCGCTACGTCGTGCTGCGCGTCCGCTTCGAGCTGGAGGAGGCGGGAGGTCTGAGCGCGCCCCTGAAGTACGCGGAGACCGCCCGCGTGCTCGGTGTGGAGCCCGGTGACCGCAAGGAGCTCGGTGAGGTCCGCCGGGCCGTCCTGGGCCTGCGCGCGGGCAAGGGCATGGTCCTGGACCCCGAGGACCACGACACCTGGTCGGCCGGGTCCTTCTTCACCAACCCGATCCTGGAGGCCGACCAGTACGCGGCCTTCCTCGACCGCGTCCGCGAGCGCCTCGGCGACGAGACCGCCCCGCCCGCCTATCCGGCCGGCGACGGCCGCACGAAGACATCGGCCGCCTGGCTGATCGACAAGGCCGGCTTCACCAAGGGCTACGGCACGGGTCCCGCCCGCATCTCCACGAAGCACACCCTCGCGCTCACCAACCGCGGCGAGGCCACCACGGAGGACCTGCTGGCTCTCGCCCGCGAGGTCGTGGCCGGCGTCCGTGAGGCCTTCGGGGTGACGCTGGTCAACGAGCCGGTGACGGTCGGCGTCAGCCTCTGACGCCGGTGACGGTCAGCCCCCGCCCCTGACGCCGGTGAGGGGCGGCGCCCGCCCCTGACGCCGGTGAGGGGCGGCGCCCGCCCCTGACGCCGGTGACGGTGGGCCTCAGCCTCTGAGCGTCGGAGGCCGCCCGCCTCCACCCGCCGCGCGCGTCCAAGTGCCGCCGCGGGAGGCCGACTTCAGGCCCCCGGGGCGGCCAGCCAGTCGTCGACCCCCGCCAGCAGCTTCTGCTTGGTCTCGGCCGGGGCCGCGGAGCCGCGCACCGACTGGCGGGCCAGTTCCGCCAGCTCCTCGTCGGTGAAGCCGTGGTGCCTGCGGGCCAGTTCGTACTGAGCGGCCAGGCGGGAGCCGAAGAGCAGCGGGTCGTCGGCGCCCAGCGCCATCGGGACGCCCGCGTCGTACAGCGTCCGCAGCGGCACGTCCGAGGGCTTCTCGTACACCCCCAGCGCCACGTTGGAGGACGGGCACACCTCGCAGGTGATCCCGCGCTCGGCGAGCTTGCGCAGCAGCCGGGGATCCTCCGCCGCCCGGACCCCGTGGCCGACGCGGGAGGCGTCCAGGTCGTCCAGACAGTCGCGTACGGATGCCGGGCCCGACAGCTCGCCGCCGTGCGGCGCCGCCAGCAGTCCACCCTCCCGGGCGATCGCGAAGGCGCGGTCGAAGTCCCGTGCCATGCCCCGGCGTTCGTCGTTGGAGAGCCCGAAACCCACCACCCCGCGGTCGGCGTACCGCACGGCCAGCCGGGCGAGCGTCCGCGCGTCCAGCGGGTGCTTCATACGGTTGGCGGCCACCAGCACGCGCATCCCCAGACCGGTCTCCCGCGCCGCGCTGTCCACCGCGTCCAGGATGATCTCCAGCGCCGGGATCAGTCCGCCCAGCATCGGCGCGTACGAGGTGGGGTCGACCTGGATCTCCAGCCAGCCGGAGCCGTCGCGGACGTCCTCCTCGGCGGCCTCGCGCACCAGTCTCTGGATGTCCTCGGGGGAGCGCAGACAGGACCGCGCCATGTCGTAGAGCCGCTGGAAGCGGAACCACCCGCGCTCGTCGGTGGCCCGCAGCTTGGGCGGCTCGCCGCCGGTCAGTGCGTCCGGCAGGTGCACGCCGTACTTGTCGGCCAGTTCGAGCAGGGTGCCGGGCCGCATCGACCCGGTGAAGTGCAGGTGCAGATGCGCCTTGGGCAGCAGGCTCACATCTCGTACGGGAGGGGGGTTCGGGGAGTGTCCCTCGGAAAAGTCCAGCATTCCAGGATCTTGCCGCACCTCGCCGTGTCCGGGCAGCCCCTTTCCCTGATCGTGGCCTTGCCCGAACGAAGAAGCGGGCCCGGGCAGCAGCCCGGACCCGCTTCTCGTGACAGCGAACGTCAGTCGCGCGCTTCCGCGAGGAGCTTCTGGAGGCGGGAGACGCCCTCCACCAGGTCCTCGTCGCCCAGCGCGTAGGAAAGCCGCAGGTAGCCCGGCGTACCGAAGGCCTCGCCCGGGACGACCGCGACCTCGGCCTCGTCCAGGATCAGCGCCGCCAGCTCCACCGACGACTTCGGGCGCTGTCCGCGGATCTCCTTGCCCAGCAGCCCCTTCACCGACGGGTACACGTAGAACGCGCCCTCCGGCTCCGGGCAGACCACGCCGTCGATCTCGTTGAGCATCCGCACGATCGTCTGCCGCCGGCGGTCGAAGGCGGTGCGCATCTCGGCCACCGCGTCCAGGCTGCCGGACACCGCGGCCAGCGCCGCGATCTGGGCGACGTTGGACACGTTGGACGTCGCGTGCGACTGGAGGTTGGTCGCGGCCTTGACCACGTCCTTCGGACCGATGATCCACCCCACACGCCAGCCGGTCATGGCGTAGGTCTTCGCCACACCGTTGACGACGATGCACTTGTCGCGCAGCTCGGGAACGAGCGCCGGCAGCGAGGAGAAGGTGGCGTCGCCGTACACCAGGTGCTCGTAGATCTCGTCCGTCATCACCCACAGGCCGTGCTCGACGGCCCAGCGGCCGATGGCCTCGGAGTCCTCGCGGCTGTAGACGGCGCCGGTCGGGTTGGAGGGGGAGACGAACAGGACGACCTTCGTGCGCTCGGTGCGCGCGGCCTCCAGCTGCTCGACGGAGACCCGGTAACCGGTCGTCTCGTCGGCCACCACCTCGACCGGGACGCCGCCCGCGAGCCGGATGGACTCGGGGTAGGTCGTCCAGTACGGAGCGGGCACGATGACCTCGTCACCCGGGTCCAGGATCGCCGCGAACGCCTCGTAGATCGCCTGCTTGCCGCCGTTGGTCACCAGGATCTGCGCGGGGTCCACGGCGTAACCGGAATCCCGCAGCGTCTTGTCGGCGATGGCCTTCTTCAGCTCGGGCAGACCGCCGGCGGGCGTGTAGCGGTGGTACTTCGGGTTGCGGCAGGCCTCGATCGCAGCCTCGACGATGTAGTCGGGCGTGGGGAAGTCGGGCTCACCCGCGCCGAAGCCGATCACCGGACGCCCGGCGGCCTTGAGGGCCTTGGCCTTGGCGTCGACGGCGAGGGTGGCGGACTCGGAGATCGCACCGATGCGGGCGGAGACCCGGCGCTCGGTCGGAGGGGTTGCAGCGCTCATACGGCCATCGTCCCAGACGGCAAACGCGCCCGGCACACGTGTTTCGCGTAGCGGACAGGAACCGCTTCGGAGCTATCTGTTCGACGCGGGGCCCCTGACCACGTACACTCACTCGTCGTTGGCCCTCACCGACCACGTCTGCGGATGCGGTAGGTTGGGGAAACCACAAAGGGTCGTAGCTCAATTGGTAGAGCACTGGTCTCCAAAACCAGCGGTTGGGGGTTCAAGTCCCTCCGGCCCTGCTACACACACCTTCGCCAGGTTGTGTGCGCATGTACGTTATTCAATGAACCGCCGTGCGGCTCCACCGGGCGCGGCACGGCCACGACCCGGAATCAGGTGAAAGAACGTGACGGACGCCGTGGGCTCCATCGACACGCCTGATGCCGAGGACGAGGCGCCCTCGAAGAAGTCCCGCAAGGGCGGAAAGCGCGGGAAGAAGGGCCCTCTGGGCCGCCTCGCGCTCTTCTACCGGCAGATCGTCGCCGAGCTTCGCAAGGTCGTCTGGCCGACTCGGAACCAGCTGACGACGTACACCACAGTGGTGATTGTCTTCGTAGTCGTCATGATTGGTCTGGTGACCGTGATTGACTATGGGTTCCAGGAAGCCGTCAAGTACGTCTTCGGCTGATGCCCGCGAAGGGCGCCGGTAGCGGCGCCCCTTTCGCATGTTCCACCCCGTCTGTAGTCAGGAAGAAGCAGCCACCGTGTCTGACCCGAACGTGAACGACGCCGTTGAGCCGAGCGACAGCCTCGAGTCCCCTGAGGACGAGCTCGACATCGTCGAGGCGGCCGACGAGGACCAGGCGGAACTTGCTGACGCCGCCGCGGACGAGCCGGCCGAGGAAGAAGCGGTCCAGGCCGACGACGACGCTGCCGCCGAGGCAGAGGTCGACGAGGACGAGTCCGACGAGGACACTGACGCCGCCGAGGACGAGTCCGCCGAGGACGCTGCCGCCGACGAGGAGCCCCTCGTCGAGGAGGCTCCGGCCGACCCGGTCGCCGCGCTCCGCGACGAACTGCGCGGTCTGCCCGGCGAGTGGTACGTCATCCACACCTACGCGGGCTACGAGAAGCGCGTGAAGGCGAACCTGGAGCAGCGTGCCGTCTCGCTGAACGTCGAGGACTTCATCTACCAGGCCGAAGTGCCCGAGGAAGAGATCGTCCAGATCAAGAACGGCGAGCGCAAGAACGTCCGGCAGAACAAGCTGCCCGGCTATGTGCTCGTCCGCATGGACCTGACGAACGAGTCCTGGGGCGTCGTCCGCAACACCCCGGGTGTCACCGGCTTCGTGGGCAACGCCTACGACCCGTACCCGCTGACGCTGGACGAGATCGTCAAGATGCTCGCCCCCGAGGCCGAGGAGAAGGCCGCCCGCGAGGCCGCGGAGGCCGAGGGCAAGCCGGCTCCGGCCCGCAAGGTCGAGGTCCAGGTGCTGGACTTCGAGGTCGGCGACTCGGTCACCGTCACCGACGGTCCGTTCGCGACGCTCCAGGCGACGATCAACGAGATCAACCCGGACTCGAAGAAGGTCAAGGGTCTCGTCGAGATCTTCGGCCGCGAGACCCCGGTCGAGCTGAGCTTCGACCAGATCCAGAAGAACTGATTCTGGAACACACGCCTCCGAACAGGTCAGAACGGCTCTCGCAGCCGCTCTGACCTGCTCGGTTTTTGGCCGCACAGTCATACCCGTTATCGTTGTGCGGTATGCCTCCATCCGGATGATCGGCTGGAGCGCTGGAAACTCTCACTAGGACCCGGAGAGAGCAATGCCTCCCAAGAAGAAGAAGGTCACGGGGCTTATCAAGCTCCAGATCCAGGCCGGCGCGGCCAACCCGGCTCCGCCGGTCGGCCCCGCACTGGGTCAGCACGGCGTCAACATCATGGAGTTCTGCAAGGCCTACAACGCCGCGACCGAGTCGCAGCGTGGCATGGTCGTGCCGGTGGAGATCACGGTCTACGAGGACCGTTCCTTCACCTTCATCACCAAGACTCCGCCGGCCGCCAAGCTGATCCTCAAGGCCGCGGGTGTGGACAAGGGCTCTGGCGAGCCGCACAAGACGAAGGTCGCCAAGCTGACGCGCGACCAGGTCCGTGACATCGCCACGACGAAGATGCCCGACCTGAACGCCAACGACCTTGACGCCGCCGAGAAGATCATCGCCGGCACCGCCCGTTCCATGGGCATCACGGTCGAGGGCTGACAGCCCCCGTACGACCTCAGTGGTAGGGCCAAGCGCTGGTCCGAACCACGACTCCACGCCTGAACACACCACAGGAGCAGAAGTGAAGCGCAGCAAGAACCTCCGCGCTGCGGATGCCAAGATCGACCGGGAGCGCAACTACGCCCCGCTCGAGGCCGTCCGTCTCGCCAAGGACACCGCCGCCACCAAGTTCGACGGAACCGTCGAGGTCGCCTTCCGCCTGGGCGTCGACCCGCGCAAGGCCGACCAGATGGTCCGTGGCACCGTCAACCTTCCGCACGGCACCGGCAAGACCGCCCGGGTCCTGGTCTTCGCGACCGGTGACCGTGCTGCGGCCGCGGAAGCCGCGGGCGCCGACATCGTCGGCTCCGACGAACTGATCGACGAGGTTGCGAAGGGCCGTCTGGACTTCGACGCCGTCGTCGCCACCCCGGACCTCATGGGCAAGGTCGGCCGCCTGGGCCGCGTGCTCGGTCCGCGTGGTCTGATGCCGAACCCGAAGACCGGCACCGTCACCCCCGATGTCACCAAGGCTGTGAACGACATCAAGGGCGGCAAGATCGAGTTCCGCGTCGACAAGCACTCGAACCTGCACTTCATCATCGGCAAGGTCTCCTTCGACGAGACGAAGCTGGTCGAGAACTACGCCGCGGCTCTGGAGGAGATCCTCCGTCTGAAGCCGTCCGCCGCGAAGGGCCGCTACATCAAGAAGGCGACCCTGACCACGACGATGGGCCCCGGCATCCCGCTGGACTCCAACCGCACCCGCAACCTCCTCGTCGAGGAGGACCCGGCCGCCGTCTGAACCTGACGGCAGCCGCGGGTCTCGCGCACGAAGCCGGCCCCCGCACCTCTCCGGAGGTGCGGGGGCCGGTTTTTTCTCGTCCCACTGTCGTACGTGTGCGCTACGGTTCGAATTCGTTCACGACGAGGGGTGGGGCATGAGCATGTCCGCATGGAGGCGCGCGGGCGTCTCGCTGACGGCCGTGGCCGTCATATCCGCAGCAGCGGCCGGATGTCAGGGCGGGAACGGCACCGAGAAGGCCGCCGGTGCGCCGGGGAAGGACCGGACGACGCAGTCCCGCGACGCGGTGACGCAGGTCCTCACGGCGGCCTACAAGAAGACGTCGGCCGCGAAGTCGGCCAAGGTCCGGATGACGATGACCGCGCCCGCCACGATGGACGACGGCGGCACCATGGAGCTGTCCGGGGTCATGGGCTGGGACCCCACCGTGATGGACATGACCATGAAGGGGTCCATGCTCAAGGCGGACCCGGGCATGCCCGCGCAGGTCCGCATGGTCTGGCAGAACGACGTCATGTACATGGACATGGGCACCAAGATGGCTCAGGACATGGACGGCAAGCGCTGGATGAAGCTGGATCTCGGCGCCATGGCGGCCGGGTCGGGGGACAAGGCGCTGCAGAAGCAGATGACCGGCGGCCTGCAGAACATGAACCAGGACCCGGCCCAGCAGCTCGCCATGCTGCTCGACTCTCCGAACGTCAAGCACGTCGGCGCGGAGAAGATCGACGGGGTGGAGGCCCAGCACTACAAGGGAACGCTCACCGTCGCGGAGATGGTGGCCTCCAACGAGTCGCTGAAGGTGCTCGGTGAGAAGGAGCGCAAGGACCTGCTCGCCGGTGTCGAGAAGGCCGGCATCAAGGGGTACGAGACCGAGGTCTGGGTCAACGAGGACGAGTATCCGGTGCGGATGAACGTCGGCATGGACACCCCCGAGGGCAAGGTCACGATCGTCACCCACTACACGGACTACGGCTCCGAGGCCGCCGTCCAGGCGCCGCCGGCGAAGGACACCTTCGACCTCATGGGGATGCTCAAGGAGCTCGGTGAGGGCCTGGAGTCCTCCGGCCGGAGCTGACCCGAGCGGCCGTCGGCGAGCCCGTCGGCGGCCCCGTAGGCCCGATTTGCTTGACCTGGACCGCTTCACGTACTCTTCCCCAGAAGCCAAAGACCGCTGGTCGTTGCTGCTCCTTCGCAAGAGGGTGCGGCGGCCGAAGGATTCGCTGAACTGCGAACGACCCGCGCAGGTGACTGTGGAAGTACTCCCGGACGGTTCCGTCCGGTCGAGTTCACGCCCCGTGCACCTGTGCCGGGGCGTTTCGTTTTGTGCAGAGCCCCTTCTCCACGTGCCTGATTCAGGCGGTCCGGCGACGTGCGGTTGATCGAAAGGTCAGCCGAGGATCATCACCCCGGAAGGAGGCCGAGGCACATGGCGACGTCCGACAAGGTCGCAGCCGTTGCAGAAATCACGGAGAAGCTCCGCGGTTCCAATGCAGCTGTTGTGACGTCCTACACCGGACTGACCGTGGCGCAGCTCAAGGAGCTTCGCCGTTCTCTCGGCGAGAACGCTCAGTACCGAGTGGTGAAGAACACGCTGACCCAGATCGCGGCCAAGGAGGCCGGGATCGAGCTGGACGAGCACCTCAAGGGCTCGACGGCTGTTGCCTTCGTCACCGGTGACCCGGTGGTGGCGGCGAAGGGACTGCGTGACTTCGCCAAGGACAACCCCGCTCTCGTCATCAAGGGCGGTGTCCTTGAGGGTAAGGCGCTGTCCGCCGACGAGATCAAGAAGCTTGCGGACCTCGAGTCCCGCGAGGTTCTGCTCGCCAAGCTGGCGGGCGCTCTGAAGGGCAAGCAGTCGCAGGCTGCCACGCTCTTCCAGGCGCTCCCGTCGAAGTTCGTCCGCACCGCGGAGGCGCTTCGTGCCAAGAGGGCCGAGCAGGGCGGTGCCGAGTAATCGGCTCGCGCATTGACCGGGGCTATGTGACGCACCGGTCGTAGCGGGCCTGTACGCCCGCCTTCATGTACATCCGGCACCAGCCGATTTAGTGGAAGGACCGCCATCATGGCGAAGCTCAGCCAGGACGACCTGCTCGCGCAGTTCGAAGAGATGACCCTCATCGAGCTCTCCGAGTTCGTGAAGGCCTTCGAGGAGAAGTTCGACGTCACCGCCGCCGCCGCGGTTGCCGCCGCCCCCGCCGGCCCGGCCGCTGCCGCCGAGGCCCCCGAGGAGCAGGACGAGTTCGACGTCATCCTCACGGGCGCCGGCGACAAGAAGATCCAGGTCATCAAGGTCGTGCGTGAGCTGACCTCCCTGGGTCTGAAGGAGGCCAAGGACCTCGTCGACGGCACCCCGAAGCCGGTTCTCGAGAAGGTCGCCAAGGAGGCCGCTGAGAAGGCTGCCGAGTCCCTCAAGGCCGCTGGCGCCTCCGTCGAGGTCAAGTGACCTTCTGAGTCTCCCACCGCCGGTTCCGCTCAGGTTCCGCGGGAGACACAGCGAAGGGCGATCACCCATTCGGGTGGTCGCCCTTCGGCGTTGTGGACAGGGCGCATTGCGCTTCCGTTTGCGACGAGTATCGTGATCTTCGCCGTGCGTCCCGCACCCTGGTCAGTGACGATCCCGTCAGCCGGTTGGGTTGGGGGGCCTTGACGAACCGCACGGAGCGCGCAATTCTCAGGACGCGTCGTCACAACGATCCGGATCCGAGGCATGGATCGACGACCGAACGGGCAGTAAGGATGTGCGCCTCCCGGCGCGAGGGCTTACGCGGAGTTGAGAACAACGAGGGTCTCGAAAACCCGCACTGGACATCAGTGTGCCAAGTGGCTACACTGACCCTTTGCGCTGCCTGTTAGCTGCCTCCTGCCCGTCACCAGGGGCATCCCCACGCATGAGCACAGTGGACTGAACATCCCCCAGCTGGGATTTCTTCCTCTGTGTCCGGCATGGGACCGGTACGCGCGTAGTGAGTCCGAGCCCTCGGAAGGACCCCCTCTTGGCCGCCTCGCGCAACGCCTCGACCGCGAATACGAACAACGGCGCCAGCACCGCCCCGCTGCGCATCTCTTTTGCAAAGATCAAGGAGCCCCTCGAGGTTCCGAACCTCCTCGCGCTGCAGACCGAGAGCTTTGACTGGCTTCTCGGCAATGCCGCCTGGAAGTCTCGAGTCGAGGCGGCCCTGGACAGCGGACAGGACGTCCCCACGAAGTCCGGTCTGGAGGAGATCTTCGAGGAGATCTCCCCGATCGAGGACTTCTCCGGGTCGATGTCCCTGACCTTCCGCGACCACCGCTTCGAGCCTCCGAAGAACTCCATCGACGAGTGCAAGGAGCGCGACTTCACGTACGCGGCCCCGCTCTTCGTCACCGCCGAGTTCACCAACAACGAGACCGGCGAGATCAAGTCTCAGACGGTCTTCATGGGCGACTTCCCGCTCATGACCAACAAGGGCACGTTCGTCATCAACGGCACCGAGCGTGTCGTGGTGTCGCAGCTGGTCCGCTCGCCGGGTGTCTACTTCGACTCCAACATCGACAAGACGTCCGACAAGGACATCTTCACGGCCAAGATCATCCCGTCCCGGGGTGCCTGGCTCGAGATGGAGATCGACAAGCGCGACATGGTCGGTGTCCGCATCGACCGCAAGCGCAAGCAGTCCGTCACCGTCCTCCTGAAGGCTCTCGGCTGGACCACCGAGCAGATCCTCGAGGAGTTCGGCGAGTACGAGTCGATGCGCGCCACCCTGGAGAAGGACCACACCCAGGGCCAGGACGACGCGCTGCTCGACATCTACCGCAAGCTCCGCCCGGGCGAGCCGCCCACGCGTGAGGCTGCTCAGACGCTGCTCGAGAACCTCTACTTCAACCCGAAGCGCTACGACCTCGCCAAGGTCGGCCGCTACAAGGTGAACAAGAAGCTCGGCGCGGACGAGCCGCTGGACGCCGGCGTGCTCACCACCGACGACGTCATCGCGACCATCAAGTACCTGGTCAAGCTGCACGCCGGTGAGACCGACACGGTCGGCGAGAGCGGCACCCAGATCGTCGTCGAGACCGACGACATCGACCACTTCGGCAACCGTCGTCTGCGCAACGTCGGCGAGCTCATCCAGAACCAGGTCCGCACGGGCCTGGCTCGTATGGAGCGCGTCGTGCGTGAGCGCATGACGACCCAGGACGTCGAGGCGATCACGCCGCAGACTCTGATCAACATCCGGCCGGTCGTCGCCTCCATCAAGGAGTTCTTCGGCACCAGCCAGCTGTCGCAGTTCATGGACCAGAACAACCCGCTGTCGGGTCTCACCCACAAGCGCCGTCTGTCGGCGCTCGGTCCGGGTGGTCTCTCCCGTGAGCGGGCCGGCTTCGAGGTCCGAGACGTTCACCCGTCGCACTACGGCCGCATGTGCCCGATCGAGACCCCTGAAGGCCCGAACATCGGTCTGATCGGCTCGCTCGCGTCCTACGGCCGCGTCAACGCGTTCGGTTTCGTCGAGACGCCGTACCGCCGTGTCGTCGACGACCAGGTGACCGACGACGTCGACTACCTGACCGCCGACGAGGAGGACCGCTTCGTCATCGCGCAGGCCAACGCCGCGCTGACCGACGACATGCGGTTCGCCGAGAACCGCGTGCTGGTCCGCCGTCGTGGCGGAGAGGTCGACTACGTCCCGGGCTCCGACGTGGACTACATGGACGTCTCGCCGCGCCAGATGGTGTCGGTCGCGACCGCCATGATCCCGTTCCTCGAGCACGACGACGCCAACCGTGCCCTCATGGGCGCGAACATGATGCGTCAGGCCGTTCCGCTGATCACGGCGGAGGCGCCGCTGGTCGGTACCGGCATGGAGTACCGCTGTGCGGTCGACGCCGGTGACGTCATCAAGGCCGAGAAGGACGGTGTGGTCCAGGAGGTCTCCGCGGACTACGTCACGGTCGCCAACGACGACGGCACGTACACCACGTACCGCGTCGCGAAGTTCTCCCGCTCCAACCAGGGCACCTCGGTCAACCAGAAGGTCGTCGTCAACGAGGGCGACCGCGTCGTCGAGAGCCAGGTTCTCGCCGACGGTCCGGCCACCGAGCAGGGCGAGATGGCGCTGGGCAAGAACCTGCTCGTCGCCTTCATGCCGTGGGAGGGCCACAACTACGAGGACGCGATCATCCTGTCGCAGCGCCTCGTGCAGGACGACGTCCTCTCCTCGATCCACATCGAGGAGCACGAGGTCGACGCCCGTGACACCAAGCTCGGCCCCGAGGAGATCACCCGGGACATCCCGAACGTCTCCGAGGAGGTCCTCGCGGACCTCGACGAGCGCGGCATCATCCGTATCGGTGCCGAGGTCGTCGCCGGCGACATCCTCGTCGGCAAGGTCACGCCCAAGGGTGAGACCGAGCTGACCCCGGAGGAGCGTCTGCTCCGCGCGATCTTCGGTGAGAAGGCGCGCGAAGTGCGTGACACCTCGCTGAAGGTGCCCCACGGTGAGATCGGCAAGGTCATCGGCGTCCGCGTCTTCGACCGCGAAGAGGGCGACGAGCTGCCGCCGGGCGTGAACCAGCTGGTCCGCGTCTACGTCGCGCAGAAGCGCAAGATCACCGACGGTGACAAGCTCGCCGGCCGTCACGGCAACAAGGGCGTCATCTCGAAGATCCTGCCGATCGAGGACATGCCGTTCCTGGAGGACGGCACCCCGGTCGACATCATCCTCAACCCGCTGGGTGTGCCGTCCCGAATGAACCCGGGACAGGTCCTCGAGATCCACCTCGGCTGGCTCGCCAGCCAGGGCTGGAAGGTCGAGGGCAGCGAAGAGTGGATGGAGCGGCTGAAGGTCATCGGCGCCGACGAGGTCGCCGCCGGTACCAACGTCGCCACCCCGGTCTTCGACGGTGCGCGCGAGGACGAGATCTCGGGTCTCTTCGAGTCCACGATCCCGAACCGCGACGGCAACCGGATGGTCCAGCCGTCCGGCAAGGCCAACCTGTTCGACGGCCGCTCCGGTGAGCCGTTCCCGGACCCGGTTTCGGTCGGGTACATGTACATCCTCAAGCTCCACCACCTGGTCGACGACAAGCTCCACGCACGTTCGACCGGTCCGTACTCGATGATCACGCAGCAGCCGCTGGGTGGTAAGGCACAGTTCGGTGGCCAGCGCTTCGGTGAGATGGAGGTGTGGGCGCTCGAGGCTTATGGAGCCGCCTACGCCCTCCAGGAGCTGCTGACCATCAAGTCCGACGACGTGACCGGCCGCGTGAAGGTCTACGAGGCCATCGTCAAGGGCGAGAACATCCCCGAGCCGGGCATTCCCGAGTCCTTCAAGGTGCTCATCAAGGAAATGCAGTCGCTCTGCCTCAACGTGGAGGTGCTGTCCTCGGACGGCATGTCCATCGAGATGCGCGACACCGACGAGGACGTCTTCCGCGCGGCGGAGGAGCTCGGTATCGACCTGTCCCGGCGTGAGCCGAGCAGCGTCGAAGAGGTCTGACGGGCCTGACGGGGGGCTCGCTCAGAGCCCCCCGTCATCCCCGGGACCGTTCAGACCATGATTGAGACTCGACCCCGAAAGAGGGATTGACGCACAGTGCTCGACGTCAACTTCTTCGACGAGCTGCGGATCGGCCTTGCCACCGCGGACGACATCCGAACCTGGTCGCACGGCGAGGTCAAGAAGCCGGAGACCATCAACTACCGCACGCTCAAGCCCGAGAAGGACGGACTCTTCTGCGAGAAGATCTTCGGTCCGACCCGGGACTGGGAGTGCTACTGCGGCAAGTACAAGCGTGTCCGCTTCAAGGGCATCATCTGTGAGCGCTGTGGCGTCGAGGTCACGCGTGCCAAGGTGCGCCGTGAGCGGATGGGCCACATCGAACTGGCCGCCCCCGTCACCCACATCTGGTACTTCAAGGGTGTCCCGTCCCGTCTGGGCTACCTGCTGGACCTGGCGCCGAAGGACCTCGAGAAGGTCATCTACTTCGCCGCCTACATGATCACGTTCGTGGACGAGGAGCGCCGTACGCGCGACCTGCCCTCGCTGGAGGCCCACGTCTCCGTCGAGCGTCAGCAGGTCGAGAACCGTCGCGACTCCGACCTCGAGGCCCGTGCCAAGAAGCTCGAGACCGACCTGGCCGAGCTCGAGGCCGAGGGTGCGAAGGCCGACGTGCGCCGCAAGGTGCGCGAGGGTGCCGAGCGTGAGATGAAGCAGCTGCGCGACCGTGCGCAGCGCGAGATCGACCGCCTCGACGAGGTGTGGAACCGCTTCAAGAACCTCAAGGTCCAGGACCTGGAGGGTGACGAGCTGCTCTACCGCGAGCTGCGTGACCGCTTCGGCACGTACTTCGACGGCTCGATGGGTGCCGCGGCGCTGCAGAAGCGCCTGGAGTCCTTCGACCTCGACGAGGAGGCCGAGCGCCTCCGCGAGATCATCCGTACCGGCAAGGGCCAGAAGAAGACCCGTGCGCTCAAGCGCCTCAAGGTCGTCTCCGCGTTCCTGCAGACCAGCAACAGCCCCAAGGGCATGGTGCTGGACTGCGTGCCGGTCATCCCGCCGGACCTGCGTCCGATGGTGCAGCTGGACGGTGGCCGCTTCGCGACCTCCGACCTGAACGACCTGTACCGCCGTGTGATCAACCGCAACAACCGCCTCAAGCGTCTTCTCGACCTCGGCGCCCCCGAGATCATCGTGAACAACGAGAAGCGGATGCTGCAGGAGGCCGTCGACGCGCTGTTCGACAACGGCCGCCGCGGTCGCCCGGTCACCGGTCCCGGTAACCGCCCGCTGAAGTCCCTCAGCGACATGCTGAAGGGCAAGCAGGGTCGTTTCCGTCAGAACCTGCTCGGCAAGCGAGTCGACTACTCGGCGCGTTCCGTCATCGTCGTCGGTCCGCAGCTGAAGCTGCACCAGTGCGGTCTGCCCAAGGCCATGGCGCTGGAGCTCTTCAAGCCGTTCGTGATGAAGCGCCTGGTGGACCTGAACCACGCGCAGAACATCAAGTCGGCCAAGCGCATGGTCGAGCGTGGCCGCACCGTCGTGTACGACGTCCTCGAAGAGGTCATCGCCGAACACCCGGTGCTGCTGAACCGTGCGCCGACCCTGCACCGCCTCGGCATCCAGGCCTTCGAGCCGCAGCTGGTCGAGGGCAAGGCCATCCAGATCCACCCGCTCGTCTGCACCGCGTTCAACGCGGACTTCGACGGTGACCAGATGGCCGTGCACCTGCCGCTCTCCGCGGAGGCGCAGGCCGAGGCCCGCATCCTGATGCTGTCCTCGAACAACATCCTCAAGCCGGCCGACGGCCGTCCGGTCACCATGCCCACCCAGGACATGGTGCTCGGCCTCTTCTTCCTCACCACGGACGAGGAGGAGCGCGAGGTCAAGGGCGAGGGCAGGTCCTTCGGCTCCACCGCCGAGGCGATCATGGCGTTCGACGCCAAGGAGCTCTCGCTCCAGGCGAAGGTCGACATCCGCTTCCCGGTGGGCACCATCCCGCCGCGCGGCTGGACCCCGCCGGCCGCCGAGGAGGGCGAGGACGGCGTCGGCGAGCGTGTGTACCAGCAGGGCGACAGCTTCCGGCTGCGCACGACGCTGGGCCGCGCGCTCTTCAACGAGCTGCTGCCCGAGGACTACCCGTTCGTCGACTACTCGGTGGGCAAGAAGCAGCTCTCCGAGATCGTGAACGACCTGGCCGAGCGCTACCCCAAGGTCATCGTGGCGGCGACGCTCGACAACCTGAAGTCCGCGGGCTTCTTCTGGGCGACCCGTTCCGGTGTCACCGTGGCCATCTCCGACGTCGTGGTCCCCGAGGCCAAGAAGGCGATCGTCAGGGGCTACGAGGAGCAGGACGAGAAGGTCCAGAAGCAGTACGAGCGCGGCCTGATCACCAAGCAGGAGCGCACGCAGGAGCTCATCACCATCTGGACCAAGGCGACCAACGAGGTTGCCGAGGCGATGAACGCGAACTTCCCGAAGACCAACCCCATCTTCATGATGGTGAACTCGGGTGCTCGCGGAAACATGATGCAGATGCGTCAGATCGCCGGTATGCGTGGTCTGGTGTCCAACGCCAAGAACGAGACGATTCCGCGTCCCATCAAGGCGTCGTTCCGTGAGGGCCTGTCCGTGCTGGAGTACTTCATCTCCACGCACGGTGCCCGTAAGGGTCTGGCGGACACCGCCCTGCGTACCGCCGACTCGGGTTACCTGACCCGTCGTCTGGTGGACGTCTCGCAGGACGTGATCATCCGCGAGGAGGACTGCGGCACCGACCGTGGCCTCAAGCTGAAGATCGCCGAGCGGGGTGCCGACGGCTCGCTGCGCAAGACCGAGGACGTCGAGACCTCCGTGTACGCGCGGATGCTCGCCGAGGACGTCGTCGTCGACGGCAAGGTCATCGCGCCGGCCAACGTCGACCTGGGTGACGTGCTCATCGACGCCCTGGTGGGCGCCGGTGTCGAGGAGGTCAAGACCCGCTCGGTCCTGACCTGTGAGTCCGCGGTCGGCACCTGTGCCTTCTGCTACGGACGCTCGCTGGCCACCGGCAAGCTGGTCGACATCGGTGAGGCGGTCGGCATCATCGCCGCCCAGTCCATCGGTGAGCCCGGTACCCAGCTGACGATGCGTACCTTCCACACCGGTGGTGTGGCCGGTGACGACATCACCCAGGGTCTGCCCCGTGTCGTCGAGCTCTTCGAGGCTCGTACGCCCAAGGGTGTCGCCCCGATCTCGGAGGCGGCCGGCCGCGTCCGTATCGAGGAGACCGAGAAGACCAAGAAGCTCGTCGTCACCCCGGACGACGGCAGCGACGAGACGGCGTTCCCGATCTCGAAGCGTGCCCGTCTCCTGGTGGGCGAGGGCGACCACGTCGAGGTGGGCCAGAAGCTCACCGTGGGTGCCACCAACCCGCACGACGTGCTGCGGATCCTCGGTCAGCGCGCGGTCCAGGTCCACCTGGTCGGCGAGGTCCAGAAGGTCTACAACTCGCAGGGTGTGTCGATCCACGACAAGCACATCGAGATCATCATCCGGCAGATGCTCCGCCGGGTGACGATCATCGAGTCCGGCGACGCCGAGCTGCTTCCGGGCGAGCTCGTCGAGCGGTCGAAGTTCGAGACCGAGAACCGTCGTGTGGTCACCGAGGGCGGTCACCCCGCCTCCGGCCGTCCGCAGCTGATGGGTATCACCAAGGCCTCGCTCGCGACCGAGTCGTGGCTGTCGGCGGCGTCCTTCCAGGAGACGACCAGGGTTCTGACCGACGCGGCGATCAACGCCAAGTCGGACTCCCTGATCGGCCTCAAGGAGAACGTCATCATCGGTAAGCTCATCCCGGCCGGTACGGGTCTGTCCCGCTACCGCAACATCCGGGTGGAGCCCACCGAGGAGGCCAAGGCCGCGATGTACTCGGCCGTCGGCTACGACGACATCGACTACTCGCCGTTCGGCACCGGCTCCGGCCAGGCTGTTCCGCTGGAGGACTACGACTACGGTCCGTACAACCAGTAAGCAGTAGTACGTCCCTCAGGACGTCCACAGGGCGGCCATCCCTCGCGGGATGGCCGCCCTGTGTCGTATGTTGCAGGCTCGTGTGTGCTGCGCGTGGGCAGTTGTTTTGACCGGAGCCGATGCGGTAGGTACGCTCTGACCTTGTGCCTGGGGTGTGCCTGGGCTCGTGTGCGTGTCTTCAGCCGCACGGCGAGCCTGAGAACGAGGCCACCGTAATCTGCGCTCTTTTCGCCTGGCGGCGAAGGTCTGCAGTATTCGACACACCCGACCGCGTGGGTCGGAGATGTTCCAGGTTAGTTTCACTACACGGCACACAGAAACCGGAGAAGTAGTGCCTACGATCCAGCAGCTGGTCCGTAAGGGCCGGCAGGACAAGGTCGAGAAGAACAAGACGCCCGCACTCGAGGGTTCCCCTCAGCGCCGCGGCGTCTGCACGCGTGTGTTCACGACCACCCCGAAGAAGCCGAACTCGGCCCTGCGGAAGGTCGCGCGTGTGCGTCTGACCTCCGGCATCGAGGTCACGGCCTACATTCCGGGTGAGGGACACAACCTGCAGGAGCACTCCATCGTGCTCGTGCGTGGTGGCCGTGTGAAGGACCTGCCGGGTGTTCGCTACAAGATCATCCGCGGTTCCCTGGACACCCAGGGCGTCAAGAACCGCAAGCAGGCCCGCAGCCGCTACGGCGCCAAGAAGGAGAAGTAAGAATGCCTCGTAAGGGCCCCGCCCCGAAGCGCCCGGTCATCATCGACCCGGTCTACGGTTCTCCTCTTGTCACGTCGCTGATCAACAAGATCCTGCTCAACGGCAAGCGTTCCACTGCCGAGCGGATCGTCTACGGCGCCATGGAAGGCCTCCGCGAGAAGACCGGCGCTGACCCGGTCATCACGCTGAAGCGCGCCCTCGAGAACGTCAAGCCGTCTCTCGAGGTCAAGTCCCGCCGTGTCGGTGGCGCCACCTACCAGGTGCCGATCGAGGTCAAGCCCGGTCGCGCCGCCACCCTCGCGCTGCGCTGGGTCGTCGGTTACTCCCGCGCCCGTCGCGAGAAGACCATGACCGAGCGCCTCATGAACGAACTGCTCGACGCCTCCAACGGCCTCGGCGCTTCGGTCAAGAAGCGTGAGGACACGCACAAGATGGCCGAGTCCAACAAGGCCTTCGCGCACTACCGCTGGTAGTCGCTACCCACATCGAGACCGAGAGAAGATTGAGCCTTATGGCCACCACTTCGCTTGACCTGGCCAAGGTCCGCAACATCGGGATCATGGCCCACATCGACGCGGGCAAGACGACGACCACCGAGCGCATCCTGTTTTACACCGGTGTGAGCTACAAGATCGGTGAGGTCCACGACGGCGCTGCCACGATGGACTGGATGGAGCAGGAGCAGGAGCGCGGCATCACGATCACGTCCGCCGCGACGACCTGTCACTGGCCGCTCGAGGACGTCGATCACACCATCAACATCATCGACACCCCGGGCCACGTGGACTTCACGGTCGAGGTGGAGCGTTCGCTCCGCGTCCTCGACGGTGCCGTCACCGTGTTCGACGGTGTCGCCGGTGTTGAGCCGCAGTCCGAGACCGTCTGGCGTCAGGCGGACCGCTACGGCGTGCCGCGTATCTGCTTCGTCAACAAGCTCGACCGCACCGGCGCTGAGTTCCACCGCTGCGTCGACATGATCGTGGACCGCCTCGGCGCGACCCCGATCGTGATGCAGCTGCCGATCGGTGCCGAGGCAGACTTCAAGGGCGTCATCGACCTCGTTCGTATGAAGGCTCTTGTCTGGTCCGCAGAGGCCACCAAGGGCGAGATGTACGACGTCGTCGACATCCCGGCCACGCACACCGAGGCGGCCGACGAGTGGCGCGGCAAGCTGCTCGAAGCCGTGTCGGAGAACGACGACGAGATGATGGAGCTCTACCTCGAGGGCCAGGAGCCCACCGAGGAGCAGCTCTACCAGGCGATCCGTCGTATCACCATCGCGTCCGGCAAGGGCGGCGGCACCACCGTCACCCCCGTCTTCTGCGGTACCGCGTTCAAGAACAAGGGCGTTCAGCCCCTGCTCGACGCGGTTGTGCGCTACCTCCCCTCGCCCCTCGACGTCGAAGGCATTGACGGCCACGACGTCAAGGACGCGGAGCAGGTCATCACGCGCCGTCCGTCCGACGACGAGCCGCTGGCCGCCCTGGCCTTCAAGATCGCGAGCGACCCGCACCTGGGCAAGCTCACCTTCATCCGGGTCTACTCGGGTCGCCTGGAGTCCGGCACCGGGGTGCTGAACCCCACCAAGGGCAAGAAGGAGCGCATCGGCAAGATCTACCGCATGCACGCGAACAAGCGTGAGGAGATCGAGTCGGTGGGTGCCGGCGACATCGTCGCCGTCATGGGCCTGAAGCAGACCACCACCGGTGAGACGCTGTGCGACGACAAGAACCCGGTGATCCTGGAGTCCATGGACTTCCCGGCGCCGGTCATCCAGGTCGCGATCGAGCCCAAGTCCAAGGGTGACCAGGAGAAGCTGGGTGTCGCCATCCAGCGTCTCGCGGAGGAGGACCCCTCCTTCCAGGTGCACTCGGACGAGGAGACCGGCCAGACCATCATCGGTGGTATGGGTGAGCTTCACCTCGAGGTCCTCGTCGACCGCATGCGGCGCGAGTTCCGCGTCGAGGCGAACGTCGGCAAGCCGCAGGTCGCGTACCGCGAGACGATCCGCAAGGCCGTCGAGCGTATCGACTACACGCACAAGAAGCAGACCGGTGGTACCGGTCAGTTCGCGAAGGTGCAGATCGCGCTGGAGCCCATCGAGGGCGGCGACGCGACCTACGAGTTCGTGAACAAGGTCACGGGTGGCCGCATCCCCCGTGAGTACATTCCGTCGGTCGACGCCGGTGCGCAGGAAGCCATGCAGTTCGGCATCCTGGCCGGCTACGAGATGGTGGGCGTCCGCGTCACCCTCCTCGACGGTGGCTACCACGAGGTCGACTCCTCCGAGCTGGCGTTCAAGATCGCCGGTTCGCAGGCGTTCAAGGAGGGTGCCCGCAAGGCGTCCCCCGTGCTGCTCGAGCCGATGATGGCCGTCGAGGTCACCACGCCCGAGGACTACATGGGTGATGTCATCGGCGACCTCAACTCCCGCCGTGGCCAGATCCAGGCCATGGAGGAGCGCAGCGGCGCTCGCGTCGTGAAGGGCCTTGTGCCCCTCTCGGAGATGTTCGGCTACGTCGGAGACCTCCGCAGCAAGACCTCGGGTCGCGCAAGCTACTCGATGCAGTTCGACTCCTACGCCGAGGTTCCGCGGAACGTCGCCGAGGAGATCATCGCGAAGGCCAAGGGCGAGTAACTCTCCCGAGTTCACGCTTTAGGCTTGTCACCGGAGCCTGCTGGGGCATTCCGGCCGTTACGCAAGTAATCGGTGGGAATGCCCCGGGCCCCGGCATCCCAGCAAAGATCACCTGGCGCCGATGAAGCAAGGCGTACAGAACCACTCCACAGGAGGACCCAGTGGCGAAGGCGAAGTTCGAGCGGACTAAGCCGCACGTCAACATCGGCACCATCGGTCACATCGACCACGGTAAGACGACCCTCACGGCCGCCATTACCAAGGTGCTGCACGACGCGTACCCGGACCTGAACGAGGCCTCGGCCTTCGACCAGATCGACAAGGCTCCCGAGGAGCGCCAGCGCGGTATCACCATCTCCATCGCGCACGTCGAGTACCAGACGGAGTCGCGTCACTACGCGCACGTCGACTGCCCGGGTCACGCCGACTACATCAAGAACATGATCACGGGTGCCGCGCAGATGGACGGCGCGATCCTCGTGGTTGCCGCCACCGACGGCCCGATGCCGCAGACCAAGGAGCACGTGCTCCTGGCCCGCCAGGTCGGCGTTCCGTACATCGTCGTCGCCCTGAACAAGGCCGACATGGTGGACGACGAGGAGATCCTGGAGCTCGTCGAGCTCGAGGTGCGTGAGCTCCTCTCCGAGTACGAGTTCCCGGGCGACGACGTTCCCGTCGTCAAGGTCTCGGCGCTCAAGGCGCTCGAGGGCGACAAGGAGTGGGGCCAGTCGGTCCTGAACCTGATGGCCGCCGTCGACGAGTCGATCCCGCAGCCCGAGCGCGACGTCGACAAGCCGTTCCTGATGCCGATCGAGGACGTCTTCACGATCACCGGTCGTGGCACCGTCGTCACCGGTCGTATCGAGCGTGGCATCCTCAAGGTCAACGAGACCGTCGACATCGTCGGTATCAAGACCGAGAAGACCACCACCACGGTCACCGGCATCGAGATGTTCCGCAAGCTGCTCGACGAGGGCCAGGCCGGTGAGAACGTCGGTCTGCTCCTCCGTGGCATCAAGCGCGAGGACGTCGAGCGCGGCCAGGTCATCATCAAGCCGGGTTCGGTCACGCCGCACACGAGCTTCGAGGCCCAGGCCTACATCCTGTCGAAGGACGAGGGTGGCCGTCACACCCCCTTCTTCAACAACTACCGCCCGCAGTTCTACTTCCGTACCACGGACGTGACCGGCGTCGTGACCCTCCCCGAGGGCACCGAGATGGTCATGCCGGGCGACAACACCGTCATGACGGTCGAGCTGATCCAGCCCGTCGCCATGGAGGAGGGCCTGAAGTTCGCCATCCGTGAGGGTGGCCGGACCGTGGGCGCCGGCCAGGTCACCAAGATCAACAAGTAAATCTTGTCGGTCTGACCTGGTAGCTCCTGATCGAGCACCAAGCAGGAGGCCCCGCACCGAAAGGTGCGGGGCCTCTTCGCGTTGTCGGCGGGGGTGGTCAGCCGGCGGTGCGGGGGTGGTCAGCCGGCGGTGCCGGCCTGCGGGTACCAGAGCCAGGGGTGCGCGTCCGCGCCCAGGCCCACGGCCGTGGTGCCGGAGCGGGTCACCGTCAGCGTCGGTCCGGAGAGCGGCTCGGTTCCCTGAGTACGCGTCAGGACGCCCCGGGGCGTGTGGAGTTGGACCCGTCCGCGGAGGTCGGTGCCCAGCAGCACCGGGCCACCGGGCGCGGTGGCCGCGCTCACCGGGCCGTGGCCGTCGAACCGCAGGGTCCGGGCGCGCGCCGGGGCCCCGCCGGCGCGTACCGCCGTCACGGGCACCGCGGTCGGTCTGCGGTAGTAGAGCTCGATGCCGCCGCCGGGGGCGGGCAGCGCGGCGATCGCGTCGCCCGGCGCGGGCAGGTCGGCGCCGTCGTCCGCGCGGAAGGTCATCTCCTCGCCCAGGACGTCCTGCGCCCAGTGGTGCACACGCTCCCGGCCGGCCGCGAAGACATGGACCCGGCCCGAGCCGTCGACGACCGCGGACAGCCCGTCCTGGACCTCCTCGCCGCCGAGGTCCTGCCAGCGGCCCCAGCGTCCGTCGGTGGTCCGCACCCGCGTGCTGAGGCCCTTGTCCGCGTTGCGTACGAAGAGATGCACCCGGCCGTCGGGGGCGGTCACCGCGACCGGAACGCCGATGCGCCGACCGCGGTCCTCGTCCCGCTCGGGGTTGCCGAGACCGTCCCAGGCGAGGAACTCCCCACCCGGGGTGCGCTGTTCGAGAACGACCACCTCGCGGCGGTTCGGTCCGCCGTGGCCGCCCAGGGAGGCGAACCGCAGCCCGAAGACGAGCTGCCGGCCGTCGGGCAGCGCCGCCGAGCCGAGGGCGGGGGCGAGCGGGCCTCCGCCCAGGTCGTCGGGGGCGCCCCACTGGCCGCTGCCGGGCCGGGTCTCACGCCAGCGCACCGCCCGCAGTCCGAGCACTCCGTACGCAGCGAGGCGCCCGTCGGGGTCCGCGGCGACCACGGGGCGCGCGCCGGGGTAGCGGTGGTGGGTGGAGCGCACCCAGCCCTTCTTGTTGGTCAGTGGCCGCATGCCGCTCACGTTGTAGTCGCCGCAGCCGGACGGATTGCCGCACTCCCAGGCGGGGTCGCCGCCGTACGGGACGAGGTGCGCGGCCTTCTTCTGGACGACCGGCGCGGGGAGGTTCTTGGGCCAGTGCCGGTTGTAGTAGCCGCGGAAGGCGGTCGCCACGAACCCGGGCACCTGCCCGCCGTCCGCGGTCGCGTCCGCCACCCAGCGCACCATCGCGGCCCAGCTGAAGCAGGCGACGGCCGTGTGGTCGGCGTGGTCGGAGTAGCCGCGCTGCTCGCTGTCCTTCTTCCGGGTGGCCTCGTCGCTGTGCTGGATGTCCGGGTCCGGATCCAGCGTCTGGACGACGGTCGGCCGGTACTGCTCCATCAGCCCGACGAGGACGTCGACGAGGCTGTCGTAGTCGTACGCGACGGCTTTGCGCAGCGGGGAGTCCTCGGCCACGACGGTCTGGAGCCCGAGTGCCCGGTCGCGCCAGAGGCTGGGCAGCGCCATCCAGCGGCGGGTGGTGTGCATCGGCAGATTGAGGAAGATCAGCTCGACCCGGCGGTTGCCGTTGGTGAGGGTGTTGATCTCGGCGAGCCGGTCACCGCGCAGGGAGGCGATGCCCTTGGTCCAGTCGGTGAACTTGTCGAGCCCGAGGAGCGTGGCGTACGCCTGCCGCAGACCCTGGTGCCGGGCGGAGGAGTAGGCCGGCCGGTCGGCGGGGACGCCGGGAGCGCCGGGTATGTGGTTGCGCCCGTCGTGCTCGCCGGCGGAGACGTACACGCAGACGAGGGGCACTCCGGCGTCGAGCATCCGCTGGGTGTCCGGGTTCATGAAGTACAGGTCGTCGTCGGGGTGGGCGAGTATCTGCATCAGCTGGGCGCGGCGGGTGCTGGCTATCGCCAGGCCGGGGGCCGGGTCTGCGGTGCGGGTGGACCGCCGGGAGGCGGGGACGGAGCAGGAGGAGAGGACGCCGGCGCCGAGGAGCGCGGTGGCGGCGGCGACGACGCTGCGACGGCGGGGGCGGGTACGGCCGGTGCTCTGTGCGGGATCGCTTGTCGCGGCGGGCCGGTTGAGGCCGATGCCCTGCCAGGGCGCGGGGCCCGCGGGCTCGTCCGCCACGGAGGCCGCCACGGAGGGCCGGGGGCTCGTGGGCCCCTCTGCCGACGCGAGGAGCCGGGCGTCGGCGGCCGGTGCGGGACCGGCCTTTCGCGCACCCGGTATCTCCCGGCGCTCGCCGCCGGCCGTGCGCGCGCCCGGTATGCGTCCCGGGCGCGTCGGGGCATGGGCAGGTCTGTCGTTCACGTGTCGCGCTCCGTCCGCTTCCCCCGCAGCGGACGGGTCATGGCCCCCGGCTGCGTCCAGTGATGTCCCCCACAGCGCGGACGGGCTGGTCAGGGCCGCATTCCGCGATCGACTAGACGGCTGTTCGATGCCGGGGGTTGCTCTGAACGCGACTTTTGTTCGACCGGGGGAGAGGCGCCGGAGATCGTCTGTGCAAGGCTCCGGACCGGTTGGACGCGGTCGGCGGGGAGGCAGGGACCACGGCCGGGGGACTCAGCGGAGACCCGGGGAACGCCCGCGGGCAGGTCCCGCGGACGTGAGTCCGCCGCGCGCCGGGGTTTGACAGCAAAAGCCGCCGCGGTAACCTCTTCGGCTCGATTGGCCAGGGCGCGGGCCCGTATGGCAGACTATCCGGGTTGCTCGGTTGAGTGCCGATGCTGCGCGCCTCCCGCCGGGAGGACCGGAAGCGAGTCCCACAGTACTCGTCGCCCCAACTGCCCGATGGGCAGCGCTGGAGCGGACGTACGGGAATCTTCCGGGAAGTGTCAGCGGGGTACCAGCCAGGCACTCGGTGGGTGTTCTTCCCCCGATGCGCGGCTCAGGCCCGCACCCCCTTGGTTGGGAAATCCTTCGGGAGATCTTCGTAGAGGGAGTGCGACACGCCCGACCGCGGGGGTCGGAGAAGAATGCAGTACCCGCCGAGTTCCGGAGCGTTACGAGAGACAGGACTACTGAGTAGCCATGGCGGGACAGAAGATCCGCATCCGGCTCAAGGCCTACGACCACGAGGTCATCGACTCTTCGGCGAAGAAGATCGTCGAGACGGTGACCCGCACTGGTGCGTCGGTCGCAGGCCCGGTGCCGCTGCCCACTGAGAAGAACGTGTACTGCGTCATCAAGTCGCCGCACAAGTACAAGGACTCGCGCGAGCACTTCGAGATGCGCACGCACAAGCGCCTGATCGACATCCTCGACCCGACGCCCAAGACCGTTGACTCGTTGATGCGCCTGGACCTTCCGGCCGGCGTCGACATCGAGATCAAGCTCTGAGAGGCGCGGAAGAGATGGCAAAGCAGATCAAGGGCGTCCTGGGCGAGAAGCTCGGCATGACCCAGGTCTGGGACGAGAACAACCGTGTCGTCCCGGTGACCGTCGTCAAGGCCGGGCCGTGTGTTGTCACCCAGGTCCGTACGAATGACTCCGACGGCTACGAGTCGGTCCAGATCGCCTTCGGCGAGATCGACCCTCGCAAGGTGAACAAGCCCCTCAAGGGCCACTTCGCCAAGGCCGACGTGACCCCCCGCCGCCACCTGGTGGAGCTCCGTACCTCCGATGCTGCCGAGTACACGCTCGGCCAGGAGATCACTGCCGAGGTGTTCGAGTCCGGCGTCAAGGTTGACGTCACGGGCAAGAGCAAGGGCAAGGGCTTCGCCGGTGTCATGAAGCGTCACAACTTCAAGGGCCTCGGCGCCGGTCACGGTACCCAGCGCAAGCACCGCTCTCCCGGCTCCATCGGTGGCTGTGCCACCCCGGGCCGTGTGTTCAAGGGCCTCCGTATGGCGGGCCGCATGGGCAACGAGCGGGTCACCACCCAGAACCTGACCGTTCACGCCGTTGACGCGGAGAAGGGCCTGCTGCTCATCAAGGGCGCGGTTCCCGGTCCCAACGGCGGCCTGGTCCTGGTCCGCACTGCGGCCAAGGGGGCCTGAGGACTATGAGCACCATTGACATTCTGTCGCCCGCGGGCGACAAGTCCGGGACCGTTGAGCTCCCGGCCGAGATCTTCGACGCCAAGGTCAGCATCCCGCTGATCCACCAGGTCGTCGTCGCGCAGCTGGCCGCCGCCCGTCAGGGCACGCACAAGGTCAAGACGCGTGGCGAGGTCCGTGGTGGTGGCAAGAAGCCCTACCGCCAGAAGGGCACCGGCCGCGCCCGTCAGGGTTCGACCCGTGCGCCGCAGTTCGCCGGCGGTGGCGTTGTCCACGGCCCCGTGCCGCGTGACTACTCGCAGCGGACCCCGAAGAAGATGAAGGCCGCCGCCCTGCGCGGTGCCCTCTCCGACCGGGCCCGTCACTCCCGTATCCACGTCGTCTCCGGCGTGGTCGAGGGTGCGGCTTCCACCAAGGCCGCCAAGACGCTGTTCGGCAAGATCTCGGAGCGCAAGAACCTGCTCCTGGTCGTCGACCGCGCCGACGAGGCCGCGTGGCTGTCCGCCCGCAACCTGCCCCAGGTGCACATCCTGGAGCCGGGCCAGCTGAACACGTACGACGTGCTCGTCTCCGACGACGTGGTCTTCACCCAGGCCGCTTTCGAGTCCTTCGTGTCCGGCGCGCCTACTGGCCGGAACGCTGAGACCGAAGGGAGCGACGCCTGATGACTGAGGCCGTCGTCACCAGCAAGACGTACTCGGACCCGCGCGACATTCTTGTCAAGCCGGTTGTGTCCGAGAAGAGCTACGCGCTTCTGGACGAGAACAAGTACACGTTCATCGTCGACCCGCGCGCGAACAAGACCCAGATCAAGCAGGCCGTCGAGGCGGTCTTCTCGGTCAAGGTCACCGGGGTCAACACGATCAACCGCCAGGGCAAGCGCAAGCGCACCCGCACCGGTTTCGGCAAGCGCTCCGACACGAAGCGCGCCATCGTGACCCTCGCCGAGGGCGACCGTATCGACATCTTCGGCGGCCCGACCTCCTGACGGAGGTCGAGTCGTCCGGAATCGGACGAGGACTGAGAAATGGGTATCCGCAAGTACAAGCCGACGACCCCGGGCCGTCGTGGCTCCAGCGTCGCCGACTTTGTCGAGATCACGCGGTCCACGCCGGAGAAGTCGCTGGTCCGCCCCCTGCACAGCAAGGGCGGCCGTAACAACACCGGTCGTGTGACCGTCCGTCACCAGGGCGGTGGCCACAAGCGCGCCTACCGCGTGATCGACTTCCGTCGTCACGACAAGGACGGCGTGCCGGCCAAGGTCGCTCACATCGAGTACGACCCGAACCGCACCGCGCGCATCGCGCTCCTGCACTACGCAGACGGCGAGAAGCGCTACATCATCGCGCCCAAGGGCCTGTCGCAGGGCGACCGTGTCGAGAACGGCCCGGCCGCCGACATCAAGCCCGGCAACAACCTGGCGCTGCGCAACATCCCGGTCGGTACGACCATCCACGCCATCGAGCTGCGGCCCGGCGGCGGCGCGAAGTTCGCCCGTTCCGCGGGTGCCTCCGTGCAGCTGCTGGCGAAGGAGGGCACGATGGCCCACCTTCGTATGCCGTCCGGTGAGATCCGGCTGGTCGACGCCCGCTGCCGCGCCACGATCGGCGAGGTCGGCAACGCCGAGCAGTCGAACATCAACTGGGGCAAGGCCGGCCGCCTGCGCTGGAAGGGCGTCCGCCCGACCGTCCGCGGTGTCGCGATGAACCCGGTTGACCACCCGCACGGTGGTGGTGAGGGCAAGACCTCCGGTGGTCGCCACCCGGTCAGCCCGTGGGGTCAGAAGGAGGGTCGTACTCGTTCTCCCAAGAAGGCGAGCAACAAGTACATCGTCCGCCGCCGCAAGACGAACAAGAAGCGCTAGGAGCGGGTTTAGATGCCGCGCAGTCTCAAGAAGGGGCCCTTCGTCGACGACCACCTGATCAAGAAGGTGGATGTCCAGAACGAAGCCGGCACCAAGAACGTCATCAAGACCTGGTCCCGTCGCTCGATGATCGTCCCGGCCATGCTGGGTCACACCATCGCGGTGCACAACGGCAAGATCCACGTCCCGGTGTTCGTCACCGAGTCGATGGTCGGCCACAAGCTCGGCGAGTTCTCGCCGACTCGCACCTTCCGCGGCCACGTCAAGGACGACCGGAAGTCGAAGCGCCGCTAAGGCGGGGTGACTGACTATGACTTACACCGAAGGGACAACCATGGAAGCCAGGGCCCAGGCGCGGTACATCCGCGTCACGCCCATGAAGGCCCGCCGAGTGGTGGACCTCATCCGTGGCATGGATGCCACGGAGGCTCAGGCGGTCCTGCGTTTCGCCCCGCAGGCCGCGAGCGTGCCGGTTGGCAAGGTGCTGGACAGTGCCATTGCCAACGCTGCACACAACTACGACCACACCGACGCCTCTTCGCTGGTCATCAGCGAGGCGTACGTGGACGAGGGCCCGACCCTGAAGCGGTTCCGTCCGCGTGCTCAGGGCCGTGCCTACCGGATCCGTAAGCGGACCAGCCACATCACCGTGGTCGTCAGCAGCAAGGAAGGAACCCGGTAATGGGCCAGAAGGTTAACCCGCATGGGTTCCGGCTCGGCATCACCACGGACTTCAAGTCCCGTTGGTACGCCGACAAGCTGTACAAGGACTACGTCAAGGAAGACGTCGCCATTCGTCGCATGATGACGAAGGGCATGGAGCGGGCCGGCATCTCGAAGGTCGAGATCGAGCGCACCCGCGACCGCGTCCGCGTTGACATCCACACCGCCCGCCCGGGCATCGTCATCGGCCGCCGCGGCGCCGAGGCCGACCGCATCCGTGGCGAGCTGGAGAAGCTGACCGGCAAGCAGGTCCAGCTGAACATCCTCGAGGTCAAGAACCCCGAGGTGGACGCTCAGCTGGTGGCCCAGGCCGTCGCCGAGCAGCTCTCCTCCCGCGTCTCCTTCCGTCGTGCGATGCGCAAGTCGATGCAGAGCTCGATGAAGGCCGGCGCCAAGGGCATCAAGATCCAGTGCGGTGGCCGTCTCGGTGGCGCCGAGATGTCCCGCTCGGAGTTCTACCGCGAGGGCCGTGTGCCCCTGCACACGCTCCGCGCGAACGTCGACTACGGCTTCTTCGAGGCCAAGACGACCTTCGGCCGTATCGGTGTGAAGGTCTGGATCTACAAGGGCGACGTCAAGAACATCGCCGAGGTCCGCGCCGAGAACGCCGCTGCGCGCGCCGGTAACCGTCCGGCTCGTGGCGGCGCCGACCGCCCGGCCGGCGGCCGCGGTGGCCGTGGTGGCGAGCGTGGTGGCGGTCGCGGCCGCAAGCCGCAGCAGCAGTCCGCGCCGGCTGCGGAGGCCCCCAAGGCCGACGCTCCCGCCGCCGCTGCCGCTCCGGCTGAGAGCACTGGAACGGAGGCCTGACCGAAATGCTGATCCCCCGTAGGGTCAAGCACCGCAAGCAGCACCACCCCAAGCGCCGCGGTATGGCCAAGGGTGGTACGACGGTTGCGTTCGGCGAGTACGGCATCCAGGCCATGACTCCGGCGTACGTGACCAACCGCCAGATCGAGGCGGCTCGTATCGCGATGACCCGCCACATCAAGCGTGGCGGCAAGGTCTGGATCAACATCTACCCGGACCGCCCGCTGACCAAGAAGCCTGCCGAGACCCGCATGGGTTCCGGTAAGGGTTCCCCGGAGTGGTGGGTCGCGAACGTTCATCCCGGTCGGGTGATGTTCGAGCTGTCCTACCCGAACGAGAAGATTGCGCGTGAGGCGCTTACCCGCGCTGCTCACAAGCTTCCGATGAAGTGCCGGATCGTTCGGCGCGAGGCAGGTGAGTCGTGATGTCTACCGGTACCAAGGCGTCCGAGCTGCGCGAACTGGGCAACGAGGAGCTTGTTGCCAAGCTCCGCGAGGCCAAGGAAGAGCTGTTCAACCTCCGCTTCCAGGCGGCGACCGGTCAGCTCGAGAACCATGGCCGGCTCAAGGCCGTCCGCAAGGACATCGCGCGGATCTACACCCTCATGCGTGAGCGCGAGCTGGGCATCGAGACGGTGGAGAGCGCCTGATGAGCGAGAGCAACGTGACTGAGAAGACCGAAACGCGCGGATTCCGCAAGACCCGTGAGGGTCTCGTCGTCAGCGACAAGATGGACAAGACCGTCGTCGTCGCCGTCGAGGACCGCGTCAAGCACGCGCTGTACGGCAAGGTCATCCGCCGTACGAACAAGCTCAAGGCGCACGACGAGCAGAACGCTGCCGGCGTCGGCGACCGCGTCCTCATCATGGAGACGCGTCCGCTGTCGGCGACCAAGCGCTGGCGCATCGTCGAGATCCTCGAGAAGGCCAAGTAGTTCCCGCGAGGGGACCGCTGAGAAACAGAATCCCTGAGGGGTTTCCCTCAGGACAGTTCCGCCAGGCTCGGCAGGGGCACCCAGGTGCCCCTGCCGGGAACCGGCAGACGATCAGGAGATAGACGTGATCCAGCAGGAGTCGCGGCTGCGTGTCGCCGACAACACTGGTGCCAAGGAGATCCTTTGCATCCGTGTTCTCGGTGGTTCCGGCCGCCGCTACGCGGGCATCGGTGACGTCATCGTCGCCACCGTCAAGGACGCGATCCCCGGTGGCAACGTGAAGAAGGGTGACGTCGTCAAGGCGGTCATCGTTCGCACCGTGAAGGAACGCCGCCGCCAGGACGGCTCGTACATCCGCTTCGACGAGAACGCCGCTGTCATTCTCAAGAACGACGGCGACCCTCGCGGCACCCGTATCTTCGGCCCGGTGGGCCGTGAGCTGCGCGAGAAGAAGTTCATGAAGATCATCTCGCTCGCGCCGGAGGTGCTGTAAGCATGAAGATCAAGAAGGGCGACCTGGTTCAGGTCATCACCGGTAAGGACAAGGGCAAGCAGGGCAAGGTCATCGCGGCCTTCCCCCGCGAGGACCGCGTCCTGGTCGAGGGTGTCAACCGGGTCAAGAAGCACACCAAGGCCGGTCAGACCGCTCGCGGTTCGCAGACCGGTGGCATCGTCACGACCGAGGCCCCTGTTCACGTGAGCAACGTTCAGCTCGTCGTGGAGAAGGACGGCAACAAGGTCGTCACGCGCGTCGGTTACCGCTTCGACGACGAGGGCAACAAGATCCGCGTTGCCAAGCGGACGGGTGAGGACATCTGATGGCTACCACCACCACTCCGCGTCTCAAGACGAAGTACCGCGAGGAGATCACCGGCAAGCTGCGTGAGGAGTTCTCCTACGAGAACGTCATGCAGGTTCCGGGCCTCGTCAAGATCGTGGTCAACATGGGTGTGGGCGACGCCGCCCGCGACTCCAAGCTGATCGACGGTGCCATCAAGGACCTCACCACGATCACCGGCCAGAAGCCGGCCGTCACCAAGGCCCGTAAGTCCATCGCGCAGTTCAAGCTGCGTGAGGGCCAGCCGATCGGTGCCCACGTCACGCTTCGTGGCGACCGCATGTGGGAGTTCCTGGACCGCACCCTGTCGCTCGCGCTTCCGCGCATCCGCGACTTCCGTGGTCTGTCTCCCAAGCAGTTCGACGGCCGTGGCAACTACACCTTCGGTCTCACGGAGCAGGTCATGTTCCACGAGATCGACCAGGACAAGATCGACCGCGTCCGGGGTATGGACATCACCGTGGTCACCACGGCGACCAACGACGATGAGGGCCGCGCCCTCCTTCGTCACCTCGGCTTCCCGTTCAAGGAGGCGTGAGCCGTGGCGAAGAAGGCTCTCATTGCCAAGGCCGCCCGCAAGCCCAAGTTCGGCGTGCGTGGCTACACGCGCTGCCAGCGTTGCGGTCGTCCCCACTCCGTCTACCGCAAGTTCGGCCTGTGCCGCGTGTGCCTTCGTGAGATGGCTCACCGTGGCGAGCTGCCGGGCGTGACCAAGAGCTCCTGGTAATTCCCTTCTTGGGAATTCCCGGAGACTCTCGGTAAGCATCTGGTCGGCGGGAGCCCTCCCTCACATGCCGTAGGCTTGTGGGGTTGGGCGTCCGCCGCCCGTACGACTTACTACGCCGTAGGTCCCCGCACCGCACCCGTCCCGCCACTGAGTGGGGAGAGGGATGGCGCATACAGGAAACCCCGGCGAGAGAGGCCGAAGGCCAATTCATGACCATGACTGATCCGATCGCAGACATGCTCACGCGTCTGCGTAACGCAAACTCGGCGTACCACGACTCCGTCGTGATGCCGCACAGCAAGATCAAGTCGCACATCGCGGAGATCCTCCAGCAGGAGGGCTTCATCACCGGCTGGAAGGTCGAGGACGCCGAGGTCGGCAAGAACCTCGTCCTCGAGCTGAAGTTCGGCCCGAACCGCGAGCGCTCGATCGCCGGCATCAAGCGGATTTCGAAGCCGGGTCTGCGCGTGTACGCGAAGTCCACCAATCTGCCGAAGGTTCTCGGCGGCCTGGGCGTGGCGATCATCTCCACGTCCCACGGTCTCCTGACCGGCCAGCAGGCTCAGAAGAAGGGCGTGGGTGGGGAAGTCCTCGCCTACGTCTGGTAGTCGGGAACGGAGGAAAAGCTCATGTCGCGTATCGGCAAGCTCCCCATCCAGGTTCCCGCCGGTGTGGACGTCACCATCGATGGCCGCACGGTCGCGGTGAAGGGCCCCAAGGGGTCCCTCGCGCACACCGTCGCCGCGCCGATCGAGATTGTTAAGGGCGAGGACGGCGTTCTCAACGTCACCCGTCCCAACGACGAGCGTCAGAACAAGGCCCTTCACGGCCTGTCCCGCACGCTGGTGGCGAACATGATCACCGGCGTGACCCAGGGATACACGAAGGCGCTCGAGATCAGCGGTGTCGGTTACCGCGTCGCCGCGAAGGGCTCCAACCTGGAGTTCCAGCTCGGCTACAGCCACTCGATCCTGGTGGAGGCGCCCGAGGGCATCTCCTTCAAGGTCGAGTCGCCGACCAAGTTCTCGGTCGAGGGCATCGACAAGCAGAAGGTCGGCGAGGTCGCCGCTAACATCCGCAAGCTGCGCAAGCCCGACCCGTACAAGGCCAAGGGCGTCAAGTACGCGGGCGAGGTCATCCGCCGCAAGGTCGGAAAGGCGGGTAAGTAAGCCATGGCATACGGTGTAAAGATCGCCAAGGGTGACGCGTACAAGCGCGCCGCCATCAAGCGTCGTCACATTCGCGTCCGTAAGCACGTCTCCGGCACGCCGGAGCGTCCGCGCCTCGTCGTGACGCGCTCCAACCGCAACATCGTGGCGCAGGTCATCGACGACATCGCGGGCCACACGCTCGCGTCGGCGTCGACCCTGGACACCTCGATCCGCGGTGGCGAGGGCGACAAGAGCGCCCAGGCCAAGCAGGTCGGCGCGCTCGTCGCCGAGCGTGCGAAGGCTGCCGGTGTCGAGGCTGTCGTGTTCGACCGTGGTGGCAACAGGTACGCCGGGCGCATTGCCGCTCTGGCTGACGCCGCCCGCGAAGCCGGGCTGAAGTTCTGAGCCCCGGTTCCGGGACTAACGGACGTAACAGAGAGAGGTAATTCCAATGGCTGGACCCCAGCGCCGCGGAAGCGGTGCCGGTGGCGGCGAGCGGCGGGACCGGAAGGGTCGCGACGGTGGCGCTGCTGCCGCCGAGAAGACCGCGTACGTTGAGCGCGTTGTCGCGATCAACCGCGTCGCCAAGGTTGTCAAGGGTGGTCGTCGCTTCAGCTTCACCGCGCTCGTCGTGGTCGGAGACGGTGACGGCACCGTAGGTGTCGGTTACGGCAAGGCCAAGGAGGTGCCGGCCGCCATCGCCAAGGGTGTTGAGGAGGCCAAGAAGCACTTCTTCAAGGTCCCCCGTATCCAGGGCACCATCCCGCACCCCATCACGGGTGAGCGTGCCGCGGGCGTCGTGCTGCTGAAGCCGGCTTCCCCCGGTACCGGTGTTATCGCCGGTGGCCCGGTGCGCGCCGTGCTCGAGTGCGCCGGCGTTCACGACATCCTGTCGAAGTCGCTTGGCTCGTCCAACGCGATCAACATCGTGCACGCGACCGTGGCGGCCCTCAAGGGCCTGCAGCGTCCCGAGGAGATCGCGGCTCGCCGTGGTCTGCCCCTCGAGGACGTCGCCCCCGCGGCTCTGCTTCGTGCACGTGCGGGAGCGGGTGCGTAATGGCCCGCCTCAAGATCACGCAGACGAAGTCCTACATCGGCAGCAAGCAGAACCACCGCGACACCCTGCGTTCGCTCGGGCTCAAGCGCCTGCACGACGTGGTTGTCAAGGAGGACCGCCCCGAGTTCCGCGGAATGGTGCACACCGTCCGCCACCTCGTGACGGTTGAGGAGGTCGACTGACATGGCGGAGAACAACCCGCTGAAGGTCCACAACCTCCGGCCCGCCCCGGGCGCCAAGACCGCCAAGACCCGTGTGGGTCGTGGTGAGGCGTCCAAGGGTAAGACCGCTGGTCGTGGAACCAAGGGCACCAAGGCCCGTTACCAGGTTCCGGAGCGCTTCGAGGGTGGGCAGATGCCCCTCCACATGCGTCTCCCGAAGCTCAAGGGCTTCAAGAACCCGTTCCGTACCGAGTACCAGGTTGTCAACCTGGACAAGCTCTCTTCGCTCTACCCCGAGGGTGGCGAAGTCACGGTGGCCGATCTGGTCGCCAAGGGTGCGGTTCGCAAGAACAGCCTCGTCAAGGTCCTTGGCCAGGGCGAGCTTTCCGTGGCGCTGCAGGTGACGGTCGACGCCGTCTCCGGCTCCGCCAAGGAGAAGATTGCCGCTGCCGGCGGCACCGTCACCGAGCTCGTCTGAGACGAGTTCAGTGGCTGAAAGCTGAAACACCGACCGGGGATGCCTCTCAAATGGGGCATCCCCGGTTGGTCGTTCCTAGGGGGGCACATCCGCCGGTAAGGTGGCGTGCACTGTTGCTGTAACAAGGGGGTTACTGCCCCCGGACCGTGCGGTCTGTCCGACTAAGATCGTGCGGATTGCCTGTTTCGTATTCGTCGATCCTCAAGACCGTCACCTCTGACGCAGTAGCGCGGGGGTCGCAGGAGGCACCGTGCTCACCGCGTTCGCCCGGGCGTTCAAGACGCCCGACCTGCGCAAGAAGCTGCTCTTCACACTCGCCATCATCGTTTTGTACCGGCTCGGATCGCACATCCCGGTTCCGGGTGTGGACTACGGCAATGTGCAGATTTGTGTAGACGCCGCGCAGAAGAACAACAACAGCCTGTTCGGGCTGGTGAACATGTTCAGCGGCGGAGCGCTGCTGCAGATCACCATCTTCGCGCTCGGCATCATGCCGTACATCACGGCGAGCATCATCCTGCAGCTGCTGACCGTCGTGATCCCACGGCTCGAGGCCCTCAAGAAGGAGGGCCAGTCCGGCACGGCGAAGATCACGCAGTACACCCGCTACCTCACTGTCGCCCTCGCCGTGCTGCAGGGCACCGGTCTTGTGGCGACGGCTCGCAGCGGTGCGTTGTTCGGCGGCTGTCAGGTGGCCGACCAGATCGTCCCCGACCGGTCGATCTTCACCACCATCGTCATGGTGGTGACCATGACCGCCGGTACTGCCGCCGTCATGTGGCTCGGTGAGCTGATCACCGACCGTGGCATCGGCAACGGCATGTCGATCCTGATGTTCATCTCGATCGCCGCCGGCTTCCCCGGCGCTCTCTGGGCGATCAAGCAGAGCGGCAAGCTCGCCAAGGGCTGGATCGAGTTCGGCACCGTCATCCTGATCGGCTTCGTGATGGTGGCCCTGGTCGTCTTCGTCGAACAGGCGCAGCGCCGCATCCCGGTGCAGTACGCGAAGCGCATGATCGGACGGCGGTCCTACGGCGGTACGTCCACGTACATCCCGCTCAAGGTGAACCAGGCCGGTGTGATTCCGGTCATCTTCGCCTCGTCGCTGCTGTACATCCCGGCGCTGATCGCGCAGTTCTCGAGCTCGCAGTCCGGCTGGAAGACCTGGATCGAGGCGCATTTCGTCAAGGGTGATCACCCTTACTACATCGCCACGTACTTCCTCCTGATTGTCTTCTTCGCCTTCTTCTATGTGGCTATCTCCTTCAACCCCGAAGAAGTTGCCGACAACATGAAGAAGTATGGTGGCTTCATCCCGGGTATCCGGGCAGGTCGACCTACTGCCGAGTATCTGAGCTACGTGCTCAACAGGATCACTTGGCCGGGCTCGCTGTACCTGGGTCTGATTGCTCTTGTGCCGACGATGGCGTTGGCGGGCTTCGGCGGCGCGAACCAGAACTTCCCGTTCGGCGGGACGAGCATCCTCATCATCGTGGGTGTGGGTCTGGAGACCGTGAAGCAGATCGAGAGCCAGCTCCAGCAGCGTAATTACGAAGGGTTCCTCCGCTGATGCGAATCGTCCTCGTCGGGCCGCCCGGTGCCGGCAAGGGAACGCAGGCTGCGTACCTTGCCACCAACCTGTCGATCCCGCACATCTCCACGGGCGACCTCTTCCGCGCCAACATCAGCAAGGGCACCGAGCTGGGCCGCAAGGCCAAGTCCTTCATGGACGCCGGTGAGCTGGTGCCGGACGAGGTCACCATCGCGATGGCGAAGGACCGCATGGCCCAGGAGGACGCCCGCAACGGCTTCCTGCTGGACGGCTTCCCGCGGAACGTCTCGCAGGCCGAGGCGCTCGACGAGATGCTGAAGTCCGAGGGCATGACGCTGGACGCGGTGCTGGACCTGGAGGTCCCCGAGGACGAGGTCGTGCGGCGCATCGCCGGCCGCCGTATCTGCCGCAACGACTCGAGCCACGTCTTCCACGTGTCGTACTCGTCGCCGAAGCAGGAAGGTGTCTGCGACACCTGCGGCGGCGACCTGTACCAGCGTGACGACGACTCCGAGGAGACCGTGCGCAAGCGGCTCGAGGTGTACCACACGCAGACGGAGCCGATCATCGACTACTACCGGAATCAGGGCCTCGTGGTCACGATCTCGGCGCTCGGCAAGGTCACCGACGTGACCAAGCGGGCGATGGAAGCGCTGGAGAAGCTCCAGAACGACTGAGCAGTACGCGCAGTACCTGTGGCCGCGGTGTCCGACGGACGCCGCGGCCGTACTGTTGAGCCAGAGTGACGACGACGTGCAGAGGTGGAAGGCAAAGTCCATGGTGCAGATCAAGACCCCGGAGCAGATCGCGAAGATGCGCGAGGCGGGGCTGGTCGTCGCCGCGATCCACGCCGCGACGCGTGAGGCCGCCGTGCCCGGTGCGTCGACGAAGGATCTGGACGAGGTCGCCCGCAAGGTGATCGCCGACCACGGTGCCAAGTCGAACTTCCTGGGATACGGAGGGTTCCCCGCCACCATCTGCACCTCGGTCAACGAGGTGGTCGTCCATGGCATCCCCGACGAGAAGACCGTCCTCAAGGACGGCGACATCATCTCGGTCGACGCCGGCGCGATCATCGACGGCTGGCACGGCGACGCCGCGTACACCGTCTTCGTGGGCAGCGGGCACGCGCCGGAGCTGGTGGAGCTCTCCCGGGTCACCGAGGAGTCCATGTGGGCCGGTATCGCCGCGATGAAGAACGGCAACCGTCTGGTGGACGTCTCCCGTGCCATCGAGACGTACATCCGCCGGCAGCCCAAGCCCGGCGGCGGCCGGTACGGGATCATCGAGGACTACGGCGGCCACGGCATCGGCACCGAGATGCACATGGACCCGCATCTGCTGAACTACGTCGCGCGCAAGCGCGGCAAGGGCCCGAAGCTGGTCCCCGGTTTCTGCCTGGCGATCGAGCCGATGGTCTCCCTGGGCACCCCGCGGACCGAGGTCCTCGCGGACGACTGGACCGTCATCACGACGGACGGCACCTGGTCCTCGCACTGGGAGCACTCCGTGGCTCTCACGGAGGAGGGCCCGCTGGTCCTCACCGCGCCCGACGGCGGCCGGGCGAAGCTGGCCGAGCTCGGGATCACCGCGGCGCCGGACCCTCTGGCGTCGTCCTGACGCCGTGGCCGGAGTAACGATCTACGTCACTGGGCAAACTTGCCGGATTCGTCTTTTCGGATGGCCTGACGTAGACTCATGCGTCGGCTCTGGTGTACCCGTGTGTCTCCATACGGGCGCAGGAGTCGATCAAGGTAGCCGATTCGAAGGGCGAAGCGTGGCCAAGAAGCAAGGTGCCATCGAGATTGAGGGCACCGTGATCGAGTCCCTCCCGAACGCCATGTTCAAGGTGGAGCTCCAGAACGGTCACAAGGTCCTCGCGCACATCTCCGGCAAGATGCGGATGCACTACATCCGAATCCTCCCGGACGACCGGGTCGTCGTGGAGCTCTCTCCGTACGACCTGACGCGTGGGCGGATCGTCTACCGCTACAAGTAGATCTTGTCGTCGCCCCGTCCGCGGGGTGAAGGCACTGACCCGGAGAACCTCACATCCCATGAAGGTCAAGCCGAGCGTCAAGAAGATCTGCGACAAGTGCAAGGTGATCCGCCGTCACGGCCGGGTCATGGTCATCTGCGACAACCTGCGCCACAAGCAGCGCCAGGGCTGACGCACGCCGACCGACCTGCACTCCGCAGTTCTTCGCGCGACGCAAGCAATTTCGTACATACGCAGAACCCGCCCAGCCCCGCACGGGGTCGGCGGCACCTCCGGCGGGGGCCGGGGACCCGGACGTACCACTGCTTCACCCGAGGCGGTCGGCGGTCGGGATCGGTTCTGCGGAAGACCCCCGATCACACAGGAGCCATTGAATGGCACGCGTTTCCGGTGTTGACATCCCGCGCGAAAAGCGTGTGGAGATCGCACTCACCTACGTCTTCGGTATCGGGCGCACCCGGTCGAAGGAGATTCTCTCCGCGACCGACGTGAACCCGAACACCCGCGTTCGTGACCTGGCCGAAGAGGACCTGGTCAAGATCCGCGAGTACGTGGACGCCAACCTCCGCACCGAGGGTGACCTCCGCCGCGAGATCCAGGCCGACATCCGCCGCAAGGTCGAGATCGGCTGCTACCAGGGTCTGCGCCACCGTCGTGGCCTGCCGGTCCACGGTCAGCGCACCAGCACGAACGCCCGTACCCGCAAGGGCCCGCGTCGCGCCATCGCCGGTAAGAAGAAGCCGGGCAAGAAGTAGTCCTCAGCGGACGCTCATCAGCGGTCTTCGCTGTAGGACCGACCACCTCCCTGTAGGAGAAATAGATGCCCCCCAAGGGACGTCAGGGCGCTGCCAAGAAGGTGCGCCGCAAGGAAAAGAAGAACGTCGCTCACGGCCACGCGCACATCAAGAGCACGTTCAACAACACGATCGTCTCGATCACGGACCCCTCGGGCAACGTGATCTCCTGGGCCTCCGCCGGCCACGTCGGCTTCAAGGGCTCGCGCAAGTCCACCCCCTTCGCCGCGCAGATGGCCGCCGAGTCGGCCGCCCGCCGCGCGCAGGAGCACGGCATGCGCAAGGTCGACGTCTTCGTCAAGGGTCCCGGCTCCGGCCGTGAGACCGCGATCCGTTCCCTCCAGGCCACGGGCCTCGAGGTCGGTTCCATCCAGGACGTCACCCCCACGCCGCACAACGGCTGCCGTCCCCCCAAGCGCCGTCGCGTCTGACCTTCAGCGACCGCTTGACCTGAGTGCCGGGCGGTACGCCTCGAAAGAGACGTACCGCCCGTACCCTTGCAGTACGCAGTACCCGTCGGACGTCAAATAGCGGGCGTCCACGACAAAAAGGATCACAGACATGCTGATCGCTCAGCGTCCCTCGCTGACCGAAGAGGTCGTCGACGAATACCGCTCCCGGTTCGTGATCGAGCCGCTGGAGCCGGGCTTCGGCTACACCCTCGGCAACTCCCTCCGCCGTACGCTCCTCTCCTCGATCCCGGGTGCGGCGGTCACGTCCATCCGTATC
This sequence comes from Streptomyces sp. NPDC058685, assembly GCF_042714725.1. Taxonomy (NCBI): domain Bacteria; kingdom Bacillati; phylum Actinomycetota; class Actinomycetes; order Kitasatosporales; family Streptomycetaceae; genus Streptomyces; species Streptomyces sp. NPDC058685. The sequence goes on from NZ_JBHXSL010000001.1 coordinate 114,932, forward strand.
GACGGTGTCCTGCACGAGTTCACCACCGTGCCGGGCGTCAAGGAGGACGTCACCGACCTCATCCTCAACATCAAGCAGCTGGTCGTCTCCTCGGAGCACGACGAGCCGGTCGTGATGTACCTGCGCAAGCAGGGCCCGGGTCTGGTCACCGCCGCCGACATCGCCCCGCCGGCCGGTGTCGAGGTGCACAACCCCGACCTGGTCCTCGCCACGCTGAACGGCAAGGGCAAGCTGGAGATGGAGCTGACCGTCGAGCGCGGTCGCGGCTACGTCTCCGCCGTGCAGAACAAGCAGGTGGGCCAGGAGATCGGCCGTATCCCGGTCGACTCCATCTACTCCCCGGTGCTCAAGGTCACGTACAAGGTCGAGGCGACCCGTGTCGAGCAGCGCACCGACTTCGACAAGCTGATCGTCGACGTCGAGACCAAGCAGGCGATGCGTCCCCGTGACGCCATGGCCTCCGCCGGTAAGACCCTGGTCGAGCTGTTCGGTCTGGCGCGCGAGCTCAACATCGACGCCGAGGGCATCGACATGGGCCCGTCCCCGACGGACGCCGCGCTCGCCGCCGATCTGGCTCTGCCGATTGAGGAGCTCGAGCTCACGGTCCGTTCGTACAACTGCCTCAAGCGCGAGGGCATCCACTCCGTGGGTGAGCTCGTGGCGCGTTCCGAGGCGGACCTGCTCGACATCCGCAACTTCGGTGCGAAGTCGATCGACGAGGTCAAGGCGAAGCTGGCCGGCATGGGCCTGGCCCTCAAGGACAGCCCGCCCGGATTCGACCCGACCGCCGCCGCCGACGCCTTCGGCGCCGACGACGACGCGGACGCGGGCTTCGTGGAGACCGAGCAGTACTGAGCCTGACGGCTCTCGCACGCCTTCCCCGTGGCGTCCGCCACGGGGGAACTGACACCGGTACCTGATACGGCCGGTGCAGCACACAAGGAGAAACACCATGCCGAAGCCCGCCAAGGGCGCCCGTCTGGGCGGCAGCGCCGCGCACGAGCGTCTGCTCCTCGCGAACCTCGCGAAGCAGCTGTTCGAGCACGGCCGCATCACCACGACCGAGGCCAAGGCCCGTCGCCTTCGTCCGGTCGCGGAGCGTCTGATCACCAAGGCGAAGAAGGGCGACATCCACAACCGTCGCCTGGTCCTGCAGACGATCACGGACAAGGGCATCGTGCACACGCTCTTCACCGAGATCGCTCCGCGGTACTCCGAGCGCCCGGGTGGCTACACCCGGATCACCAAGATCGGTGGCCGTCGTGGCGACAACGCCCCGATGGCCGTGATCGAGCTGGTCGAGGGCGAGATCGCCAAGAAGGCGACCGTCGACGAGGCCGAGGCCGCGACCAAGCGTGCGGTCAAGGAGGACGCCCTCAAGAAGGACGCGTCCACCGAGGCCGAGGCCGTCGAGGACGCCAAGCCGGCGGACGAGGCGTCCAAGGACGCCTGAGGCCCTGCCGTGCTGTGAGCGGGCCCGCCCTTCGGGGCGGGCCCGCTCTCGCGTTCCGCCTTGCGAGAGGATCTGTTTGTGAGTGACGAGGCACTGCCGGGACACGTACGGCTGAGACTGGATCTCAGTTACGACGGCAAGGACTTCTCCGGCTGGGCCAAGCAGGCCGGCGGCCGGCGCACGGTCCAGGGGGACATCGAGGACGCGCTGCGCACGGTGACGCGCTCCTCCCGGACGTACGAGCTGACCGTCGCCGGCCGCACCGACGCCGGTGTGCACGCCCGTGGGCAGGTGGCGCACGTCGATCTGCCCGAGGACGTGTGGGCCGAGCACCGGGAGAAGCTGCTGAAGCGGCTCGCGGGGCGGCTCTCGCGCGATGTGCGGGTCTGGCGGGCCCAGGAGGCCCCGGAGGGGTTCAACGCCCGGTTCTCGGCCGTCTGGCGGCGTTACGCGTATCGGGTGACCGACCATCCCGGCGGGGTCGACCCGCTGCTGCGCGGTCATGTGCTGTGGCACGACTGGCCGTTGGACGTCGACGCGATGAACGCCGCGGCCGAACGGCTGGTGGGGGAGCACGACTTCGCCGCCTACTGCAAGAAGCGTGAGGGTGCGACGACCATCCGTACGCTCCAGCGGCTCGACTGGGAGCGGGACTCCTCCGGCGTCATCACGGCGACCGTCAAGGCCGATGCCTTCTGCCACAACATGGTGCGCTCCCTGGTGGGCGCGCTGCTGTTCGTGGGCGACGGGCACCGGCCGGTGGAATGGCCCGCGAAGGTACTGGCCGCGGGCGTACGGGACTCGGCCGTTCATGTCGTACGTCCGCACGGCCTCACGCTGGAGGAAGTGGGCTACCCCGCCGACGAGTTGCTCGCCGCGCGCAACCTGGAGGCCCGCAACCGGCGGACGCTGCCCGGGTCAGCCGGCGGGGGCGGTGGCTGCTGCTGAGGCCTGGGCCTCACCCCGGCGCACGATCTGGCGGAAGGTGAACTCCGCCAGGTCGTCGCCGGTCTGGAACGCCTTGGTGTCGCCCTTCGTGACCGACTTGGCCTTGGTGTAGCCGGTCGCGGTGAAGTAGGCGTAACGGCCGTAGGAGTTGGCCGTGAAACGGCACACCGGGCCGCCCTTGCAGAAGGTCGGCACGCCGGCGCCCGGCAGCGGGGCGACATTGCCGCTCGCCTGGGCGACGGCCTTCTTCGCCTCGGCCTCCAGCCCGAAGACCGCGACACCGACGGTGACCGCGATGCCGTCCTTGCTGTAGGTGGCGCGGAAGACCTGGTCGCAGCCGTTCTTCTCGAGGACCCCGCCCAGAGCGCCCTGGGTGGCCGACGAGCAGGTGCCCGTGCGGGCGGTCGCGCCCTTGGCGTAGACCCGGTTGCCCATGGTCAGCTTCTTGCCGGGGAAGAGGGTCTCGACGCTCAGTGGCGCCGTGTCCTTCTTCTCGCTGGAGATGAAGTCCTTCGGGTTCGGCGGCGGCAGCGGCGCGACCGAGGAGAACGACGGCTCGGGCCGCGTGGAGTCACTGGGCAGCGCCGGAGCCCCGGGCAGCTGACCGGTCGAGTTCCCGGACGCCGTGTTGTTGCCGTCGCCCGAGGAGACGATCGCCGTCGCCACGATGCCCGCGATCGCGGCCGTCGCGAGCGCCCCGCCACCGATCAGCAGCCATCGCCTGCGGCGGGCGCGGGTCGCGGAGGCGTCGGCGAGCGCGGCCCAGTCCGGAGTGTCTCCCGTACGGGACGAACGCGCGCCGAAGGGATCGAACGGATCCGACGCTCCCTGACGGGAGTTGTACGGATCCTGGTTCTGTGCACCGGACCCCCACTGAGGTCCCCCCTGCCCAAAGCTCATGCCGCGCATCCTAAACCTGTTGGGAGCACAGGGCCGCCGCCCTCAGAATCGGAGCATGGGACATCTAGAGGCCGCACATCTCGAGTACTACCTGCCGGACGGGCGGGTACTGCTCGCTGACGCGTCGTTCAGGGTCGGCGAAGGCGCGGTGGTCGCGCTGGTCGGAGCCAATGGCGCGGGCAAGACGACGCTGCTGCGGCTGATCGCGGGCGAGCTCCAGGCGCACGGTGGCACCGTGACGGTCAGTGGCGGACTGGGTGTGATGCGTCAGTTCATCGGCTCGGTACGTGACGAACGCACCGTCCGGGATCTGCTCGTCTCGCTCGCGCAGCCGCGGATACGCGAGGCGGCGAAGGCGGTCGACGAGGCCGAGCACCTGATCATGACCGTCGACGACGAGGCCGCGCAGATGCGGTACGCGCAGGCGCTGAGCGACTGGGCGGAGGCGCGCGGGTACGAGGCCGAGACCCTCTGGGACATGTGCACCACGGCCGCGCTGGGCGTCCCGTACGAGAAGGCGCAGTTCCGCGAGCTGCGGACGCTCTCCGGGGGTGAGCAGAAGCGGCTGGCGCTGGAGGCGCTGCTGCGGGGCCCCGAGGAGGTGCTGCTGCTCGACGAGCCGGACAACTATCTCGACGTGCCCGGCAAGCGCTGGCTGGAGGAGCGGCTCAAGGAGACCCGTAAGACCGTTCTGTTCGTCTCGCACGACCGGGAACTGCTGTCGCGTGCCGCGGAGAAGATCGTCAGCGTGGAACCGAGTCCGGCCGGCTCGGACGTGTGGGTGCACGGCGGCGGCTTCGGGACGTACCACGACGCCCGCAAGGAGCGGTTCGCGCGCTTCGAGGAGCTGAAGCGGCGCTGGGACGAGGAGCACGCCCGGCTGAAGGCGCTGGTGCTGCGGCTGCGGCAGCAGGCGGCGATCAGCCCCGACATGGCGTCGCGGTACCGGGCGATGCAGACCCGGTTCAAGAAGTTCGAGGAGGCGGGGCCGCCGCCGGAGCCGCCGCGCGAGCAGGAGATCCGGATGCGGCTGCGCGGCGGGCGCACCGGCGTGCGTGCTCTGACCTGCAAGGGCCTCGAACTCACCGGGCTGATGAAACCCTTCGACCTGGAGGTCTTCTACGGCGAGCGGGTGGCCGTCCTCGGCTCGAACGGCTCGGGCAAGTCCCACTTCCTGCGGCTGCTCGCCGGCGACACGTCCGTGGCCCACAAGGGCGAGTGGAAGCTGGGCGCGCGCGTGGTCCCGGGGCACTTCGCCCAGACGCACGCGCACCCCGAGCTCCTCGGGCGCACGCTGGTCGACATCCTGTGGACCGAGCACGCCAAGGACCGCGGCGGCGCGATGTCGGTGCTGCGGCGGTACGAGCTGGAGCGCCAGGGCGACCAGACCTTCGACAAGCTCTCCGGCGGTCAGCAGGCCCGGTTCCAGATCCTCCTCCTGGAGCTGGAGGGCACCACGGCGCTGCTCCTCGACGAGCCCACGGACAACCTGGACCTGGAGTCGGCGGAGGCGCTCCAGGACGGCCTGGAGGTCTATGAGGGCACCGTGCTCGCCGTCACGCACGACCGCTGGTTCGCGAAGTCCTTCGACCGCTATCTGGTCTTCGGCTCGGACGGCGTGGTCCGGGAGACGGCGGAGCCGGTGTGGGACGAGCGGCGGGTCGAGCGGGCCCGCTAGGGCGGGCGCGTTTTGACCCGTACGGGGCTGCGCGGGTAGTCTCGTCGATTGTTATGCGTATCGGCTTCGTCGTTCTCACGCGAAGGGCCCATACGTAGGTTCCCTGGAGCAGTTACCAGTGGCTCGCATACGGGCTTCGTCCCCGGCAGTGTGAGCCCCAGCTGCATGATCGCTTCAGAGGATTCGTGTGTCTGGAACCCATCCACAAGAAGCGAAGGCTACGACCGTGCGTACGTACAGCCCCAAGCCCGGCGATGTCACTCGCCAGTGGCACATCATCGACGCTCAGGACATCGTCCTGGGCCGTCTGGCGACTACGGCAGCGAACCTCCTCCGGGGCAAGCACAAGCCGATCTACGCCCCCCACATGGACATGGGCGACTTCGTCATCATCATCAACGCCGAGAAGGTTCACCTCTCCGGCAACAAGAAGACCCAGAAGATGGCCTACCGCCACTCCGGCTACCCGGGTGGTCTGCGCTCCGTCCGCTACGACGAGCTGCTGGCCAAGAGCCCGGAGAAGGCCGTGGAGAAGGCCATCAAGGGCATGATCCCGAAGAACACCCTGGGTCGTCAGATGCTCTCGAAGCTGAAGATCTACGCGGGCGAGAACCACCCGCACGCTGCTCAGCAGCCGGTCCCGTTCGAGATCACCCAGGTCGCGCAGTAGTTCCGGCCACCCCCTAAGACGTACAGAAAGATCTGAGGAGAATCGTGGCCGAGACCACTGCAGAGACCCCCGTCGAGGGCGAAGAGACCTACGCCGAGGTCACCACCTTCGAGTCGGAGACGCCCGTCGAGGGCGAGTACACCTCCGAGTCCCTCGCGTCCCGCTTCGGCGACCCGCAGCCCGCTGCGGGTCTGGGCCGTCGCAAGAACGCCATCGCCCGCGTCCGGATCGTTCCGGGCTCCGGCAAGTGGAAGATCAACGGTCGCACCCTTGAGGACTACTTCCCCAACAAGGTGCACCAGCAGGAAGTCAACGAGCCCTTCAAGGTGCTCGAGCTCGACGACCGCTACGACGTCATCGCCCGTATCTCGGGTGGCGGCGTCTCCGGCCAGGCCGGCGCCCTGCGCCTCGGTGTGGCCCGTGCGCTCAACGAGGCCGACGTGGACAACAACCGCGCCGCGCTGAAGAAGGCCGGCTTCCTGAGCCGCGACGACCGTGCGGTCGAGCGCAAGAAGGCCGGTCTCAAGAAGGCCCGCAAGGCCCCGCAGTACAGCAAGCGTTAATCGCCTGCTCGGCCTGCTTGTACGTACGCCCCGGCAGCACTCAGTGCTGCCGGGGCGTACGTCTTTCCACGACCTCGGGCGTATAACGGGCAACAGGCGCTCGAAGGCCTGCATTTTTCGGAGCATTCTCGGAGGACAGCTGTGGGACGACTCTTCGGCACGGACGGCGTGCGCGGTGTCGCCAATGCGGACCTGACGGCGGAGCTCGCGCTCGGTCTGTCGGTCGCGGCGGCGCATGTGCTCGCCGAGGCGGGGACCTTTGAAGGACATCGGCCGACCGCGGTGGTCGGGCGGGATCCGCGTGCGTCGGGAGAGTTTCTGGAGGCCGCCGTCGTGGCGGGTCTCGCGAGCGCGGGCGTCAACGTCGTGCGCGTCGGCGTGCTGCCGACGCCGGCCGTGGCGTACCTCACGGGTTCGCTCGGTGCGGACCTCGGCGTGATGCTCTCCGCGTCGCACAACGCCATGCCGGACAACGGCATCAAGTTCTTCGCGCGCGGCGGCCACAAGCTGGCCGACGAGCTGGAGGACCGTATCGAGACGGTGTACGAGCAGCACCGGACCGGCGAGCCGTGGGAGCGGCCGACCGGTGCGGGCGTCGGCCGGGTCACCGACTACGACGAGGGCTTCGACCGGTACGTCGCGCACCTCATCGCCGTCCTGCCGAACCGGCTCGACGGGCTGAAGGTCGTCCTCGACGAGGCGCACGGCGCTGCGGCCTGGGTCTCGCCCGAGGCGTTCGCGCGGGCCGGCGCCGAGGTCGTCACCATCGGCGCGGAGCCCGACGGGCTCAACATCAACGACGGGTGCGGCTCCACGCACCTGGGCCTGCTGAAGGCCGCGGTCGTCGAGCACGGCGCGGCGCTCGGCATCGCGCACGACGGCGACGCGGACCGCTGCCTCGCGGTGGACGCGTCCGGCAACGAGGTCGACGGCGACCAGATCCTCGCGGTGCTGGCCCTCGCGATGCGCGAGGCGGGCACCCTGCGCGGGAACACCGTCGTCGCCACCGTCATGTCCAACCTCGGCTTCAAGCTGGCGATGGAGCGCGAGGGCCTCTCGCTCGTGCAGACGGCCGTCGGAGACCGGTACGTCCTGGAGTCGATGAAGGAGCACGGGTACGCGCTCGGCGGCGAGCAGTCCGGGCACGTCATCGTGCTCGACCACGCGACGACCGGCGACGGCACGCTCACCGGTCTGATGCTGGCGGCACGGGTCGCGGCGACCGGCCGCTCGCTCGCCGACCTCGCCGCGGTCATGGACCGGCTGCCGCAGATCCTGATCAATGTGCCGGACGTCGACAAGTCGCGGGTGAAGACGTCGGCGGAGCTGGCGAGCGCGGTGGCGGAGGCGGAGCGGGAGCTGGGCTCCACGGGCCGTGTGCTGCTGCGTCCGTCGGGCACGGAGCCGCTGGTACGGGTGATGGTCGAGGCGGCGGACATCGAGCAGGCGCGGTCGGTGGCGAGCCGGCTCGCGGACGCGGTGAAGTCTTCGCTCGGCTGACGCGACGACTGCTTCTGGGTGTGTGCCCGTGCCCCGGGGTGGGTGCGGGCACACGCATGGTGCGGGTGGTGCGCGGGGCTCTGCCCCGGACCCGCGCCTCGATCGCCGGCGGGGCTGGGTTTGCCTCGATCGCCGGCGAGGCCCGGGTTCGCCTCAGTCGTCGGCGTGGCCCGGGTTCGCCTCAGTCGCCGGCGGGGCTCAGGTGCTCACGATGCCTTGGTCGCCGTGCGGTGCCGTTGCAGGGCCCACAGTGACTTCTGGATCAGCAGCGTCAGCGTGCCCGCCAGCACGATGCCCAGCAGGTTCAGCAGCAGCTGTTCCGTCGAGCCCCACGCCTGCGCGTACTCGCCGAAGCTGAACGCGACCGCCGCGTTCGCCGCCGCCGGGACCGTCGTCACCGAGATCGCCACGCCCACCAGCGCACCCGACTTCGCCGACGTCAGCGAGAGCATGCCCGCCGCGCCCGCGAGTACCGCGACGACGAACGAGAACCAGTCCGGGTTGTAGATGAAGCTGGTGTTGGGCCGTTCGGCCCGCACCTTCGCCGCGTCGAAGAGATCGACCCAGCTCATGAAGTGGCTGAAGCCGACCGTGATCAGCATGGCGAGGGCGAAACCGACGACCAGGGCCACGAACGAGCGCCACGCCAGCCGCGGAGCGCGCTGCACCAGCGCCGTGCAGAAACCGGCCAGTGGGCCGAACTCCGGGCCCACCGCCATCGCGCCCACGATGAGGATCGCGTTGTCGAGCACCACACCGCACGCCGCGAGCATCGTCCCGAGCGTCAGAAACGCTATGTAGGTGACGGAGAGCGTCGACTCCTCGTGGGTCGCGTCGGTCAGATGCTCCCAGAGCACCGCGTCCGCGCCCTCGCCCGGTGCGTCCTTCTCGGCCTTGTCGGCCCGCTTCGACAGCGACAGTTCGATGCCCTCGACGGCGATCGAACCGTGCTCGTCGAGGCCGAGGGTCCGCAGACCCCCGATCAGTTCGTCGGCCGCCTCGCGCGCCACGTCGCACTGCACCACGTCGCCGGCGGGATCGCGAGCCGCCCCCGCGAACACGGCGAGATGGGCCGTGCCGACCGTCCCCTCGATGAGACGTACCGCCTCGTCGGTCGTGTCCGCCGGGGTGATCAGGCGCAGATGCAGCACCCGCTGCCTCCTCAGAGCTTGCGCAGGGACAGACGCTGGACCTTGTGGTCGGGACCCTTGCGGAGCACCAGGGTGGCACGGCTGCGCGTGGGTGCCACGTTCTCCAGCAGGTTGGGCTTGTTGATGGTGCGCCACATCGTCCGGGCGTAGTCCAGTGCCTCGTCCTCGGAGACCTGGGTGTACTTCCGGAAGTACGAGAAGGGGTTCTGGAACGCCGTCTCCCGCAGTTTTCGGAAGCGGTTGAGGTACCAGTGCTCGATGTCCTCGGCGCGGGCGTCGACGTACACCGAGAAGTCGAAGTAGTCGGCGAGGCCGACGCGGGTGCGGCCGTCCTTGCCTGGCAGCGCGGGCTGGAGGACGTTGAGGCCCTCGACGATCAGGATGTCGGGGCGGCGGACCGTCAGGCGTTCGCCGGGCACGATGTCGTAGATCAGGTGCGAGTAGACGGGGGCCGTGACCTCGTCCTTGCCCGCCTTGATGTCGGCGACGAAACGGGTCAGGGCCCGGCGGTCGTACGACTCGGGGAAGCCCTTGCGGGACATCAGCCCGCGAGACTCCAGCTCCTTCATCGGCAGCAGGAAGCCGTCGGTGGTGACCAGTTCGACGCGCGGGTGCTCGGGCCAGCGGGCGAGCAGGGCCTGGAGCAGTCGGGCGACGGTGGACTTGCCGACCGCGACGGACCCGGCGACTCCTATGACGAACGGCGTGCCGCGCTGCGCGCCGTGCCCGCCGCCCGCGTCGCCGAGGAAGGTGTTGAGCGCGCCCCGCAGTTCACCGGTGGCCTGGACGTACAGATTGAGGAGTCGCGACAGCGGCAGATAGACGTCCCGCACCTCGTCCAGGTCGATGACGTCGCCCAGCCCTCGCAGCCGCTCGACCTCCTCGGCCGTGAGGGGGAGCGGCGTCTTCTCGCGCAGCGCGCTCCACTCCGCGCGGGTGAGGTCGACGTACGGCGTCGACGCGTGTTCGGCCCGGCGGTGGGCGCTTCGTGGCGGCGAAGAGATCACCTACACATTGTCGGGGGTGCGGGCGGGTTCTGGGTGGTGTGCTCGGTCACGCGGCGCGCGCCGCCGTAGGCTGCCGACATGTGCGGAATCGTGGGTTACGTCGGCGGACAGTCGGCGCTTGATGTGGTCATCGCGGGCCTGAAGCGGCTGGAGTACCGGGGCTACGACTCGGCCGGGGTCGCCGTGCTCTCCGACGGCGGGCTGGCCGCGGCCAAGAAGGCGGGCAAGCTCGTCAATCTGGAGAAGGAGCTGGTGGACCGGCCGCTGCCGAGCGGATTCACCGGCATCGGGCACACCCGGTGGGCCACGCACGGCGGGCCGACCGACATCAACGCGCACCCCCATCTCGACAACGCGGGCCGTGTCGCCGTCGTGCACAACGGCATCATCGAGAACTTCGCCGCCCTGCGGGCCGAGCTGGCGGAGCGCGGGCACGACCTCGCCTCGGAGACCGACACCGAGGTCGTGGCGCATCTGCTCGCCGAGAACTTCTCCTCCTGCGGTGACCTCCCCGAGGCGATGCGCCAGGTGTGCCGCCGGCTGGAGGGCGCCTTCACCCTGGTCGCCGTGCACGCGGACGAGCCGGACGTGGTCGTGGGCGCGCGCCGCAACTCACCGCTGGTGGTGGGCGTCGGCGACGGCGAGTCCTTCCTCGCCTCGGACGTGGCGGCGTTCATCGCCCACACCCGCTCGGCGCTGGAGCTCGGCCAGGACCAGGTCGTGGAGCTGCGCCGGGACGGGGTGACGGTCACCGACTTCGACGGCGCTCCGGCGGACGTGCGCGCCTATCACGTGGACTGGGACGCCTCGGCCGCCGAGAAGGGCGGCTACGACTACTTCATGCTGAAGGAGATCGCCGAGCAGCCGAAGGCGGTCGCCGACACCCTGCTGGGCCGTATCGACGCGGAGGGCTCGCTGACCCTCGACGAGGTGCGCATTCCGGCGTCGGTGCTGCGCGAGGCCGACAAGGTCGTCATCGTGGCCTGCGGCACCGCCTTCCACGCGGGCATGATCGCCAAGTACGCCATCGAGCACTGGACGCGGATCCCGTGCGAGGTGGAGCTGGCGAGCGAGTTCCGCTACCGGGACCCGATCCTCGACCAGCGCACGCTGGTGATCGCCATCTCCCAGTCCGGCGAGACCATGGACACCCTGATGGCGCTGCGGCACGCGCGGGAACAGGGCGCGCGGGTGCTGGCCATCTGCAACACCAACGGCTCGACCATCCCGCGGGAGTCGGACGCCGTGCTCTACACGCACGCCGGTCCCGAGGTCGCCGTGGCGTCCACGAAGGCGTTCCTGACCCAGCTGGTGGCCTGCTATCTGGTCGCGCTGTATCTGGGGCAGGTGCGGGGCACCAAGTGGGGCGACGAAATCCGCGCCGTCGTACGGGACTTGGCGAAGATCTCCGGCGAGGTCGACCGGGTGCTGGAGACCATGGAGCCGGTCCGTGCGCTGGCCCGCTCGCTCGCGGACAAGAACACCGTCCTGTTCCTCGGCCGCCATGTGGGCTACCCGGTGGCCCTGGAGGGCGCGCTGAAGCTCAAGGAACTGGCGTACATGCACGCGGAGGGCTTCGCCGCCGGCGAGCTCAAGCACGGGCCGATCGCGCTGATCGAGGAGGACCTGCCGGTGGTGGTCGTGGTGCCGTCGCCGCGCGGCCGTTCGGTCCTGCACGACAAGATCGTCTCGAACATCCAGGAGATCAGGGCGCGCGGGGCGCGGACGATCGTGATCGCGGAGGAGGGGGACGAGACGGTCGTGCCGTACGCGGACCACCTCATCCGTATCCCGGTCACGCCCACGCTGCTCCAGCCGATGGTGGCGACCGTGCCGTTGCAGGTCTTCGCCTGCGAGCTGGCGACGGCCCGCGGCAACGAGGTCGACCAGCCCCGCAACCTCGCGAAGTCGGTCACCGTCGAATGATCATCGGGGTGGGGATCGACGTCGCCGAGATCGACCGGTTCACCGCGTCGATGCGGCGCACCCCCGGAATGGCCGGACGGCTCTTCGTGGAGAGCGAGTTGCTGCTCCCCAGCGGGGAGCAGCGGGGCTACGCCTCCCTCGCGGCCCGGTTCGCCGCGAAGGAGGCGCTCGCCAAGGCGCTCGGCGCGCCTGCCGGACTGCACTGGACGGACGCCGAGGTGTACGTCGAGGACAACGGCAGGCCCCGGCTGCGGGTGCGCGGCACGGTCGCCGCGCGGGCCGAGGAACTCGGGGTGCGGTCCTGGCACGTCTCGCTCAGCCATGACGCGGGTGTGGCCTCCGCCGTGGTGATCGCGGAGGGCTGACGGGGGCCTGCGCCCGCGAGCTCGGCAGGGGCAAGTGCGCTCCCGCGCGGCGCACTTGGCTGCCGCGCGGGCCGGCACCCGGTGGGGCAGACTCGGGGGCATGCGTACTGCGTACAGCGTGGAGACCGTCAGGAACGCCGAGACCGAGCTGATGGCCCGGCTCCCGGAGGGCGCCCTCATGCAGCGGGCGGCGGCCGGACTGGCCGCCGCCTGTGCCGATCTGCTCGGCCGGGTGTACGGAGCGCGCGTCGTCGTGCTCGTGGGCAGCGGGGACAACGGTGGCGACGCGCTGTACGCCGGCGCCCGGCTCGCCCGCCGTGGTGCGGGTGTCTCCGCCGTGCTCCTCGCCCCGGACCGGACGCATCAGGGCGGCCTCGCGGCCTTCAGCGGCGCGGGCGGCCGGGTCGCGGACGACCCCTTCGAGGTGCTGGCCGTCGCCGACCTGGTGCTGGACGGCATCACCGGCATCGGCGGCAAGGGGGGCCTGCGGCCGGACGCCGTGCCGGTCGCCCGCGCGGCCCGCGGCTCGAACGCCGTCGTCGTCGCCGTCGACCTGCCGAGCGGTGTGGAGGCGGACAGCGGCGAGGTGCGCGCAGAGGCCCTGCGGGCGGACGCGACGGTGACGTTCGGCACGTACAAGCCGGGGCTGCTGATCGACCCGGCCCGTGAGTACGCCGGCACGGTACGGCTCGTCGGCATCGGCCTGGAGGCTCATCTGCCGTCCGTGCCGGACCTGGAGGCGCTCCAGCACGCGGACGTGGCCCGTCTGCTGCCCGAACCGGCGGCGGAGAGCGACAAGTACCGGCGGGGTGTCGTCGGTGTCGTCGCAGGCTCCGCCCGCTACCCGGGTGCGGCGGTGCTGGCCGTGGCGGGCGCCCTGCGCGGCGGTGCGGGGGCCGTGCGGTACGTGGGCCACGCGGCAGACGCGGTGATCGCCCGGTTCCCCGAGACGCTGGTCCACGCGGGACCGCCGGCGAAGGCGGGCCGGGTACAGGCCTGGGTCGTCGGCCCGGGTCTCGGCGACGACGACGAGGCGGTACGCGACGTCCTCGCCTCGGACGTCCCGGTGCTGGTCGACGCGGACGGACTGCGGCTGCTGGACGCCGCGGCCGTACGCGACCGCGAGGCGCCCACCCTGCTGACCCCGCACGCGGGCGAGGCGGCGGCGCTGCTCGGCGTACCGCGGGAGGAGGTGGAGTCCTCGCGGCTGGCCTCCGTCCGCGAACTGGCCGCGCGCTACGGCGCGACGGCGCTCCTCAAGGGCTCGACCACGCTGGTCGCCGCGCCGGACGGCACCGGTACGCCTGTCCGGGTCAACCCGATGGGCACCCCGTGGCTGGCGACGGCGGGCAGCGGCGATGTGCTCTCGGGCCTTGCGGGTTCCCTGCTGGCGGCGGGTCTGGAGCCGCGCGACGCGGGGTCGGTGGCGGCGTATCTGCACGGTCTCGCGGCACGGCTCGCGGTGGCGGAGGGCACGCCGATCACGTCGTACGACGTGGCGTCGGCGCTTCCGTCGGCGTGGCGCGACGTGACCCACAGCTGAGGGGGTGCCCCGCGCCTCAATCGCCGGCGGGGCTTGATGTGTGGCCGCATGCCCAAGCGGGGCTGGGTGTGCGGGTCCATGCCCCGGCGGGGCGGGTGTGTGGGCCGATCCCTGGCCGGGCTTGATGTGCGGGTCCTGCTCCGGCGGGCCGGAGGTGCGAGCCCATTTCCTGGCCGGGGCTTGATATGCGGCCGCATGGCCCGGCGGGGCACGCCGGCTGTGCGGGGCAGGCAATGTCAGCCCGTCCGGCGTTTGAGGACACGCCCGCAGGGCGTGCCGTGCGACGACAGCCGCGGCCGGGCGGCGGCGCGCCCCCCGCCCGCAGGACCCGGTTCGTGCGGCCGCCAGGCCGCCCCGCAGAGGATCCTCACCGCCCTCTGAGACACTGGGCGCGATGAGCCAGACACCGCCGCCGCGCGCCCGCGCCGAGATCGATCTCGCAGCCCTGCGCGCCAACGTCCGCGCCCTGCGCGCCCGCGCGCCCCACGCTGCCCTCATGGCCGTGGTGAAGTCGGACGCGTACGGACACGGCATGGTGCCCTGCGCCAGGGCGGCCCAGGCGGCCGGCGCGACCTGGCTCGGCACCGCCACCCCTCAGGAGGCGCTGGCCCTGCGCGCGGCAGGCATCCAAGGGCGCGTGCTGTGCTGGCTGTGGACCCCCGGCGACCCGTGGCGCGAGGGCATCGAGGCCGATCTCGACATGGGGGTGAGCGGCCTGTGGGCGCTCACCGAGGTCACCGCCGCCGCTCGGGATGCGGGACGCCCGGCGAGGATCCAGCTCAAGGCCGACACCGGCCTGGGCCGCAACGGATGCCAGCCGGCCGACTGGCCCGAACTGGTCGCCGCCGCGCTCGATGCCGAGGCCGAGGGCACGGTGAAGGTGACGGGCCTCTGGTCCCACTTCGCGTGCGCCGACGAGCCCGGTCACCCCTCGATCGCCGCCCAGTTGGACGTGTTCCGCGAGATGGTGGCGTACGCCGAGAAGGAGGGCGTCGAGCCCGAGGTCCGGCACCTGGCCAACTCCCCGGCCACCCTCACCCTTCCGGACTCGCACTTCGACCTGGTCCGCACGGGCATCGCGATGTACGGCATCTCGCCCAGCCCCGAACTCGGCACGCACGAGGAGCTCGGCCTGCGGCCGGTCATGACGCTCGCCGCCTCTCTCGCGCTGGTCAAGCAGGTCCCGGCCGGACACGGCGTCAGTTACGGGCACCACTACGTCACCTCGCACGAGACGACGCTCGGGCTCGTACCGCTCGGCTACGCGGACGGCATCCCGCGCCACGCGTCCGGCCGGGGCCCGCTGCTGGTCGGCGGCGAACGGCACACGATCGCGGGGCGGGTCGCCATGGACCAGTTCGTGGTGGACCTCGGTGGGCAGAAGATCCACGAAGGCGCCGAGGCACTGTTGTTCGGGCCGGGTGACCGGGGCGAGCCGACCGCCGAGGACTGGGCGGAAGCGGCAGGGACCATCGCCTACGAAATCGTCACCCGCATCGGAACGAGGGTTCCGCGCGTCCATCTGAACGAGGACTCCGACGAGTAGGAGCGGCACGGTGAGCGAGACCAGCACGGGGGACGCCGTGGCGGTGGCGGCTACGGCCGTTCAGTCCGCCGCGACGGGCAGCTGGCGCCGGGCGGGCGTCGCCGGCGCCGCGATAGGCGTGATCGCCGCCGGCGCAGCGGCCGGCGTCGCACTGGAGCGGCTGACGGTGGGCCGCGGCATGCGCAAGAAGGCCCGGCTCGCACTGGACGCGGCGGGCCCGTACGGCGCGCTGCGCGGACTGCCCGCCAAGGCGCTCGCGGACGACGGCAGCGAGCTGTACTACGAGGTGGACGACGTCGACCCGGACGCGGCGGGCCCGCGCCGCCGCCGGCTCTTCGGCCGCAAGGCGCCCGCGCAGGTCACGGTCGTCTTCAGCCACGGCTACTGCCTCAGCCAGGACTCCTGGCACTTCCAGCGCGCAGCCCTGCGCGGGCTGGTGCGCACCGTGCACTGGGACCAGCGCAGCCACGGCCGTTCCAGCCGGGGCGCCTCCCAGTCCGGCCCGGACGGCGTGCCGGTCTCCATCGACCAGCTGGGCCGCGACCTGAAGGCCGTCATCGACGCGGCGGCGCCCGAGGGCCCGCTCGTGCTCGTGGGGCACTCCATGGGCGGGATGACCGTGATGGCGATGGCCGACCAGTTCCCCGAGGTCGTGCGCGAGCGCGTCGTCGGCGTCGCCTTCGTCGGCACCTCGTGCGGCCGGCTGGGTGAGGTGAACTACGGCCTCCCGGTCGCGGGCGTCAACGCGGTACGCCGGGTGCTCCCCGGCGTCCTGAAGGCGCTCGGTTCGCAGGCCGAGCTGGTCGAGCGCGGCCGGCGCGCCACCGCCGACCTCTTCGCGGGCCTGATCAAGCGCTACTCGTTCTCGTCCAAGGACGTCGACCCGGCCGTCGCACGGTTCGCCGAGCGGATGATCGAGTCGACGCCCATCGACGTGGTCGCGGAGTTCTATCCGGCTTTCGTCGAGCACGACAAGGCCGAGGCGCTGCCCATCTTCCGCGAGGTGCCGGTGCTCGTCCTCGCGGGTGACAAGGACCTGGTGACCCCGAGCTCGCACAGCGAGGCCATCGCGGACCTGCTCCCGGACTCCGAGCTGGTGATCGTGCCGGACGGCGGACACCTGGTGATGCTGGAGCACCCGGAGGTCGTCACGGACCGGTTGGCGGACCTGCTGGCGCGCGTCGGAGCCGTACCGGCAGCGGCTAACGTTGGCCCGTATGGAAGCACCGCACAGCCCGGCGGCTGAGGCCGTCGCCCGTCTCGCCGTCGAATCCCCCGAGCAGATGCAGGACGTGGGACGTCGGCTCGCGAAACTGCTGCGCCCCGGCGACCTGGTGATGCTCACCGGTGAGCTCGGCGCCGGCAAGACGACGCTGACCCGGGGCCTCGGCGAAGGCCTCGGGGTCCGCGGCGCCGTCACCTCCCCGACCTTCGTCATCGCCCGGGTGCATCCCTCGCTCACCGGCGGCCCCGCCCTGGTCCACGTCGACGCGTACCGCCTGGGCGGGGGACTGGACGAGATGGAGGACCTCGATCTCGACGTCTCGCTGCCCGAGTCGGTCGTGGTCGTGGAGTGGGGCGACGGCAAGGTCGAGGACCTCTCCGACGACCGGCTGCACGTCGTCATCCACCGGGTCGTGGGCGACACGGACGACGACCGCCGCGATGTCACGCTGACCGGGTTCGGCGGCCGGTGGTCGGGTGTGGACCTGGCGGCGGCGGGGATCTGAGCGACGGGATTCGCGGACCCGGGCGACGGGATTCGCGGACCCGGCGGTACGGGCCGCGGCCTGGCTGCACCGTATCGACCGGGGCTCGGCACCGGGTCGACCGGGCCTCGCGGAATCCGCGCCTGAGCCTCGTGAACCCGTGCCCCTGAGCCTCGCGGTATCCGCGTCCCCACGCCTCGCTAACTCGCGCCGCTCAGGCTCCGCGAACTCGCGCCGCTCAAGCTCCGCGGACCCCGCCGTGGCCATGCCTCGCGGACCGTTGCGCCGCGCCGGACGACATCCGCTCAGGGGGGTCCGCGCGGTCCGAACAGACGATGTTCCGACATTCCGTCGGGAAGATGTTGCGCAGGTCGCACTGCGCATGGTCACATGGTACGGAGATCTGGTTAGGTCTACCTAACCGGCCTGCCCCCGGAGACCCAGGAGGCATCCATGCCGGCGTCCGAACGCGAGCATCAGCGGCACCAGCCGGCGCAGTCCGCGCCGCCGTCACCGTCCCTCCTGTCGATGCGCGATCTGCTGGCCTCGTGTGCGGCGGCCACCGCGGTGTCCACACCGCCCAGGGACGAACAGCCCGCAACCCGGGACGAGCCCCGCCGGGACGCCGCGTAGGCCGCGCGGCCCGCATCAAGGGGCGCGACTCGTCCGATTCGGTCACCGCTCGTCATTCGTACGAGCGGTTTCCCGAGCGGCTGCCGGTGGGCGACGGGCCGCGGCAGGAGCCGGTCCGCTGTGGCCCCGCGGGAGCCGTCCCTACGGGAGAACGACGACCTTCGAGCCGATCGTCGCGAACGTCCACATCGCGTCGCCGTCCGCCCGCTTCATCCGCACGCCACCGGTCTTCTTCTCCGGGTCGGGGCTCGACATCACGCCGTTCGTCGCGGCGCTGAAGCCGATCGCCACGTCGTCCACGCTGGCGAACCGCACCACATGCTCGATCGGCACCCCGTCCGAACCGGGCACCTGCCCGGATCGGGAGGTCACCGAATACGAGCCCGGCGCCGGGCTCACCGTCGACGGCATGACCGCGAACGTCCGTGTGACCTTGTTCTTCTCGTTCACCAGCCAGACCCGCCGGTCGCCCAGCGAGTACACGACACGGGGGCCGGCGCCCGAATCGGCAGGCAGCGCGAGAGGATTCTCCGGCTTCTGCTCGGGAGCCTTCGCCGAGGGGGCCGTACTCGGTGTCCGGGACGTGCCCAGTGAGTCGGGGGCGCTCGCCTGCGCCTGATAGGCGAGGAAACATACGGCCGCCAGAGCCGCCGCCGTGAGCCCGGCCACAAGACCCGAGCTGCTCCGTGCCACCGTGTCCGCCTCTCTCTCCCTCGGCCGCGCGGGCCGGGGAGTGCCCCCATGTCCTGGTGGAGGTGACGGTAGCAGCAGGCGTTCGGGCCGACGGCGCTCCATGCCCCCGGCGCGGGAGCCGTAGGCTGTTTGCGTGCTCCTGCTCGCCGTTGATACCGCCACGCCCGCCGTCACCGCCGCCCTCCACGACGGCACGTCCGTCGTCGCCGCCTCCAGCAGCGTCGACGCCCGACGGCACGGCGAACTGCTGCTGCCCGCCGTCGACCGTGTCCTCGCCGAAGCGGGGGTGAAACTCGACGCCGTCACCGCCGTGGTCGCCGGTGTCGGACCCGGCCCCTACACCGGCCTGCGGGTCGGACTGGTGACGGCCACGACCTTCGGCTCGGCGCTCGGTGTGCCCGTCCACGGCCTCTGCACGCTGGACGGCCTCGCGTACGCCTCCGGCCTGGAGGGACCGTTCGTCGTCGCCACGGACGCCCGCCGCAAGGAGGTCTACTGGGCCCGCTACGCCTCCCCGCGCGAGCGGATCGGAG
This sequence comes from Streptomyces sp. NPDC058685, assembly GCF_042714725.1. Classification (NCBI taxonomy): domain Bacteria; kingdom Bacillati; phylum Actinomycetota; class Actinomycetes; order Kitasatosporales; family Streptomycetaceae; genus Streptomyces; species Streptomyces sp. NPDC058685. Next base: position 133,750 of record NZ_JBHXSL010000001.1, read on the forward strand.
AGCCCGCGGTCGACCGGCCCGCCGACATCGCCGACCAGGTGGCCGGGCTGCCCGCCGTCGGCGCCGGCGGACTGCTCTATCCGGAGACCTTCCCCGACACCCGTGCCCCCGAGCACGTGTCGGCCGCGGCCCTGGCATCGCTGGCCGCCGAGAAGCTGGCCGCGGGCGAGGAGTTCCTGCCCCCGCTGCCGCTGTATCTGCGCAGGCCGGACGCGCAGGTGCCGAAGAACTACAAGGTGGTCACGCCCAAGTGAGCGCTTCCCCGGCCGCGCTGCGTGAGATGCGCTGGTGGGACATCGGACCCGTGCTCGACCTGGAACACGCCCTGTTCCCGGAGGACGCCTGGTCGACCGCGATGTTCTGGTCCGAGCTCGCGCACTCCCGCGGGCCGCGTGCGACGCGCCGCTATGTGGTCGCCGAGGCGGAGGGAAGGATCGTCGGCTACGCGGGCCTGGCGGCCGCCGGCGGTCTCGCGGACGTCCAGACCATCGCCGTCGCCCGCGACCAGTGGGGCACGGGACTGGGCGCCCGGCTGCTCACCGATCTGCTCCAGCACGCCACCGCCTTCGAGTGCGACGAGGTGCTCCTCGAAGTGCGCGTGGACAACACCCGGGCCCAGAAGCTGTACGCGCGCTTCGGCTTCGAGCCCATCGGACTCCGGCGCGGCTACTACCAGCCGGCCAACGTCGACGCCCTCGTCATGCGGCTCCCCGTACAAGGAACAGAGACTTAACTGATGGCTGACGAACCGCTCGTACTCGGCATCGAGACCTCCTGCGACGAGACCGGCGTGGGCATCGTCCGCGGCACGACGCTGCTCGCCGACGCCGTCGCCTCCAGTGTGGACACCCACGCCCGCTTCGGCGGAGTGGTGCCCGAGATCGCCTCGCGCGCGCATCTGGAAGCGATGGTGCCGACCATCGAGCGCGCGCTCCGGGAGGCCGGTGTCTCGGCGCGCGACCTCGACGGCGTCGCGGTGACCGCGGGCCCGGGTCTCGCGGGCGCCCTGCTGGTGGGTGTGTCGGCGGCCAAGGCGTACGCGTACGCCCTCGGCAAGCCGCTGTACGGGGTGAACCACCTCGCCTCGCACATCTGCGTCGACCAGCTGGAGCACGGCCGGCTGCCCGAGCCGACGATGGCGCTGCTGGTCTCCGGAGGGCACTCCTCGCTGCTGCTCGCGCCGGACATCACCAGCGACGTACGGCCGCTGGGCGCGACGATCGACGACGCCGCCGGCGAGGCCTTCGACAAGATCGCGCGCGTGCTCGATCTCGGCTTCCCGGGCGGTCCGGTGATCGACCGGCTCGCCAAGGAGGGCGACCCGGCGGCGATCGCGTTCCCCCGCGGCCTGTCCGGCTCGCGCGACCCGGCGTACGACTTCTCCTTCTCCGGGCTGAAGACCTCCGTCGCCCGCTGGATCGAGGCGAAGCGGGCCGCGGGCGAGGAGGTGCCGGTACGCGATGTGGCCGCGTCCTTCCAGGAGGCGGTCGTCGACGTACTGACCCGCAAGGCGGTGCGCGCCTGCCTCGACGAGGGTGTCGACCACCTGATGATCGGCGGCGGTGTGGCCGCCAACTCCCGGCTGCGCGCGCTGGCCCAGGAGCGTTGCGAGAAGGCGGGCATCCGGCTGCGGGTGCCGCGGCCGAAGCTGTGCACGGACAACGGTGCGATGGTCGCCGCGCTGGGTGCGGAGATGGTGGCGCGCAACCGGCCGGCGTCCGACTGGGAGCTGTCCGCGGACTCCTCGCTCCCGGTGACGGACCCGCACGTCCCGGGCGCCGCGCACGCGCACGACCACCCTCACGACCACGACCATGTGCACGAGGTCAGCAAGGACAACCTGTACTCATGACGGCCGTCGCGCTGATGTGGGAGGCCCGCGCGGTCCGGGGCCGTGGCCCGGAACTGCTCGCCTGGGCCAGGGCGCAGGAACTGCCGCGGGAGCCCGTACGCGTCGAGTTCTTCCGCGCACCCGACGACCGCGTCCTGGTCATCACCTGGTGGGAGGCCCCGGGTCTCGACGCGGAGCTTCCGGAGCTGCCGGAGCCCGATGGGGAGCTGGTGACGCGTCCGGTGCACCGGTGGCGGTTCGAGGCGGTTCCGTAGGCGGTTCCGCGGGTTCCGGCGGCGGCTTCCGCAGGCGGCCGTGAGGGACTCGGGAGGCGGCTCGTGGCGGTCTCATCCGGCGGAGCCGGGCCGTTCCGATGGCAGCTCGGAAAGATTCTCAGAAGAATTCTCCGGGAGCTGTCGATCCGGCGGCCGCCCGTTCGACGCAGGGGCGAGAGGCAGGGAAAATCCCCGCCCTCCCGACCGAGGAGTCACCATGCCGCGCTTCCTGACCATGATCCGTATCGAGGAGCAGAACCTTCCCAGGGAGGCCGCCGGCCCCGAGTTCGACGAGCGCATGGGCGCGCTGTTCGAGGAGATCACCAAGGCCGGGGTCATGCTCGACACCGCCGGGCTCACCCCGACCGCCGACGGCACCCGGGTCCACTGGTCCACCGGAAAGATCAGCTACACCGACGGGCCGTTCACCGAGACCAAGGAAGTCATCGGCGGCTACTCGATCATCCAGGCCAAGGACAAGGCCGAGGCCCTGGAGTGGGCCAAGCGCTTCCTGGAGATCCACCCGGCGGAATGGAACGTCACCGCCGAGGTCCGCCAGATCGAGGAGTGAGAGCCGGTCGCGCTTGCCCCGCCCCGGCACGGCTGTTCTGATGGGTGGCCGTGACGGCAGCAAGCGCGACCGAAACGGTCGAAGCGGTGTTCAGGATCGAGTCCGCGCGGATCATCGCCGGCGTCGCCCGCATCGTGCGGGACGTGGGCATAGCCGAGGAACTCGCGCAGGACGCCCTGGTCGCCGCGCTGGAGCAGTGGCCGGAGTCGGGCGTGCCGGACAGACCCGGCGCCTGGCTCATGGCCACCGCCAAGCACCGCGCGATCGATCTCGTACGCCGCAAGGAGACGTACGCCCGCAAGCTGGCGGAGGTCGGGCGGACTCTGGAGGACGTGCCGCCGCCCGAGCCCTCGGACGTGGACGACATCGACGACGATCTGCTGCGGCTGATCTTCACCGCGTGCCACCCGGTGCTCTCCACCGAGGCGCGGATCGCGCTGACCCTGCGGCTGCTCGGCGGGCTGACGACCGAGGAGATCGCCCGCGCCTATCTCGCCCCGGAGCCGACGGTCGCGCAGCGCATCGTCCGTGCGAAGCGGTCGCTCGCGAAGGCCGGAGTCCCCTTCGAGGTACCGGGCCCCGCCGAACGCGCCGAGCGTCTGGACTCCGTGCTGGAGGTCATCTACCTGATCTTCAACGAGGGCTACTCGGCCACCGCCGGCGACGACTGGCTGCGCCCGGCCCTGTGCGAGGACGCCCTGCGCCTCGCCCGTGTCCTCACCGGCCTGATGCCCCGGGAGCCGGAGGTGCACGGCCTGACGGCGCTGCTGGAGTTCCAGGCATCCCGTATCGCGGCCCGCACGGGCCCCGACGGCGAGCCGGTGCTGCTCGCGGACCAGAACCGCGCCAAGTGGAACAGGATGCTGATCGGGCGCGGCATGGACGCCCTGCAACGGGCGGGCACCGGCCCGTACGCGGTCCAGGCGGCCATCGCGGGCTGCCACGCCCAGGCGGTCCGCTACGAGGACACCGACTGGCGGACGATCGCCTCCCTCTACGGCCGCCTGGCCGCGCTCATCCCTTCCCCGGTGGTCGAGTTGAACCGCGCGGTCGCGATCTCGATGGCCGAGGGCCCGGCGGCGGGCCTGGCCCTGGTGGACGCCCTCGCCGGGGAACCGGCCCTGAAGGACTACCACTTGCTGCCGAGCGTGCGGGGGGACCTGCTGGAACGCTTGGGGCGGGGTGCGCAGGCGCGTACGGAGTTCGAGCGGGCGGCGTCGCTGACGCGCAACGAACGGGAGAGGGACCTGCTGCTGGAGCGGGCCGCACGCTGCGCGCCGTAGGCGTCCACGGCGAGCTTCGAGATCCCACCGACAGGTACGGTCCGGAACGACCGGACGGACGTCCGGTACATGGACAACCGGGGTGCCGTCCGCAGCCCGATCACTGTCGACGAGCGCTCCGGCGAGGCGTGCCTCCAGAGCCCTCCGCGGGCGGCCTGCCGGGGCTCGAAGCTCAGGTGCGGTCTCGCTGACGCATCACAACTCCGCACGCCCCGGGCCCGGTTCGTCTCACGCATCGGCGCACGTAGCGGCATGTCGGGGCTTGAGCTTCGGGGCTCGGGATTCGAGCTCCCTCATCAGGGATTGGGTGGGGGGATTGTTCCCGCCCACCCACCCCAACTCGGCCGCGCACCAGGCGAGATGACTTTTGGTGATCGAGTCGCGACGCACTGCCGTTGCCGTGTAGCGTGCGCCCCGAAGGCAGACAGAACGACCCCCATGCGGTGCTGGAACACCACACAGGGGTCTGACCTACAAGATCGTGGAGCCGATCTCATGGCTGTTCAGCAGTTTAATCCTGCGCCGCGCCCGACCGCCCATCCGATGGCCAATCCGGGCTACGGCAAACGACTCGCCCCTTCCCAACGCCCCCGCCGCGCGGACGACTTCGCACATCTGGCCAGGCGTGAAGCGGCGGTCGCGGACTACATCGACCGGCAGTCCGAGGGCGCGGACATCTCGGTGAAGACGCTCGCCAAGCACCTGCCGGGTTACGGCCAGTGCGCGGTGGCGACCATCCTGAACAGCCTCTCGGCGGCGGGCCATTACCGCCGTGTCCGCCAGTGCGTCACCAGCGCGTCCGGTACGAACATCTGGGTCTGGCGCTCGTACTGGTCCCGCACGCCCCGCGACGACGCCTGGTGGGCGCACTTCGCGGCCGGCGAGCTCGGAGCCTCGACGATCCCGGCCGCACTGGCGAGGACGGCGGGCTACGACGTGCTGGCCCGCCTCGGGCGTATCGAGGCGCGGCTGACGCTCTCGGCGTCGGACTGCGCGGCACTGGAGGCCGCGGCGGGCGCGTGGTTCGAGCGCGGCGCGACCGAGAGCCACCTGCTCTCGGCCCTGACGGCGGGCCTCCCGGCACAGATCTCCCACCCGTACGGTTTCGTCCGCGCCCGCCTGCTGTCGAAGCTCCCACCGGAACCCCCGGCCCCTCGCATGATCCTGGAATGCACGGACTGCGGAGCCCCGGGCGAACCGGCGTCGCTCCCCGGAGGTCTGTGCCGCACGTGCACGGGCACGGGCACGGTCCGGCTTGCCGCACCGCCGCCCGCGTCCGCTGGGGTCCACGACCGGGTGAGGCGCCTGCGCTCGGCGCTGCGGGAGGAGGCGGGGGCTGAGAGGCGGGATGAGAGTGCCGGCGACGTCCTCCGCCCGCTGCGTCGGTAGTCCCGTGAACTCCTAGTACCGCGCCAGCACTTGCGACGATTCGCCGAGCCGGCATTCGCCAGTCTCTGTCCGGTGCGCTACGCCGGACGCCCCACCAGCATCGTCGGCGCCCCCGCCACCCTCGTCAGGAACACCGTCGCCGCGTTCCTCCCCTGCGGTTTCACCTTCCTGCGCAGTTCCTCCGGCTCCACCGCCGAGCCGCGCTTCTTCACCGTCAGGTTGCCGACCTCCCGCTCCCGCAGAAGCGCCTTCAGCTTCTTGAGGTTGAAGGGGAGTTCGTCCGTGATCTCGTACGCGGTGGCGAACGGCGTCGGGCGCAGGTCGTCCGACGTGATGTACGCGATCGTCTCGTCGATCAGGCCGCCGTTCAGGTCCTCCGCCACCTCCGCCACCAGGTGCGCCCGGATCACCGCGCCGTCCGGCTCGTAGAGGTAGCGGCCCACCGTGCGGACCACCGGGTCCGGCAGGCCGCGGCCGGGCAGGGAGTGCGGGCCCGGGAGCAGGGTCGCGCGGCGGGTGCCGGGGGTTGTGCCGAACCAGAGCACCGCCTCCTTCACGTCGCCGCCGTCCGAGATCCACTCCGCCTCGGCGTCGTCCGGGATCAGTTCGTGCGGGATGCCGGGAGCGATCTTCACCGCGCCGGTGCCCGCCCGGCGTACCGCCTCGATCGCCCAGGACAGCGGAGGGGAGTACGCCTCGGGGTCGAAGATGCGGCCCCGGCCTCCCCGGCGTGCCGGGTCCAGGAACACCGCACCCGGTCCGGCCGCGATCTGCGTGACGTCCGCGCAGCGCACCTCGATCCGGTCGCCGAGCTCCAGCGCGTCCGCGTTCGCGCGCGCCGTCTCCGCCGTCAGCGGGTCGCGTTCCACCGCGAGTACGTGGATGCCGGCCCGGGCCAGGGCGATCGCGTCGCCGCCGATCCCACAGCACAGGTCGGTGACCTCGGCCGTGCCGAGTTCCCCGAAGCGCCGGGCCCGGTACTCCGCGACCGGCTTACGCGTCGACTGCTCGACGCCGTTCGGCGTGAAGTACATCCGGTACGCGTCCTGGTCGCCGAACTTCGCCACCGCCCGCTGCCGCAGCCGCGCCTGACCGAGGGCCGCCGAGACCAGCTCGGTGGGGTGTTCGCGGCGCAGCCGGGTGGCGATCGCCAGTTCCTCGGCCGGGTCGTGGTCCCGCAGGGCGGCGAGCAGGGTCCGGCCTTCCTCGGAGCGGAGGGCGGCGAAGAGTGGGAGGTCGTTCACCGGCCCATTGTGGGCCAGGTGGGCGATGGTGTGCCCGCGGGTGGAGGTGTCGGCCCGGCCACCGGGATCCGTGCTGACAGGATCCAGCGCCATGCAGCTAGTCGGACAAAACGGAAACATGCCAGCAAAAACCACCCGATCGCGTCGCGGCCGGGCGCACCGCCGTGCCGTCGCGGCCGCCCTGCTCGTCGCCCTGTTCGGCTCCGCCTGCGCGGCCGAGTCCACGGACGGGGCCGGCGGCCCGAAGGCCGACCGCGGTCCCGAGGTCCGGAAGGAGGCCGGCGCGGCCGGGGCGCTCGCCGCCCGCGCGGCCCGGATCAAGCGTGACCAGACGGCTCGGGCCGCCGCCGCGAAGAAGTGGGGCCTCGCCCGCACCCCGCTGGCCGCGCCCCCGCCGCCCGCCGTCAAGCCGAAGATCACCACCCGCAAGGGCTTCGAGGTCGAGGGGCAGGAGTCGATGCCGCCCGTCTTCACGACCGTGCCGGTCAAGGAGAAGATCGTCTTCCTGACGATCGACGACGGCTCGGAGAAGGACCCCGACCTGCTGCGGATGATGAGCGATCTGCGGATCCCGTACAGCGCGTTCCTCAGCGACTACGTCATCAACGACGACTACGACTACTTCCAGCGGATGCAGGACCGCGGGGTCTCGCTGCACAATCACACCCTCAACCACCGCTACCTGCCCGGTCTTTCCTACGCCGCGCAGAAGCGGGAGATCTGCGACCAGCAGGACAAGCTCGAGAAGCGGTACGGGAAGCGGCCGCCGCTCTTCCGGCCGCCGTACGGCAACTACAACCGGGACACCCTGCGGGCCGCGCGCTCGTGCGGCGTCAAGGCGGTGCCGCTGTGGGCCGCCGAGGCGTTCCCCGACCACATGGAATGGCGCGAGTGGGACCGGGATCTGCACCCGGGCGACATCATCCTCACCCACTTCCGCGGCAGCGACGAGTGGAAGGGCACGATGCCCGACATGATCCGCAAGGTCATGAAGACGGTGACCGACAAGGGGTACGCCGTGGCCAAACTGGAGGACTACGTATGAGCCGCGCGCTCCGGCCGTCGGCCGCCACGGCGGTCGTCGCCGGTGCGCTGCTCGTCTGTGTCGGCTGTGCCCCGGCGTCCGTGGACCCGCTCGAACGGCTCGGCCGCAGAGCGGTCGAGAAGGTCGAGCCGGGGGCCGCGGCGCCGGCGGCACGCCGAGTGGACGCACTTCCGGGGCCGCCGCGCGCCGGTGACGGCCGTGTCCGCCCGCAGGGCCTCGACGCTCCCGGTCCGGCCGAACCGGCGACCCGGCTGCTGAGCCGTATCCACCGGGTCCATCGCGCCCACGGCACTCATCGCGCTCATCGCCCGCACCGTGCGGACGCCGCGGCGCCGGGCCGTACGCCCGAAGCCCGGCCGGGCCGTGCACGCGAAGCCGCGCCCGGTCGCCCGTGAGGGGCAGTCCCCGGGCCGGCCCCCGGCATGCCCGGTCCCCTGACACGCCCGGCCCGGGGGAACGCCCCGCGCCGCCCGTGCGTTTCCCCCACACGGGCGGATCGGGCCGCCGCAGGGTGGTGAATTGGCACTCCGCTTGACCGAGTGCTAATCGCAGTCATAGTCTCGGCACTGGCACTCCCCACCGGAGAGTGCCAACACAGCGACAGGCAGGTCCGGCACCCGCGACGACGGATCGACCTGGTCGCCACCTCTGCTCAGTTAACCCCGTGAGATCTCCGAAGGGGGAGGTCGGATCGTGACGACCGCCAGCTCCAAGGTTGCCATCAAGCCGCTCGAGGACCGCATTGTGGTCCAGCCGCTCGACGCCGAGCAGACCACGGCCTCCGGCCTGGTCATCCCGGACACCGCGAAGGAGAAGCCCCAGGAGGGCGTCGTCCTCGCCGTGGGCCCGGGTCGCTTCGAGAACGGCGAGCGCCTGCCGCTCGACGTCCAGACCGGCGATGTCGTTCTGTACAGCAAGTACGGCGGCACCGAGGTGAAGTACAACGGCGAGGAATACCTCGTCCTCTCGGCCCGCGACGTGCTCGCGATCGTCGAGAAGTAATTCACCACATAGTTTGTGCTTGTGAGCTGCGCCCCCGGCCCGCGCGACCCCGAGAGGGCCGGGCGACCGGGGGCGCAGTTCGTTCACCCCCAGCTTTCCGAGAGGGCTGAATCGCTCCATGGCGAAGATCCTGAAGTTCGACGAGGACGCCCGTCGCGCCCTCGAGCGCGGCGTCAACAAGCTTGCCGACACGGTCAAGGTGACGATCGGCCCCCGCGGCCGCAACGTCGTCATCGACAAGAAGTTCGGCGCACCCACCATCACCAACGACGGTGTCACCATCGCCCGTGAGGTCGAGGTCGAGGACCCGTACGAGAACCTGGGCGCCCAGCTGGTGAAGGAGGTGGCGACCAAGACCAACGACATCGCTGGTGACGGCACCACCACCGCCACCGTGCTGGCCCAGGCGCTGGTCCGCGAGGGCCTGCGCAACGTCGCCGCGGGTGCCTCCCCGGCCGCCCTGAAGAAGGGCATCGACGCCGCGGTCAAGGCCGTGTCCGAGGAGCTCCTCGCGACCGCCCGGCCGATCGACGACAAGGCCGACATCGCCGCCGTGGCCGCGCTCTCCGCGCAGGACCAGCAGGTCGGCGAGCTCATCGCCGAGGCGATGGACAAGGTCGGCAAGGACGGTGTCATCACCGTCGAGGAGTCCAACACCTTCGGCCTGGAGCTGGAGTTCACCGAGGGCATGGCCTTCGACAAGGGCTACCTCTCGCCGTACATGGTCACCGACCAGGAGCGTATGGAGGCCGTCCTCGACGACCCGTACATCCTGATCAACCAGGGCAAGGTCTCCTCGATCCAGGACCTGCTGCCGCTGCTGGAGAAGGTCATCCAGGCGGGTGGCTCGCGGCCGCTGCTGATCATCGCCGAGGACGTCGAGGGCGAGGCGCTCTCCACCCTCGTCGTCAACAAGATCCGTGGCACCTTCAACGCCGTCGCGGTGAAGGCCCCGGGCTTCGGCGACCGCCGCAAGGCGATGCTCCAGGACATGGCGAGCCTCACCGGCGCGACCGTCATCTCCGAGGAGGTCGGCCTCAAGCTCGACCAGGCCGGTCTCGACGTGCTGGGCAGCGCCCGCCGCGTGACGGTGACGAAGGACGACACCACCATCGTCGACGGTGGCGGCAACCAGGACGACGTCGCCGGCCGTATCAACCAGATCAAGGCCGAGATCGAGTCCACGGACTCCGACTGGGACCGCGAGAAGCTCCAGGAGCGCCTCGCGAAGCTGGCCGGCGGCGTGTGCGTGATCAAGGTCGGCGCCGCCACCGAGGTGGAGCTCAAGGAGAAGAAGCACCGTCTGGAGGACGCCATCTCCGCGACCCGCGCCGCGGTCGAGGAGGGCATCGTCTCCGGTGGTGGCTCCGCGCTCGTCCACGCGGTCAAGGTCCTCGACGGCAACCTCGGCAAGGAGGGCGACGAGGCCACCGGTGTCGCCGTCGTCCGCCGCGCCGCCGTCGAGCCGCTGCGCTGGATCGCCGAGAACGCGGGCCTCGAGGGCTACGTCATCACCGCGAAGGTGGCGGAGCTCGACAAGGGCCAGGGCTTCAACGCCGCGACCGGCGAGTACGGCGACCTGGTGAAGGCCGGCGTCATCGACCCGGTCAAGGTCACGCGCTCCGCCCTGGAGAACGCCGCGTCCATCGCCTCCCTGCTGCTCACGACCGAGACCCTGGTCGTCGAGAAGCCGGCGGAGGACGAGGCCGACGCGGGCCACGGCCACGGTCACGGCCACTCCCACTGACGTCCGACGCCTGACGTCCGACATCACCACCGAGCCCGGTGTCCCCGTCGCGGGGGCACCGGGCTCGGTGTTTCTCCGCGCCCGCTGGGGGTGTTCGCCGGGCCCGGCGGTGGAGCGGTCGGTGCCTGCCGGGCCCGGCGGGGGAGAGCGAAGAGTGCCTGCCGGGCCCGACGGCGGGTACGGATCAGTCGCCGATGAAGGTCAGATCGAGTCGGCTCAGCCGGTCCGGATCGGCCAGGATGTCGATCGCGACGATCTTTCCGCCCGTGATGGTGAAGCCCATGACCGACAGCGTCCGGCCGCCCGGCGCGGTGACGATTCCGGCACCGCCGTTGACGAGCACGCGCCGTGAGAACTGCGAAAACTGCTGGAAGGCGAGCGCCTGTCCGGCGACCTGACGTGCACCGCGCACCTCGCGGGACGGCATCGCCGGCAGGGCCCCGGCATCCGCGCGCAGCACCACGTCCGGGTCGAGCAGCGCCACCAGCGCGTCGAAGTCGCCTCCGCGCGACGCGGCGATGAACGCGTCGACGACTTCGCGCTGGCGGTTCTGATCGTCGGGTACGGAGGTCGTGCCCTGCACCCGGCGACGGGCCCGGCTGGCGAGCTGCCGGGTGGCGGCAGGGGTGCGTCCGACGATGGGGGCGATCTCCTCGAAGGGCAGCGCGAACATGTCGTGCAGGACGAAGGCGAGACGCTCCGCGGGCCCGAGGGTCTCCAGCACCACGAGCAGCGCGAGCCCGACCGAGTCGGCCATCAGCACCTCGTGCTCGGGGTCGACCGTGCCCTCCCGGTGCACCACGGGATCCGGAACGCGTACGTCCCAAGACTCCTCGCGGCGGGACTTGCGCGAGCGCAGCATGTCGAGGCAGACCCGGCCGACCACCGTCGTCAGCCAGCCGCTCAGATTCTCGACCGCGCTCGTGTCGGCGCGGTGGAGCCTGAACCAGGCTTCCTGCACGGCGTCGTCCGCCTCGCTCAGTGAGCCGAGCATCCGATAGGCCACTGCCTTGAGGTGGGGCCGGTCGGCGTGGAAACGCTCCGCCAGGACCTCTTGGTCATCCATCGCTCATTCCTCCGTCGTCGTCCTCGTAGGGATGACGCGGGAAACGGGCGGGATGTGACAGCCTCCGGCCGGAGAGTCGGGCTCCGCTTGCTGGGGCGGGTCCGGGTCCGGGTCCGGGTCTGGGTCCGGGTCCGGGTCTCCGGGCCTCCTACGCGGAATGGCCCAGCGTCTGCGCGTGAACCGGCTCCTCGAACGGCAGGCCCTTGCCGTACCGCTCCAGTTCGTCGAGTGCGTGCTCCGTCATCCGGTGCAGCTCGTTGCCGAGCGAGCCGGCGACATGGGGGGTCAGCAGCACGTTCGGCAGGGTGTAGAGCGGGGAGTCCGCGGACGGGATCTCCGGCTCGGTGACGTCGAGTACGGCGTGCAGCCGGCCCGGCACCAGTTCGCGCAGCAGCGCGTCCTGGTCGACCAGCGAGCCGCGCGAGGTGTTGATCAGTGTCGCGCCGTCCGGCATCAGCGCGAGCCGGCGGGCGTCGATCATATGGCGAGTACTCGCCAGTTCGGGGGCATGGACCGAGACGATGGGACTGGCGGCGCACAGGTCGTCGAGCTCCGCCTTCACGGCACCGAGCGCCTCGGCTTCTGCGGCGCCGACGTACGGGTCGTACAGCAGCACGTCCAGGTCGAAGGGGCGCAGCAGCTCGGTCACCCGGCGGCCGATGCGGGACGCGCCGACGATCCCGACGGTGCCGCGGAAGTTCCCGGCACCGGCCAGTTCCTCCCGCCAGTCGTGCGCGGCACGCAGCCGGCCGTACTGCTGGGCCGAACGCAGCACCCGTTTACCCGCGAAGAGGACGGCGGCGAGCGTGTACTCGGCGACGGGCAGCGCGTTGGCGGACGCGGCGGAGGCCACGGTGATGCCGCGTTCCCAACAGGCGTCCGTGACGTGGTGCTTGACGGAGCCGGCCGCGTGGACGACGGCACGCAGCCGGGGCGCCGAGTCGAGCACCTCGGCGGTGAGCACGGGCGCGCCCCAGCAGGTCAGCAGGACCTCGGCGGTGGCGAGCGCCGAGGCGACCCGGGGGGTGGGGGCGGCCAGATCGTGCGCGACCAGGTGCGGATCGGTGTCGGCGAGGCCCACCAGCCGGGCCCGCAGGGGATCGGTGAACAGCTGGTCCGCGATCCCCGGGCCCATGGCGAGGAGGACGGCGGGACGTTCGTCGGTGCGCTGGTGCATGACCCTGCTCCCTTGTGCCTGGCCGGAGTCCGCTCACGCTGCCCGGCGCGGAATCTGTTCACGCGGCCGGCAGATCGGGAAGCGCGGGCCGCCCGGCGCGGACGGACATCCGCTCATACTGCCCGGCCCGGAGGGGATGTGACGGCGTGCCGGGACGTACGCCCGCCGGTGGCCGCAGTCCTTCGACCGCGGCCACACGTGCGACCTGCTCGCCCGCGACCGACGCGCGTGCGGCTTACTGCGGTCCGTACTTGCGGCCCGTCTTGGACGTCACCCCGCCCAGCAGATTGCGCGGCGCCAGCTTCGCCACTCCCATCAGCGCCTTGTACCGCGGGTCCGGGATCGAGACCGCCTTGCCGCGGGCCAGGTCCGCGAGTCCTGCCTCCACGACCTTGTCGGCGTCCAGCCACATCCAGTTCGGGATGTTGTCGGTCCCCATGCCGGCGCGCTCGTGGAACTCGGTGCGTACGAATCCGGGGCAGAGCGCCATCAGCCGTACGCCCGATCCCGCCAGGTCCCGTGCGGCGCCCTGCGTGAACTGCACGACCCATGCCTTCGACGCTCCGTAGGTCCCGCGGGGGACGAACGCCGCGACCGAGGCCACGTTCACCACACCGCCGCGCCCGCGGTCGCGCATCACCGCGGTCGCCGCGGCCGTGAGCCGGAGCACCGCCTCGCAGTGCACCTTCAGCATCGTCAGCTCGTCGGCCATGGACACTTCCAGGAAGCTGCCCTTGTTGCCGAACCCGGCATTGTTGACCAGCAGGTCCACCGGGTTCCTGCGGTCGCCCAGCCGCTTCTCGACGGCCGCGATCCCCTCCTCCTCGGACAGGTCCGCGGTCAGCACCTCCGCCTCGATGCCGTGCCGGTCGTGCAGCTCGGTGGCGTGCTCCTGCAGCCGTTTGGTGTCACGGGCCACCAGCACCAGGTTGTGTCCCTCGGCGGCGAGCCGCCGCGCGAACGCGGCACCGATGCCCGCGGTCGCTCCCGTAATCAGTGCAGTCGTCATAGGCGGCACGTTAGTGCCCCGCGTGTCGGTGCCGTGTACACGCCCGGCCTGCGGGACGGCCTCTCGCGCACTGTGCCCGCCGGTCCACACAGGCGTGCCTAAGCGCCGTACTTCTCCACATACGTCCGTGCCGTCGCGAGCAGTTCGGGGTGGAGCGCGTCGCCCGCGGCGAGGATCTGCGGCAGCAGCGCCCGCTCGGTGGTCCCGGCGCGGAACGCGAGTCCCACCGTCACCGCGTGGCCGGGGCTGTGCACGATCTCGACGGGGTCGCCCGCCCGGATCTCCCCCGGTTCGACGACCCTCAGATACGCGCCCGGCGCGGCATTCCGCGTGAAGCGCCTGACCCAGCCCTTCTCGCCCAGCCAGGATCCGAACGTACGGCACGGGATGCGACCGCTCGTCACCTCCAGCACGAGGGAGTCACCGATCCGCCAACGCTCCCCGATCTTCGCGTTGTTGACGTCGAGACCGATCGTGGTGAGGTTCTCGCCGAAGGTGCCGTTCGGGATCGGGTGGCCCAACTCCCGCTCCCAGTAGTCCAGATCCTCCCGGGCGAAGGCGTACACCGCCTGATGCGTCCCGCCGTGATGGCGCAGATCGCAGATCGTGTCCCCGGCGAGGCCGCTGCCGCCCCTGCCCTTCGGCCCGGGGTCCGTGACCATGACGGCCGTCTCGGCGGGCTGCTTGTCGATCCCCGTCGTCCCGTCCGGGGTGTCGGTGTACTCCACCGTCTTGGCGCGGCCCACATTGACCGTCAGAACCTTCATGACTGCACGCTAACCCCGGCTTGCCCAAACGATCCAGCCGATAATTGCCCCGGCCTCCAAGGTCCCCTTATATTCAAGGGGTGATCGAAGCCCGTCATCTCCGAGTGCTCCGCGCGGTCGCCGCCACCGGGTCCTTCTCCGCCGCGGCCCGCTCGCTCGGCTGCACCCAGCCGGCCGTCAGCCAGCAGATGAAGGCGCTCGAGGCGTCGGCGGGGACCCCGCTCCTGATCCGTACGGGTCGCGAGATGCGGCTGACGCAGGCCGGGGAGGCGCTCGTGCGCCACGCGTCCGGCATTCTCGCGGGTCTCACCGCCGCCGAGGAGGAGATCGCCGCCATCGCCGGGCTGCGCGCGGGGCGGGTGCGTCTGGTCTCCTTCCCCAGCGGCAGCTCCACGCTGGTCCCCACCGCGCTGGCCGCGCTGCGGGCGGCCCATCCCGGCACCCGGGTCTCGCTCGTCGAGGCGGAGCCGCCGCGGTCGGTGGAGATGCTGCGCGGGGGCGACTGCGACGTGGCGCTGGCGTTCCGCTACGACGGCGGAGAGGCCGAGTGGGACGACCTGGTCGTCCGGCCCCTGCTCACGGACCGGCTCGTCGGCCTGGTTCCGGAGGGGCACCGGCTCGCCGCGTCCGCCACGGTCACCGTCGCCGATCTCGCCGAGGAGTCCTGGATCGCGGGCTGCCCGCGCTGCCGCCGCCAGCTGGTCGAGGTCTGCGAGAAGGCCGGCTTCACGCCCCGGATCGACTTCGCCACCGACGACTACCCGGCGGTGATCGGCCTGGTCGGAGCGGGTCTGGGCGTCGCGGTGCTGCCGGAGCTGGCGCTGGAGTCCGTACGCCCCAAGGGTGCGCGGACCGTCACCGTCGTCCCCGCCGTCGAACGCGAGATCGTCGCGCTCACCCTCCCCGACCTCGCCCAGGTCCCCGCGGTCTCGGCGACGCTCGACCGACTGGCCCTCGCCGCGGCCCGCTGACACCCCTGCACGTCTCTGCGCGTCTCTGTACATCTCGGCCGCGGACGCGACTCACCCCTGCCGGCATGCGGGCAGGGGTGAGTGCAGGAACGTTTCTTCGAACGGTTGGGGCAAACGGGTGTCAACCGCTCCCCATGCCCGTGACGCTCGTCGCGGGGATCAGCCGGTGACGGGCCCGCCCCATGAGCTCCTCGCGTTCGTCCTCGGTCAGTCCGCCCCACACGCCGTACGGCTCCCGCACCGCCAGCGCGTGTGCCGCGCACTCCGCGCGGACCGGGCACCTCATGCAGACCTCTTTCGCCGAGTTCTCACGTGCACTGCGTGCCGCGCCCCGCTCGCCCTCGGGATGGAAGAAGAGCGAGCTGTCCACCCCACGGCAGGCCGCGAGGAGCTGCCAGTCCCACAGATCGGCGTTGGGTCCGGGAAGGCGGGAGAAATCTGCCATAGCGCTTGCCCCTTGAAACCGTGCTGAGCGGATACAGGTCAGGTCGGTCAGGTCGCGCACGAGCGGCGGATACGAGCCGTATCCGGCACCCGCACCATGCCCCACGACCGTACATCTACTGTGTAAGTAGATGTAAATATGACTCATTGCGAATCTAGCCACAGACACCGCAGAAAGTGAAGAAAAGCCGCTAAATGGGGCATAGCTTCTGGGTGAAGGCCTGTTGACCTGCATTGCTCTACGTCGTGTACGGCCCCTCACATAGAGTGCTGAAGTGGGCAGTCCGACCCGTAACTCTTTCGAGTGACCGTCGTTGGTAGTGCGGAGGCGGTTGAAAGAACAAGCGCTAGGGCACATGTCCGAGAGCGTTCAACCGCACAGGTGACGAAACGTACCCAGCCTGGAGGCTCAAGGTGACGCGCATCAGCTGCGGAGGACGGCCATGACATCCGTCCTCGTCTGCGACGACTCCCCGCTTGCCCGAGAGGCGCTCCGCCGCGCGGTCGCGACCGTGCCCGGCGTCGAGCGCGTGACGACCGCGGCCAACGGCGAGGAAGTCCTCCGCCGCTGGGGGGCCGACCGCTCGGACCTGATTCTGATGGACGTACGCATGCCCGGTCTGGGTGGCGTCGAGACGGTCCGCAGGCTGCTGTCCGCGGACCCCGGCGCCCGGATCATCATGCTCACCGTCGCCGAGGATCTGGACGGGGTCGCCCTCGCGGTCGCCGCGGGAGCCCGTGGATATCTGCACAAGGACGCCTCGCGCGCCGAACTGCGGGCCACGGTCACCCAGGCGCTCGCGGACCCGACCTGGCGGCTCGCCCCGCGTCGGCTGCGTTCGGCCGAGATGGGTGCCGCGCCCACGCTCACCGCACGCGAGATCCAGGTGCTCGAAGGCATGAGCCACGGCCGGTCGAACGCCGAGATCGGCCGGGAGCTCTTCCTGTCCGAGGACACGGTGAAGACGCACGCCAGGCGGCTCTTCAAGAAGCTGGGCGCCTCGGACCGTGCGCACGCCGTCGCGCTCGGATTCCGTTGGGGCCTGGTCCGCTAGGTCGTGTCCGCGACGTCTCGTCCGGTTCGCGACGCCCTGCACGCACCCTCGCCGCGTTGCCGATACGCCCGAGTAGCTCCGCTACGAGGGCGCACCGGCGC
>NZ_JBHXSL010000001.1:150735-359286 GCF_042714725.1 Streptomyces sp. NPDC058685
GCTGTACCTGGAGCTGCACCGCGGCACGTACACCTCCCAGGCCAAGACCAAGCAGGGCAACCGGCGGAGCGAGTCCCTGCTGCGCGAGGCCGAGCTGTGGGCGGCCACGAGTAGCTCCGCTACGAGGGCGCACCGGCGCCCGGCGATCGCACGCATCGGACGCCGCGAACCCCGCCCTGCGGGCGGACGACGACACTGCGCGGACACTCCCTTCGGCCCGGCGGACGGGTCGCCCCCGGGGCGCGACGGACCCCGCCCGCCGTACGGCGGGCGGGGAATCGGACGGACGCGGGCATTCGTTTCCCGTCCGATGCCGCATCCTTGAGATGTGGAGTTCCTTGGGAACGAGTCTGTCGAGCGGAAGGGGAGGGCGCAGGCGATGAGTTCCGGCGCACCTGCTCATAACGCTTCGGTGCACAACATTGGACGCAGTGCCACGGATGCTCAGGCGCCGAGGCACCATGGACCGATGCGTGACGACGAGGCGGTGACCGCTCAGGGGGCCATCGGTTCCCTGGTTCACCGTGCCGTCGACGGGGACGAGCAGGCCACGCACGATCTCCTCGCGCACGTTCACCCCCTCGCGCTGCGTTACTGCCGCACCCGGCTCAGCCGGCTGCCGGGAGACGCGCGTCACTTCGTGGAAGACCTCGCCCAGGAGGTCTGTGTCGCGGTGCTGATGGCACTGCCGCGGTACAAGGACACCGGGCGGCCCTTCGAGGCCTTCGTCTTCGCCATCGCCACCCACAAGGTCGCCGATCTGCAGCGGGCGGCCATGCGCCACCCGGGATCGACGGCCGTACCGTCCGACGAGATGCCCGAGCGCCCGGACGACTCCCTCGGCCCCGAGGAACGCGCGCTGCTCAGCGACGACGCCGAATGGGCCAAGAAGCTCCTCGCCAACCTCCCGGAGAACCAGCGCGAGCTGCTGGTGCTGCGGGTCGCGGTCGGTCTGACCGCGGAGGAGACGGGACAGATGCTGGGTATGTCACCCGGCGCGGTGCGAGTCGCCCAGCACCGGGCTCTGAGCAGGCTGCGTGCGCTGGCCGAGCAGTGAGTCGTACGGTCTTCCTGTACGTACGAACAACCAAAGCTGCCGGCCGATCTTGATCGTGGAATGAGACGGGTTCAGAGCCCGTTAGCATGGACATCCGCACCGATCAAGGCCATTTGGGGAAGGTGTCATGACCAACGTCGACGGAGTGCCCGAGAAATTCGCGACACTCGGGCTGACCTACGACGATGTGCTGCTGCTGCCGGGCTCGTCGGACATGGCGCCCGACCAGATCGACACCTCCTCGTACATCTCGAAGAACGTACGGGTGAACATCCCGCTGCTGTCCGCGGCGATGGACAAGGTCACCGAGGCGCGCATGGCCATCGCGATGGCCCGCCAGGGCGGCGCCGGCGTGCTGCACCGCAATCTCTCCATCGCCGACCAGGCCAACCAGGTCGACCTGGTCAAGCGCTCCGAGTCCGGCATGGTCACCGACCCGATCACGGTGAACCCGGACGCGACGCTCGGCGAGGCCGACCGGCTGTGCGCGAAGTTCCGCATCAGCGGTGTGCCGGTGACCGACCGCGGCGGCAAGCTGCTCGGCATCGTCACCAACCGTGACATGGCCTTCGAGTCGGACCGCAGCCGCCAGGTGCGCGAGGTCATGACCCCGATGCCGCTGGTCACGGGCAAGGTCGGGATCTCGGGTGTCGACGCCATGGAGCTGCTGCGCCGCCACAAGATCGAGAAGCTTCCGCTGGTCGACGACGCCGGTGTGCTCAAGGGCCTGATCACGGTCAAGGACTTCGTCAAGGCCGAGAAGTACCCGATGGCCGCCAAGGACAAGGACGGCCGGCTGCTCGTCGGCGCGGCCGTCGGTGTCGCGGGCGACGCCTTCGAGCGCGCCCAGGCGCTGATCGAGGCGGGCGTCGACTTCATCGTCGTCGACACCGCACACGGCCACTCCCGGCTGGTCGGCGACATGGTCGCCAAGATCAAGTCGAACGCGGGGGGCGTGGATGTCATCGGCGGCAACATCGCCACGCGTGACGGCGCCCAGGCGCTGATCGACGCCGGTGTCGACGGCATCAAGGTCGGCGTGGGCCCCGGCTCCATCTGTACGACCCGGGTCGTCGCCGGCATCGGCGTTCCCCAGGTCACGGCGATCTACGAGGCCTCGCTGGCCGCCAAGGAGGCCGGTGTCCCGGTCATCGGCGACGGTGGCCTCCAGTACTCCGGCGACATCGCGAAGGCGCTGGTCGCGGGCGCCGACACGGTCATGCTGGGCTCGCTGCTCGCGGGCTGCGAGGAGTCTCCGGGCGAGCTGCTCTTCATCAACGGCAAGCAGTTCAAGTCCTACCGCGGCATGGGTTCGCTCGGTGCGATGCAGTCCCGCGGCGAGCAGCGGTCCTTCTCCAAGGACCGCTACTTCCAGGAGGGCGTCGCCTCCGACGAGAAGCTGGTTCCCGAGGGCATCGAGGGCCAGGTGCCCTACCGGGGTCCGCTCTCCGCGGTCGTGCACCAACTGACCGGTGGTCTGCGGCAGTCGATGTTCTACGTCGGCGGCCGGACGGTCCCGGAGCTCCAGGCGAACGGCCGGTTCGTGCGCATCACCTCGGCGGGTCTCAAGGAGAGCCACCCGCACGACATCCAGATGACGGTCGAGGCGCCGAACTACAGCAGGAAGTAGTCCGCACGTCGTGAGGGGCGGTCCCGGAGCTTGCCGGGACCGCCCCTCACGTATGTGTCGGGGATACTGGTAGGCGCAGACGTAGAGGGAAAGGCCACACACGTGACTGAGATCGAGATCGGGCGCGGCAAGCGCGGCCGCCGGGCGTACGCGTTCGATGACATCGCCGTCGTACCGAGCCGGCGCACGCGGGACCCGAAGGAGGTCTCGATCGCCTGGCAGATCGACGCCTACCGCTTCGAGCTGCCCTTCCTGGCCGCTCCCATGGACTCCGTCGTCTCCCCGCAGACCGCGATCCGCATCGGTGAGATGGGCGGCCTCGGTGTCCTGAACCTCGAGGGCCTGTGGACGCGGTACGAGGACCCGCAGCCGCTGCTCGACGAGATCGCCGAGCTGCCGACCGACGCCGCGACCAACCGTCTGCAGGAGATCTACGCCGCGCCGATCAAGGAAGAGCTGATCGGGCAGCGCATCAAGGAGGTCCGCGACTCGGGCGTCGTGACGGCCGCCGCGCTCTCGCCGCAGCGCACCGCGCAGTTCTCCAAGGCCGTGGTGGACGCGGGCGTCGACATCTTCGTCATCCGCGGCACGACGGTCTCCGCCGAGCACGTCTCCGGTGCTGCCGAGCCGCTGAACCTGAAGCAGTTCATCTACGAGCTGGACGTCCCGGTCATCGTCGGCGGCTGCGCCACCTACACGGCGGCGCTGCACCTGATGCGTACGGGCGCGGCCGGTGTCCTGGTCGGCTTCGGCGGCGGCGCCGCGCACACCACGCGCAACGTGCTCGGCATCCAGGTCCCGATGGCCACCGCGGTGGCCGACGTGGCCGCGGCCCGTCGTGACTACATGGACGAGTCCGGCGGTCGCTATGTCCACGTCATCGCCGACGGCGGTGTGGGCTGGTCCGGAGACCTGCCGAAGGCGATCGCGTGCGGCGCGGACGCGGTGATGATCGGTTCGCCGCTCGCCCGCGCGACGGACGCGCCCGGCCGGGGACACCACTGGGGCATGGAGGCGGTCCACGAGGACGTCCCGCGCGGCAAGCTGGTGGACCTGGGCATCGTCGGGACGACGGAGGAGGTCCTGACGGGGCCCTCGCACATCCCGGACGGTTCCATGAACTTCTTCGGTGCGCTGCGCCGCGCCATGGCGACGACGGGCTACAGCGAGCTCAAGGAGTTCCAGCGCGTCGAGGTCACGGTGGCGGACTCCCAGCACAAGCGCTGAGGCCGGCCGCTCCGCACCGGACGGGTGCGGACGATACGTACGGCAAGGGGCCCGCACCGGGTGGTGCGGGCCCCTTCCGCGTGCACGGATCAGCTCCGGCGGGAGCCGAGGTGGGCGGAGGTCACTCCGCGGACTTCTTCGCGCCGGAGAAGGCCGCGAATCCGGCCAGACCGAAGAAGAGGAAGGTCATGACGTCCTTGCTCTCGTTCCAGAGGTCCATCACCTGGGAGAAGTTGTCGAACAGGACCTCGGTCACCGACGCGCCCGTCAGGTCCGCCATGATCACCGCGATGGCGAGCAGCTGACCCAGGTACACGGCCACCAGCGAGCAGACGACGCTGACGACGGGGAGCAGGGGGTTGCGCCCGCCCACCTTGCCCGCGGCGAAGCCGGTGATGAAGCCGACGCCGATCGCGGCCCAGCCGATCTCCCGCTCGATGGCTCCGGCGATACCGCCGTAGATCCCGCCCGCGACGAGGGCGACGACGACAGCGGTCACCAGACCGAGGGCGACGTTGTCACGGACGGGGGCCGGCGGCGGGGCCGGCGCGAAGGGAACGCCCTGGTCGGCGAAGGGATTGCCGGACGGTGGCGGAACGGGCTGGCTCATGTGGGTCCCCCCCAAGGGATGCAGATCGTCGTACGAGCGTGCGACGAGTTCCGGACAGTAGCAGCCCGCTACGACAGACGCGGACGGGTTATGTCCTCAGAGCCGGTGGGCCGCGCCCGCCGGGGTGGCGCCCCGGGTGTCGAGCAGGAGCTGCGCCTTCACGGCGAGGCCCTGGAGGTCGTACGTGCGGTGGTGCTGGAGCAGCACGGTCAGGTCCGCGTTGGCGGCCGCCTCGTAGAGCGAGTCCGCACGCGGGACGGGCTGGTCGTGGACGCGCCAGTCCGGGATGTAGGGGTCGTGGTAGCTGACGGAGGCGCCCAGATCCATCAGGCGGCGGGCGATCTCGGTGGACGGGGAGCTCTCCAGATCGGCCAGATCGGGCTTGTAGGTGATGCCGAGGAGCAGAACACGCGCGCCGCGGGCCGATTTTCCGTGCTCGTTCAGCAGGGTGGCGCACCGCTGGATGACGTACTGGGGCATCCGGGTGTTGATCTCCTGGGCGAGGCCGACCATGCGCAGGGGAGGCCCGGGGGTGCGGCCGTTCAGCGGGAGGCAGCTGGGGTCCAGCGGGACACCGTGGCCGCCGACGCCGGGGCCGGGGCGGAAGGCCTGGAAGCCGAAGGGCTTCGTCTCGGCGCAGCGGATGACGTCCCAGAGGTCGACGCCGAGGTCGTTGCAGAGGACCGCCATCTCGTTGACGAGGGCGATGTTGACGTGCCGGAAGTTCGTCTCCAGCACCTTCACCGTCTCCGCCTCGCGCGTGCCGCGGGCCCGGACCACCTTGTCCGTGAGGCGGCCGTAGAAGGCGGCGGCCGACTCGGTGCAGGCGGGGGTGAGGCCACCGATGACCTTGGGGGTGTTGGCGTAGCCGTGGGTGCGGTTGCCGGGGTCGACGCGGCCGGGGGAGTAGGCGAGGTGGAAGTCGCGGCCCGCCCGCAGTCCGGAGCCCTCTTCGAGGAGGGGGCGCAGGAAGCTCTCGGTCGTGCCGGGCTGGACGGAGGATTCCAGTACCACGGTGGTGTGCGGGCGCATACGTGCCGCGAGCGTGCGGGCGGCCTCGCCGAGGGCGGTGAGGTCCAGATTGCCGTCCGGACCGAGCGGCGTGGGTACACAGAGTGCGGCGGTGCGAACCCGGCCGAGCTCGGCCGGGTCCGTCACCGTCCTGAACCCGGCGGAGAGCATCCGGCGGACGTCGGCGGGGGAGCAGCCTCCCGCCGGTTCGGTGAGATGCCGCGGGTCGGTGTCATAGCCGATCGTCTCGATGCCGGCACCGACGGCGGCCTGGGCGAGGGGCAGGCCGAAGTGACCGAGTCCGATGACAGCGAGATCTGCGGGCATGGCGTTGGCCGTCCTTCCCTTTAACCGGAGGGGAGCGGGGGCGCAAGCCCTGTGGGCAGAACGGGCGGGCGCAATGTCAGACTAGGCGTAAATATGACCGTTATGCGGTATTGCGCGCTCGTGGCTGCCCGAGTGTTATCCACAGTCGGTGGCTGAAGTCGGCGACTGCGGACAGAATCGACGGTGTGGACCCGACCGCAGGGGGACACGGGGGCGACGGGAGGCACGCAGTGAGGACAGCGACACTGGGACCCGAGGAGCGCACTCTGGCACTCGCCGGCATGGCCGAGCGGGAGCTGGACGTACTGGTGGTGGGTGGTGGCGTCGTGGGCGCCGGCACAGCCCTGGACGCCGTGACGAGAGGACTGTCCACCGGTCTGGTGGAGGCGCGCGACTGGGCGTCGGGCACGTCGAGCCGGTCCAGCAAGCTCATCCACGGCGGACTGCGCTATCTGGAGATGCTGGACTTCGCGCTCGTCCGTGAGGCGCTGAAGGAGCGCGGCCTGCTCCTGGAGCGCCTGGCGCCGCACCTGGTGAAGCCGGTGCCGTTTCTGTACCCCCTTCAGCACAAGGGCTGGGAGCGCCTGTACGCCGGATCGGGCGTCGCGCTGTACGACGCCATGTCCGTCTCGTCCGGACACGGGCGAGGGCTCCCCACACACCGCCATCTGACCCGGCGGCACGCCCTGAGGGTCGCCCCCTGCCTGAAGAAGAACGCCCTCATCGGGGCCATCCAGTACTACGACGCGCAGATGGACGACGCCCGCTATGTGATGACCCTCGTCCGCACGGCCGCGCGGTACGGCGCCCACGTCGCCAGCCGTGCCAGGGTCATCGGGTTTCTCCGTGAGGGCGAGCGTGTCGTCGGAGCGCGGGTGGAGGACGTCGAGGGCGGCGGGGAGTACGAGATCCGCGCCAAGCAGGTCGTGAACGCGACCGGTGTGTGGACGGACGACACCCAGGCGATGATCGGCGAGCGCGGCATGTTCCATGTGCGCGCCTCCAAGGGCATCCATCTCGTCGTGCCCAAGGACCGGATCCACTCCACGACCGGCCTGATCCTGCAGACCGAGAAGTCGGTGCTGTTCGTCATTCCCTGGGGCCGGCACTGGATCGTCGGAACCACGGACACCGAATGGGACCTGGACAAGGCGCACCCCGCCGCGTCCAGCGCGGACATCGACTATCTCCTGGAGCACGTGAACTCCGTGCTGGCCGTCCCGCTCACCCGGGACGACGTCGAAGGCGTGTACGCGGGGCTCCGCCCGCTGCTGGCCGGTGAGTCCGACGCGACGAGCAAGCTCTCCCGCGAGCACACGGTGGCGCATCCGGTCCCCGGGCTCGTCGTCGTCGCGGGCGGGAAGTACACGACGTACCGCGTCATGGCGAAGGACGCGGTGGACGAGGCGGTGCACGGTCTCGATCAGCGGGTCGCCGCATGTGTCACGGAGAACGTGCCGCTGGTCGGCGCCGAGGGATACACAGCGCTGTGGAACGCCCGCGCGCGGATGGCCGCGCGTACGGGCCTGCACGTGGTGCGGGTGGAGCATCTCCTCAACCGGTACGGCACGTTGACCGAGGAAGTGCTCGCGCTCATCTCCGACGATCCGACGCTCGGCGAGCCGCTCGCCGCCGCGGACGACTATCTGCGGGCCGAGATCGTGTACGCGGCCTCGAACGAAGGCGCCCGGCACCTGGACGACGTGCTGACCCGGCGCACCCGGATCTCGATAGAGACCTTCGACCGGGGTACCCGCAGTGCACGCGAGTGTGCCGAGTTGATGGCACCGGTGCTGGGCTGGGACAAGGAACAGATCGAGAAGGAGGTCGAGCACTACGAGAAGCGGGTGGAGGCGGAGCGTGAGTCGCAGCGGCAGCCGGACGATCTGACGGCGGACGCCGCGCGGTTGGGGGCACCCGACATCGTGCCCCTCTGATCCTTGCAGTGGCCGGGGAGGTGCCGTCGGCGGTCGGGCAGGTCCCGCCGACGGCCGAGCAGGGCCGCGACCAGTGCCGGGGTGGGTGGGGTCCCGAGTAGTGGCAGGGTGGGGTGGTCCCGATCTTCCGGACCCGTTCAGACGGACGGTGGACCCGGGAGACACGCCGGTCCCGGAGTGAGGGACAATGATGGCTCTGCCAAGGCGTGTTACCGCATCGCGCGGGAGCGGCAGGCGCGGGCGAATACCAGGGATCGCAGAGGGGACGCATGTCGGAGGCGGAGCAGTCGCGGAAGCCCCAGCGGGACAAGGCCGAGGAGCCCGAGGCGACGGTGCCGGACGAGCGGGGATCGGGCACCGCGAAGCCGGGCGTCAAGGGTGGAGCGAGGACGGGCGCGAGGTCGGGCGCGAAGCCTGCCGCGAAGTCGGACGCCAAGCCGGGGAGCCGGCCGGACGCGAAGGGGAGCCGGCCGGGGGATTCCGGAGCGGACCCCGCGGGCGGGGCGGCGGCCGGAGTGTCGTCGGGTGCGGCGGCGGACGCGGGTCCGGCCGACGCGAAGCCTGAGGACGGTGCTGTCGCCGCGGGTGCGGCTGACGCTGTGGCTCGCGCCGAGGAGCCGGCCGATGCTGCCCCTGGTGCTGCGGATGTGGTTGATGCCGAGCCGCGTGTTGAGGCTCCGGTTGACGCTGTGCCCAGTGCTGCGGATGTGGTTGATGCCGGCCCGCGTGCTGAGGAGCCGGCCGATGCTGTTCCCGGTACCGGCGCGCCGGTTGACGGCGTGCCCGTAGCCGAGGACGAGGTGGCCGAGGCGACGCCGGTTTCCGGGGCGGCGAAGAAGACTGACGTACCGTCCGGACCGGCGGCGGTCGCGGGCGCCGACGCCTCCGCCGATCCGCGGACCGACCCCCGGACCGGAATCACGGCCAAGGCCAAGGCCAAGGCTGAGCCCGGGGCTGAGACCAGGAACAAGACCGAGTCCGGGACCGGTGCCAGGTCCGGGGCCGCAGCAGGCACCGGGGCCCCTGCCGAGGACGAGGACGAGGCCGTGATCGGGGCGGCGGCCGCTGCTCAGGACGCGGCTCCCTCGCGTGCCAAGGCCCGGGAGACCGTGCCGTCGTGGGCCAAGTCCGAAGTCGCCGCCGATGCGGGGCGCGAGGCGAAAGCCCCGGCCAACTCCGGCGCGGCCAAGACCGATGCCCCCTCCGGCGTCAGGGCCGACGCGAAGCCCGCGTCCTCCGCGTCCCAGAGCTCCGCCGAGACGAAGGTGCCCCGCCAGGGGTCCGGGCGGGACTCCGAAGGGCGTCTGCTGGCCGGGCGTTACCGGCTCGGCGGTGTGCTCGGCCGCGGCGGTATGGGCACGGTCTGGCGGGCTGTCGACGAGACCCTCGGCCGTACCGTCGCCGTGAAGGAACTGCGCTTCCCGACCAGCATCGACGACGAGGAGAAGCGCCGCCTCATCACCCGGACGCTGCGCGAGGCCAAGGCCATCGCCCGTATCCGCAACAACAGCGCCGTGACCGTCTACGACGTCGTGGACGAGGACGACCGTCCGTGGATCGTGATGGAGCTCGTGGAGGGCAAGTCCCTCGCCGAAGCGGTGCGTGAGGACGGGACCCTGACGCCGCGCCGGGCGGCCGAGGTCGGGCTCGCCATCCTCGACGTCCTGCGGTCAGCGCACCGCGAGGGCATCCTGCACCGTGACGTGAAGCCGTCCAACGTGCTGATCTCCGAGGACGGGCGCGTCGTCCTCACCGACTTCGGCATCGCGCAGGTCGAGGGCGACCCCTCGATCACCTCCACCGGCATGCTCGTCGGCGCCCCCTCGTACATCTCGCCGGAGCGCGCCCGTGGCCACAAGCCCGGGCCCGCCGCCGACCTGTGGTCGCTCGGCGGTCTGCTGTACGCGAGCGTCGAAGGCAGCCCGCCGTACGACAAGGGCTCCGCGATCGCGACCCTGACCGCGGTCATGACCGAGCCGCTCGACCCGCCGAAGAACGCGGGCCCGCTGGAAGAGGTCATCTACGGCCTGCTCGCCAAGGATCCGGCGCAGCGGCTGGACGACGCCGGCGCACGTGCGCTGCTGACCAAGGTGCTGAACACACCCGAGCTCCCCGAGGCGCCGGTCGTGCCCGAGCCGCCGCAGGACGCCACCCGCGCCCTGTCGTTGCCGCCCGTGCCCCCGCCGCCCACGGCGAAGCCGAAGGATCCGGCCGCCGAGCGGGTGCGCGGCGCGCTCAGGTCCGTGCGGAACGCCGCAGCGGCGGCCGCGACGCCGGAAGCCCGGCCGAAGCAGTCGGCCTCGCAGCAGACGTCTTCCCCCCGGCCCACACCGCCGCGGGCGCCGCTCACCGATGTGGTGCCCCGCCGGACGCTGGTGATCGGCGCGGTGGTCGTCGTGCTCGCCATCCTGGCCACGGTGCTGTACCTGACCCTGGGCGACGGCGATCAGGGCAACGAGGGCAAGGTCAAGAACGACCCGTCGGCCACGCCGGGGGCGGCCTCCGCGGGGACGGGCACCGACACCGGCACGGACACCGGCGACGACAAGGGCAAGAACGGCGACGAAGAGGACTCCGGCAAGGACTCCGGCAAGGGCGACGACGGCGGCTCCGGCGACGAGCAGACGCCCGAGAAGCCCGGGGCCGGTGACGCCGCCGGCGGCGGACTGCCGGCGGGGTACGCGATGGTGTCGAACGACCAGTTCCACTTCACCATGGCGATGCCCAAGGGCTTCAAGGTCACCGACATAGCGGGCTCCAACTCCGGCGCGATATACAACCGGACGAGCGGCGCGTTCCCGCGCGTCCAGGTCGACTTCGGCGCGAACCCCAAGGACGACGCCGCCGCTGCCTGGCGGGCCGCGCAGGTCGCCGTCAGTCTCAGCAGCGACGGTTACAAGCACCGGGGGATCAAGCCGGTCGAGTACAACGGCTATCCGACGGCGGCCGACTGGGAGTTCGAGCGCACTCAGGGCGGAATGCGGGTACGAGTCCTCAACAGGGGCTTCAAGGTGGACGCCGCCCGCGGCTACTCGATCATGATCAGCTGCAAGGCCAGTGAGTGGGACAAGGCGGAGTGCGTCACGCTGCGCAAAACGGCGTTCGCCACATTCAAGCCCAAGGACTGACCAAGGACACGTATCGTGAGAGCTCGCGGACGGTACGCAGCCGCAAGGGGCCGCTGAACGACCGGAATTGACGTGCTTTGACGTTTTGCTGCGGCCTCCGGGACGGGTCGGCGGACAGCGCGCTTGTGGGGAGGCGTCGTGGACGACTACGCGGGACGGGTACTCGCCGACCGCTATCGGCTTCCCCTGCCTCCGTCCGACGCGTACGAACTGGCCGAGACCCTCGCGTTCGACACCTACAGCGGACAGGAAGTCCTGGTACGGCAGGTGCCGTTGCCGGAGATCGTCGAGGCCGAGTTCGTCGACATGGAGGGCCTGGCCGGGAGTGCGGTGCCGGGGAGGGCGCAGGGACGTTCGACGCGGCGGCCCGCGGACCCGGCCGTGCGCCGGGCCATGGACGCCGCGCAGGCGGCCGCCCGGATTCCCGATCATCCGCGGCTCGACCAGGTCTTCGACGTCTTCGCCGAGGACGGCTCGCTGTGGATAGTCAGCGAACGCGTCGCCGCCAGGCCGCTGGCCGCGCTTCTCGCCGAGAAGCCCCTCACGCCCTACCGTGCGGCCGAAGTCGCCTCCGACGTGCTGACCGCCCTGCGCGTCCTGCACGCCCACGGCTGGACGCACCGGAACATCACCGCGCGTACGGTCCTGGTCTGCGACGACGGACGGGTCGTTCTGACGGGGCTCGCCACCGGGGCCGCGGAGGAGGCACTGTGCGGATACGCGCCCGTGCCCGCGCCGGTCGACCTTGATCACGACCCCGAGGACGACGATTTCGACGACCGGCATCTCCAGGACGGGGAGCTGGACGAAGGCGAGTTCGGCCACGACGGGCACGAAGGTCACGACGGGCACGAAGGCCACGACGACCACCCGCACGTCGAGGGTGCCCGTGACGAGGGCTACGCCTACGGCGAAGCCGGCGAGGGTTCGCCGGGGCAGGCCGCGCTGGAGTCGCCGCACTCGGCCGATCCCTACGCCACCCCCGACCCCTATCTGGCCCCCGATCTCTATCCCTACCATCCCCCCGCGCAGGGCACCGGCACAGGAGTCGGCTCCGGCCCCACTGCTCCCGACCCCGCTGCTCCCGGTCCCACCGGTGCCGGTTCCGGCACCGGCGTCCCCGACATCAGGGCCGCCCGAGCGGGTGCGATCGCCGCGTACCGCGCGGGCGCCCGCGCCGCCGCCCGGGTCAGCGAGGACCTGCGCCAGGGCGACCGCCCCGTACAGACGGGCAACGACCCGGACTGGTGGGCAGCCAAGCCCGGAGAGCGGCGTATCGCACCGGCCGAGTACCACGCGGCCGACGCCGACGCCGACGAAGACGATGCGGACGACGACGAGTTCGACGACGACTACGGCGCCGGCGGACCCGCTCGCCCCCGTCTCGCCGGAACCTGGCACGACGGCCCACTCCCGGGGCAGGACGGCCCTGCCCCCCTGTCCGCGGGCGGTGGCGGACCGGCCGGGCATCCTGGGCGCGACAACGACCCGTACGGCGTCGACCCCTACGGTGTGCGCCAGGCCCTCCCCGGCGGTTCGCACCGCCCTGATCCGGGCGCCGGGCGCGGCGGCTCCGGCGACCCCTACCGTGACCGGCCGGCACTGCCCGCACCCCGTTCCGGCACCCCGGACCCGTACCGCCCCGCCCTGCCCCGCACCCGCTCCGGTGGAGCACCGACGCCGGTTCCGGCCCCGCCCACCGGGAGCTGGGACCGCGGCGGTGCCGGACGCGAGGCCCTGCGCGCCGACTCGCAGCGCCGGCCTGTCCCCGCGGCCCGGAACGCCGGCGGCTGGGACGAGGTCGTGGCCGGCTCCGAACCCCCCGCGTACCAGGGGCCGTCCACTCCGCTCGCCGCCGAGCGCGCCCGGCAGGCGCGGATCGCCGTCGTCGGAGCGGTGACCGAGCGCTGGGCGCCCGAGCAGGCCGGGCCCGTCCACGAGAACTGGCAACTGGCCGCCCCCGTGGGGCCCGCCACCGACCTGTGGGCGCTCGGCGCCCTGCTCTACCGCTCGGTCCAGGGCCATGCGCCCTACCCGGAGGAGAGCGCCCACGAGCTGGTGCAGCTCGTGTGCGCCGAGCCGCCCGCGTTCGCCGAGGAGTGCGGGCCGCTGCGCCCCGTGGTCGAGTCGTTGCTGCGCCAGGACCCCACGGAGCGCCCCGACTTCGAGGAGCTGCGGGGCTGGCTGAGGTCCCTCGTGCGCTCGGCTCCCGAGCCCGAGGCCGGGATGGACGTCGTGGCGGTCCCGTCGAGCGTCGTGGACGGCAGCCGACTGCCCGTCGTACGCCGCCGGGGCGAGCTGGTGCGCAAGCGGCGGACCGGTTCCACCGAGGTCGTCCACGGCCGCCACCGTCACAAGAAGTCGCGGCGGGAACGCCGCGGTCCGCGCTCCCTCGGCCGCATCCTGCTGCTCCTGATCCTGGTGCTCCTGGTCGCGGCGATCGCCTACGCCATGATGTTCATGCCCAGGTCCGGTACGCAGCAGGAGGGCGCCCAGGGCACGCAGAGCCCGGCGCCCACGGCCTCCGCGCCCGGTCCGGGCCGTACCGAAGCCGGTACCCCTCCGCCGCCGAAGGCTTCCGGCACCCCCGGTTCGCAGCAGCCCCAGACGTCCGCGCCCGCCGGGAACCTCCCGGCCGGCTATGCGCTGCGCAGCGATCCCGAGGGCTTTCGGGTCGCGGTCGACACGTCCTGGCAGCGCAGGCCCATCAACGACAGCGGCCAGGTCCGTTACAGCGACGGGGACTTCACCCTGATCGTGGTCCCCGGCCGGGACAGCGTCCAGGCGAACGGCGACGACCCGCTCGTCTACCAGCGGGACAAGGAGCGTGAACTCCAGCCGTTCCGTGACTCCTCCTGGGCGGCGGCGACCGGGCTGCGCCGGATCGACGTCGGCCGACAGGCCATGGCCGAGGGGCAGTTCACCTGGCAGGACAGCAGCGGCCGTGAGGTCTACGTACGCAACCTCGCCATGATCGTCGGCGGCCGGTACCACGTGGTGCAGGTGATCGGTCCGGAGGACCAGCGGGACAAGGTGACGGAGGCGTACAGCCAGGCCGTCGAGGCATATCGGGCGACCGGCTGACCCCCCGCCCGGACCGCGGGAAGGTGCCGACGGGCATCACAGTGCGGTCACTTGAGGCATCCGAGGTACCGCGCCCGTAATTCCCTTCCGTAACCTGTGATCCCAAGGAACGGGGCGGGGGACGTGGAGAATTCTCAAGAGACGGGCGCGGGACTGCTGCTGGCCGGGCGTTACCGGCTGGGCGAGTGCATCGGCAGCGGTGGCATGGGCAAGGTCTGGCGCGCACACGACGAGGTGCTGCACCGGGTCGTCGCGGTCAAGGAGCTGACGGCGGGGCGCTATGCCTCCGAGGCCGACCGGATCGTGCTGCACGCGCGTACCCAGAAGGAGGCCCGGGCCGCTGCCCGGATCAGCCATCCCGGCGTGGTCACCGTCCACGACGTTCTCGACCACGACGCGCGCCCCTGGATCGTCATGCAGTACGTCGACGGGCCGTCGCTCGCCGACGCGGCCAAGGAGACCGGGCGCATCCCGTCGCTGGAGGCCGCCCGGGTCGGACTGCACGTGCTGCGCGCGCTCGGCGCCGCGCACGCGGTCGGGGTGCTCCACCGTGACATCAAGCCCGCGAACATCCTGCTCGACCGGCAGGGCACCGCGCACGGCGAGGACCGTACCGGGGGACGTGCGCTCATCACCGACTTCGGGATCGCGGCGATCGAGGGCGACTCGACGATCACCAGGACCGGCGAGATCGTCGGCTCCATCGACTATCTGGCCCCCGAGCGGGTGCGCGGCGCCGATCCCGGTCCCGCCTCCGACCTCTGGTCGCTGGGCGCCACGCTCTACACGGCGGTGGAGGGCGAGTCGCCGTTCCGGCGTTCGACACCGCTGTCGACCATGCAGGCCGTCGTCGGCGACGAGCCGCGCCACCCCGAGCACGCGGGCCTGCTCACCCCCGTGATCATGTCGCTGCTGCGCAAGAATCCCGCGGACCGCCCCTCGGCCGCCGAGGCCGAGCGGATGCTCCAGGCGGCGCTGGCGGACCCGACGCGGACCGTGGCCCCGCACCAGGTCCCCACGCAGCGGGTGACGCGCAGCGAACAGCGTCACGAACACGGCCGCGGACACGGGCAGGACCAGCGCCACGGTCAGGGGCCAGGGGGTCCCGTCAACTCACCGGCCCCGACGCCGTACCGGCCGAACCCCGTCCTGACGCCGTCCTCCTCACCCGCCCCGCCGCCCGCCCCGAAGCGCCGCGCGGGCCGGCTGCGCCGGGCGGTGATCGTCGTCGTGCTGTCGGCCGTCGTCGGCGTCGGCGCGGGGCTCGCGGCCATGAAATACGCGGGGGACGACGGCGAGGGCGGTACGGGAACCCAGAACACTCCCGACACCTCCGCGTCCGTGCCGCCCGGCTGGCACCGTGTCGACGACCCGGAGGGCTTCAGCCTGCTCGTGCCGAAGGGCTGGAAGCGCCAGGCGGACGGCGACCAGATCGACTACACGCCGGACAACGGCAGACACCGCATCCGGATCAGCAGTGACGACTCGCCGGACTTCGAGAACCCGTACATGCACATGCTGAGCCTGGAGAAGACGCTCGCGAGGCTGCCCGCGTACAAGCGGGTCAAGCTCGCGCCCAACACCTTCCGGGACCACACCAACTCCGCACTGTGGGAGTTCACCTGGACCGAGCGGAAGAGCCACCCGGGGGACCGGCGGGCCATCGACCAGATCTACTACGAGGACGACGGCAGCGAGTACGCGCTCTACATGTCGGGGCCGGCCGAGGACTGGGCGACCACCCGTGAGCAGTTCGACATCATGCTGCGGGGCTGGCGGCCGCCGGCATGACCGACGACGCCGAACGAGGGGGATTCGGGTGTCCGAGCAGACGCGGCTGATCGCGGGCCGCTACCGGCTCCTCGGCCGGCTGGGGCGCGGGGGCATGGGCACCGTGTGGTGCGCGGACGACGAGCTGCTCGGCCGCCGGGTCGCGGTGAAGGAGCTGCATCCGGAGGACTCTCCCGGGGGCCGCGGCGCCTCGCCGTACACCTCCACGGCGGCGCCCCTGCGCGAGGCGCGGGCCGTCGCACGGGTCAAGCACCCGCATGTCGTCGTCGTGCACGACGTGGTCGTCGACGACGGGCTTCCGTACATCGTCATGGAGCTGGTCGACGGCGGCTCGCTCGCCGAACGGATCGCGCGCCGCGGCCCGGTGGGTGTCGCCGAGACCGCCCGCATCGGACTGGCGCTGCTCGGGGCACTGCGTGCCGCACACGAACTGGGCGTGCTGCACCGGGATCTGAAGCCCGCGAACGTCCTGCTCGAAGAAGCGACCGGGCGGGTCGTGCTCACCGACTTCGGCATCGCCCAGCTCACCGGCTCCACGACGATCACGGAGGCGGGGTCGTTCGTCGGATCGCCCGAGTACACCGCACCCGAGCGGATGCAGGGCGCCACCGCCGGTCCCGCGTCGGACCTGTGGTCGTTCGGGGTGCTGTTGTGTGCCGCGCTCGGCGGTGAATCGCCGTTCCGCCGGGACTCGTTGGGCGGCATCCTGCACGCGGTCGTCGAGGCCGAGATCGTTTTGCCCGCCCGGGCCGAGCCGCTGCGTCCGCTCGTCCTCGGGCTGCTGGAGCGCGATCCGGCGCTGCGGCTCGGCGCCACGGAGGCGGAGGAACTGCTGCGTACGTACGTCGCGAAGGGCAGTCTGCCGGCCCGCGACGTGCACAGCGCGCCGACCAGCGCCGTGGTCCGGCCCGCGCCCCGGGCGCCCACGCCGACGGAGTCGGTCACGGCGGCGCCCGCGCCGGTGTCCGTACCGGCACCCGCGGGCCGTGCCCGGCGCCGTGCGCCGCTGCTGGTCGCCGCCGCGCTGGTCGCCGCACTCGCCGGGGCGGGCGGGGCGACGGCGGTGCTGATGCAGGACGACGGCAAGGGCACGGCCGCGCCCGGGCCAGCGGCTTCGGACAGCACGCCACCGGTGCGTACCGCGCGGTCTCCCGTCGCCGACCCCGCGCCCACCGTGACGGTGACGAGCTCCCCGGCTCCGGCCCCGGCGGCCGAAAAGCCTTCCGCGCCCGCGGGTTACCTCGCCGTCGTGGACCCGGACGGGTTCGCGATCGCGGTACCCGAGGGCTTCTCGCGTTCCGAGGACGACAAGCGCGTGTACTACATGGACGCGGACCAGGCCGTCAGGATCGGCATCCGCGTACAGCGGCCGGTCCCGGACGGCCCGCTCGGATCGATGCGCCGCTCGGACGCGGACGGGCCGCACACCAACCCCGGCTATCGCGACGGCAAGGTCACCCCGACCACGCACAACGGACTGACCGCCGCGCTCTGGGAGTTCACCTGGAACGGCTTCTCGCGCGCCGAGGGCGACCGGCACACGATCGACGTCTGCTGGGAGGAGAACGGCAGGATGTACGACGTGTGGGTCTCCGCGCCCGTGGGGCGGCTGGACGAGGCGCGCCGGCACTTCGACACCGCGCTCGACTCCTTCACACCGCCCGGCTGATCGCCCTGCCCGGCTGACCGCCCGTCGCCCGGCCGGCCGCCCCTCGTCCGGCCGGGTGCGGAGAGACAGGGCGGGTGCGGAGAGACAGGGTGGTCACTGTCACGGGTCTGCATCCGGTCCCCTGTGCCTGTGGCATCCACCACCGGGTTTGGTGAGGATGTGTGCATGACCAACAACGGGGGACGGTCGAACGAGCCGATCAGCCACGGCCTCAGGTCGCCGGACGCCGCCCGGCGGCCGCGGATCTCCGGCCCGGCGGAGGGCTGGGCGGCCCGGGAGTGCGGGATGCTCCTCGACCGGGTCACCGGGCATCCGAGGATCCAGGGCCTGTGAGCGCCGAGGGCGACGGCCGTCTGATCGGCGGCCGCTACCGGCTCGTCGAACGCATCGGCTCCGGGGGCATGGGCACCGTCTGGCTGGCCCGGGACGAAGTCGTCGGGCGGGACTGCGCGGTGAAGGAGCCGCGGCTGCCCGGCGACCCCGCCGACCCCGTCCACCAGCGGCTCTGCCGGCGGCTTCAGCGCGAGGCGCGGGCGGCCGCGCAGGTGGAGCACCCGTCGGCCGTCTCCGTCCACGACGTCGTGACGGACGGCGGACTCCCCTGGATCGTCATGGAGTTGGTCCGCGGCGAATCCCTCCACGCCCTGCTCAAGCGGGGAGCGCTGACACCGCGGGAGACCGCCCGGATCGGGCTCGCCGTCCTGGGCGCCCTCGACGCCGCGCACGCGAAGGGGATCGTCCACCGCGATGTGAAGCCCGCGAACGTCCTGCTCGGACCGCACGGCCGGGTGGTGCTCACGGACTTCGGCATCGCGCGCGTCCAGGGCGAGGAGCCGCTGACGGTCAGCGGCGAGTTCGTCGGCTCGCTCGAATCGATCGCGCCGGAGCGGATGCAGGGCGTCCCGGCCGGGCCCGAGTCGGACCTGTGGTCGCTGGGCGTGCTGCTGTACGCGGCGGTCGAGGGGTGGTCCCCGTTCCGGCGTACGACGCTGGAGTCCACCCTGGCGGCGATCCTCCAGGCGGCACCGCCCGAGCCGGTCCAGGCCGGGCCGCTGGGCGATCTGATCGTGAAGCTGCTGGCGAAGGAGCCCTCGCACCGGCCGTCCGCGCAGGAGGTCGAGCGGGAACTGGCGGCGGTCGCGGAGGGCCGCGTCTCCCCGCTGCCGGGAGCGGAGGGCTCAGCGGAACCGCGATCTCCTGCTCGGCACGAGCACGAGCCGCGTCCCCCCGCTGCCGACGCCGCCGATCCCGCGCCCGGGTCGCGCGCATCCGCATCCCCGGAGCCCGGGTCACCGGACTCCGGGCCCGAGCGCTCAGGACCACCCGATTCGGGATCGGACCCCAGGCCCACCTCCACGGCCACCCCCTCCGGTCTCCGCCGCCCCCGCCGGGCCCTCGCCCTGGCCGCGGCGGCCACGGTCGCCGTCGGAGCGGCCGTCTGGGGCGTCGCCGCCGTCGCGTCCGGCGGCACCGACAACTCCGGCACCCCCGGCGCACACGGGAACGGCACCCCCGGACCCTCCTCACAGCCGCAGATGGCCACCCCGGACGCCTGGCGGTGGCGCCCCCACTTCGAATCACGGCTCGACGCGGAGATCTCCGTCCCCCGGTCGTACCGGCGTGAGGCCGTCCCTTCCGAGGCGTCACTCGCGGCCGACCGGGAGATCACCTTCGCCGAGCGCGGCAACCCGGTCTGGTTACGGCTCGCGCGCGCCGACAGGGACCCGTCCGCGTCCGGCCCGGTCGAGTGGGCGCAGCGCGATCTGCGGCGGCTGATGGACGGGGGTGAGCAGGGCGGACGGGTCACCGCGTCCCAGGCGCGCGGCACCGTCGTCCCCGCCAATCACCACGGCACCGACGCGGCCGTGCTGGACGTGACGTACTACGCGCAGGAGGGCGACACCGCACGGCCCGTCCACCGGCTGGCGTTCTACGTGGTCACCGCCGCCCAGGAGCGCTACTCGGTGCTCGTCGAGATGCCGAAGGGCGGCAAGGAGGAGGCGGAGGGCCAGGATCTCTTCCGTGGTGTCCGGGACCGTCTGAAGCTCGGCAAAGCCGAGACCAGTCCCTGATCAGGGCTTATGTGCCAGCGATCGCTGGCGCGATGATGTGGGGGTGTGGAAAAGCTGTTACCGACGGGTACCCAAAGCTCTGATTGCGGCATACTCTCGCCCCCATGACGGACTCGAAGGCCCCCGCCGCCACCCTCGGCACCAACCCGACCGCGGCCGCGCCGGCGAACGCGCGCACCGCCGCCGACGTGGTCACTCCCGAGGTGGTCGCGCAGCTCACCCGTGGCGTCGTCGGCTCCGGCCGCACCGCCAACCACACGCCCTTCACCGGACAGAAGCTGGCGGACCTGCCCGAGTCCACTCCCGAGGACGTGGCCGAGGCCTTCGCGCGGGCCCGTGTCGCCCAGCCCGTCTGGGCCGCGACCCCGGTCCGCACCCGCGCCGCCGTGCTCCTGCGCTTCCACGACCTGGTCCTGGAGCGGCAGGCCGAAGTCCTCGACCTCATCCAGCTGGAGACCGGCAAGGCCCGGCTCCACGCGCATGAAGAGGTCCAGGCCGTCGCCGTCGCCGCCCGCCACTACGGCCGCAGGGCCGCCGCGTATCTGAAGCCGAAGCGGCACACCGGTGTGGTCCCCGTCCTCACCAAGGCCACCGAACTGCGCCAGCCGCGCGGTGTCGTGGGCCAGATCGCGCCCTGGAACTACCCGCTCGAACTGTCCGTCGGCGACGCGCTGCCCGCGTTCGTGTCCGGCAACGCCGTCGTGATGAAGCCCGACACCGAAACCGCGCTGACCGCCCTGTGGGCCCGCGACCTGCTGATCGAGGCCGGACTGCCGGCTGAGGTCTTCCAGGTCGTCATCGGCGAGGGACCGGTCGTCGGCCCGGAGGTCGTCAAGCACGCCGACTACGTCTCCTTCACCGGCTCCACGCGCACCGGCCGAGAGGTCGCCCAGGGCGCGGCCGCCCGCCTCATCGGGGTCTCCCTCGAACTCGGCGGCAAGAACGCCATGCTGGTGCTCCACGACGCGGACATCGAGAAGGCCGCCGCCGGAGCGATCCGCGCCTGCTTCTCGTCGGCCGGCCAGCTGTGCATCTCCATCGAGCGGCTGTACGTCCACGAGTCGGTGGCCGACGCCTTCCTGGAGCGGTTCGCCGCCCGGACCAAGGCGATGCGCCTGGGCAGTTCGCTGGCGTACGGCGCCGACATGGGCTCGCTCGTCGGCGAACGCCAGCTGGAGACCGTCACCCGCCATGTCGACGAGGCGGTGGCCAAGGGCGCCACGCTCGTCGCCGGCGGCGTCGCCCGCCCCGACATCGGCCCGCTGTTCTACGAGCCGACCATTCTCGACGGCGTCGAGTCGCCCATGGCCGTGTGCACCGAGGAGACCTTCGGCCCGGTCGTCTCCGTCTACCGCTTCACGGACGAGGACGAGGCCGTCGCGCTCGCCAACGCCACGCCGTACGGACTGAATTCGAGCGTCTGGACGCGTGACGGCAGGCGCGGCCACGCCGTCGCCGCGAAGCTGCGCACCGGCACGGTCAACATCAACGAGGGCTACGCACCGGCGTACGGCAGTGTGCAGTCCCCGATGGGCGGCATGAAGGACTCCGGTCTGAGCCGGCGGCACGGCTCCGAGGGAATCCTCAAGTACACCGAGGCCCAGACCGTCGCGCAGCAGCGACTCATCCCGCTCGCACCGTCGTTCGGGATGGACGACGAGAAGTACGCGGCGTTCATGAGCCGCTCCCTCAAGGCGATGAAGGCCCTGCGCCTGCGCTAGCCCGCAACGCCGGCGCCCGCAGTGCCGGCCCGAACCGAGCAGTCAGCACCGTTTCGTACCGAGGAGTGCCATGTCCCAGGTCCCCCCTGCCCGGAATCAGGAAGCCCCCGACAACGACGCCTACGACTACGACGTCCTGATCGTCGGTTCGGGCTTCGGCGGTTCGGTCTCGGCGCTGCGGCTGACGGAGAAGGGCTACCGGGTCGGCGTCCTGGAGGCGGGCCGCCGCTTCACCCGGGAGACGCTGCCGAAGAACTCCTGGGACCTGCGCAACTTCCTGTGGGCCCCGGCGCTCGGCCTGTTCGGCATCCAGCGGATCCACCTGCTCGGCAATGTGATGGTGCTGGCGGGCGCGGGGGTGGGCGGCGGTTCGCTGAACTACGCCAACACCCTCTACGTCCCGCCGAAGCCCTTCTTCGAGGACGCGCAGTGGGGGAACATCACCGACTGGCAGGCGGAACTCCAGCCGTACTACGACCAGGCGCGGCGGATGCTCGGCGTCCGGCTCAACCCCACGATGACCCCCTCCGACGTCCATCTCAAGGCGACCGCCCAGGCGATGGGCATCGGCGACACCTTCCACATGGCACCGGTCGGCGTCTTCTTCGGCGACGGCGAAGACGCCGACGGTACGGCGAGGACCACGCCCGGCTCCGAGGTCCCCGACCCGTACTTCGGCGGTGTGGGACCGGCCCGCAAGGCGTGCACCGAGTGCGGTGAGTGCATGACGGGCTGCCGCCACGGCGCGAAGAACACCCTCAACGAGAACTACCTCTACCTCGCCGAGCAGGCCGGTGCCGTCATCCACCCGATGACCTCCGTCGTCACCGTCACCGAGGACTCGCGGGGCGGCTTCGCCGTGGGCACACTGCCGAGCGACAGCAAGCGCAAGGGCAAGGGCCGGACCTTCACGGCCCGCCGGGTCGTGATCGCGGCCGGCACCTACGGCACCCAGACCCTGCTGCACCGGATGAAGGACACCGGCCTGCTGCCGCGGATCTCCGGGCGACTGGGGGAGCTGACCCGTACGAACTCCGAGGCGCTCGTGGGCGCGCAGACCGACAACCGCCGTTACCGCAAGCGGCACGGCGGGGAGCGGGTCGACTTCACCCGCGGGGTCGCGATCACCTCGTCGATCCACCCCGACGCCAACACCCACATCGAGCCGGTGCGTTACGGCAAGGGCTCCAACGCGATGGGCGGACTGACCGTCCTCCAGGTCCCCTACAACACCAAGCGCCGGGTTGCGGGCTGGTTCGGGAGCATCACCAAGCACCCGATGCTGGCGATGCGGATGCTGTCCAACCGGCGCTGGTCCGAGCGGACGATCATCGGGCTCGTCATGCAGTCGCTGGACAACTCACTGACCACGTACCGCAAGCCCAAGGGCATCGGCAAGGGTCTGCTCACGGCCCGGCAGGGCCACGGTGCGCCCAACCCGACCCAGATCCCCGAGGCGACCCGTGCGGCCTCGCTCCTCGCGGAGGAGATCAACGGCTTCGCCGGCTCCAACATCGGTGAGCTGATGGGCACTCCGCTGACCGCCCACTTCCTGGGCGGCTGCCCGATCGGCGCGGCGGCGGAGTCGGGCGTGATCGACCCGTACCACCGGCTGTTCGGCCACCCGGGCATCTCGGTCGTGGACGGCTCCGCGGTCTCGGCGAACCTCGGGGTGAACCCGTCCCTGACGATCACCGCGCAGGCGGAGCGGGCGATGTCGTTCTGGCCCAACAAGGGCGAGGAGGACCCGCGTCCGGCGCAGGGCGGTGTGTACGAACGTCTGCTTCCGATCGCCCCGAAGTCCCCTGCGGTCCCGGACGCGGCGTTCGGGGCCCTGCGACTGCCGTTGCTGGAGATCCCGAAGGTGCCGCCGAAGAAGGCCTGACGGCCCACGCCGAGGCCGCCCGCCCCGGCCGCACCACCCCGGCTGCACCACCCCGGGCACAGAGAAGGGCCGCTGCACCCCCCTCCGAGTGCAGCGGCCCTTCCGGTCTTGCAGGTGGCTCGTGTTACGCCGTCGCGTCCTCGCGGCGGCGCTTCATCGCGAAGACCACACCGGCGCCGGCGAGAACGGCGACACCGCCGACGATCCCGACGACGGGCAGGACGGAACCGGAGCCGGTCTCGGCGAGGCTGCCGGTGACCTGGGCGCCCGTGTTGGTGCCCGTGTCCGGCTTCTCGGTGGCGACCGGAACCTTGCCACCCTCCTGCGGCTTCGTGCCGCCGGTGTCCGTACCGGCCTTGACGATCTGGAACTTGTACGCGTCGTCACCGCTGCCGATGCACTCGGCGTCCTCGTCGCTGTAGATGCTCGCGCCGAGCGAGAAGCCCGCACCCACCGGGGCGCCGGCCTTGACGTTGATCCGCAGCGGGAGGTCGACCTCGAACTCGGGCTCCAGCGTCTCCGACCAGCCGACGAAGCCGACGGCCTCGCCGTCCGGGCCGCGCAGGTCGTACCAGGTCTTGGTGTCCGGGTCGAAGGCCTGCAGCCGGACCTGCTTGCGCGTGAACAGCTCCTCGCCCAGCTCGTCGGCGGAGGCGCCGGCGAAGTAGACGAGGTCGGTCAGCGTGCTGTCCGACGAGTTGTAGATGTTCAGGCTGA
The DNA here is from genome assembly GCF_042714725.1 of Streptomyces sp. NPDC058685. Classification (NCBI taxonomy): domain Bacteria; kingdom Bacillati; phylum Actinomycetota; class Actinomycetes; order Kitasatosporales; family Streptomycetaceae; genus Streptomyces; species Streptomyces sp. NPDC058685. Next base: position 174,602 of record NZ_JBHXSL010000001.1, read on the forward strand.
ACTTGTGCCAGCCGCTGCCCGCGGCGATCTTGCCGGGAAGCCCCGTGATCGACACGTCGATCTTGGCGTCCTCGCACTCGACCGGCAGCTCTTCCTCCGGCTCGGTCGCCGTCGCGCTGGGCGTGCCGGCGGGAGTGCTCGGGGTGTTCGCCGGGGTGCTCGGCGAGGAGGCGGTGTCGCTGGGCGAGGCGGATACACCGGTGCCCGGCTCGGGGGCTGCCTCGGGGGCCGTCTCGGTCGCCGAGGGCGAACCGGACGGGGTGGTGCTCTCGCCGGCCTCCGGAGTCGTGGACTCCGTGGTCGTCGGCGAGCCCGTCGCGAACGCGGCCGGAGCCGACAGGAACGCGGCGGGGGCTATGACTGCGGTCGCGGCGGCGACGGCCATAGCGCGGCGAAGCTTCATGAAGACCTCAGTGAAGTCCGGGTACCGCATCACAGCGGCACTGATTCTGGAGGGCCTTCCGGGGTGGGGGTGCACGGGTGAGGCCGTTGATACGCATAGATGACCGGCGAGTGGCTGAAAAGGTTGCACGCGAACTCACAGAAACTTTATGTGGTGCCCGTCACATGCGTCGTCACGGGGCCGTGGAGCGGTGCCGGGGCCCGTTTGTGGCGTCGGGTCCGATGTCCTGAAATCGCCCCCTGGCCCATCCGTTGCATGTGATGCGCATCACGCCGCGCCGCCCGCGGTGATCGCACAACCTTTCCTCCGGGTGTGTGGTCGAACCTGCGCTGTCACCGCCCCGAGCACCCCCGGGGCCCCACGGATCCCAACCGATCTCGAAGGTTCGTTGATGAGACGCCTGTTCCTTCCGGCTGCCGGCCGTCGTTCGGCCACCGCCCTCGCTGTCGCCGGGCTGTTCGCCGGTGCCGTGCTCACCGCCGCTCCCGCCCATGCGGACGGCCCTGTGTTCACCCTCGGCGGCCCGGCCGAGGTCGGGCTGCGCCCGTATCCCGCCACGGGCAAGCCCCAGCCGACGACCGTCGATGTGACGGTGAACAACCCCAGCGAGGACGTGGAGAACGGCGACTTCGACGGCGAGTACACCGTCACGTTCGACCTCAGCGCCCTCGCCGGTGTCGCCGATGTGAAGTTCGGCGACACCGGGAGCTCGAACTGCAAGATCACCGGCACGACCGGTGTCTGCACCGACTACGGCGTGTGGGCCGGGCTCAGCAGTGTCGCCGAGCTGAAGGTCTCCGCCGCGAAGGGCAGCAAGCTCGGCTCCACCGGTGACATCAAGGTCTCCGGCACGGCCGAGGGCGCCACCTTCACCCCCTTCACGACCAAGGTGACCGTGGGCGGTCCCGACCTGGTGATGAAGCCGCTGAACCTGAAGGCGGACGTCAAGCCGGGCCAGGCGCAGCGTGCTCCGATCACGTTCGCCAACGCGGGCACGTCCGCGGCCGGCGATGTGCTGCTCACGCTGATGTACTCGCACGGCATCGAGATCCCCGAGCGGTTCTCCAACTGCGAGTACAGCCAGGGCGCGGGTGAGGACTTCGAACACGCCTACTCCACCGCGATCTGCGCCCTCGAAGGACCCTTCGAGCCGGGTGCCGTCTACGAGCTGGAGAAGCCCTTCACGGTGCAGGCGGCCGGTCACGCCTTCATCGAGGACTTCATCTACCGCGTCAACGAGGACAGCCCGAAGGAGCGTGCCGCCCAGCGTGCCGGCGCCGCCTTCACCCCGGGCACCGGAGGCGTTCTCGGAGTGAAGAAGCAGGCCGCCCCGGCCCGTTCGGCGGACCTCGACCCGTGGAACAACCAGCAGGAGCAGGGCATCCGCGCCAAGAACACGGCGGACTTCGCCGCGTACGGCGTGAGCGTCGAGAAGGCCGCCGTCGGTGAGACGGTCAAGGCCGGCATCGGCTTCCGCAACCAGGGCCCGGCGTGGATCGGTTACCTCCGCTCCGGTGAATCCATCGGCGTCGTGGACGTCAAGATCCCCGAGGGCGCCAAGGTCACCGCCAAGCCGAAGTCCTGCAACGGCGTGACGGCGTCGGGCGGTGAGCGCGACAAGCAGCTCGGCGCGCCCCGCTACATCTGCGAGGTCGGCTCCGTGGTCCTGGAGGACGCGGACTTCGCGCTGCCCTTCGAGCTCACGATCGAGAAGGTCGTCGCCGACGCGACGGGAACCGTGACCGTGCGCAACTGGCACGAGCCCGAGCCCGCGCTGCAGTTCGACCCGAACATGGCCAACAACACCGCGAAGCTGGTCCTGAACGGCAAGGACTCCGGCACCACCACGGGCGGCACGTCCGGCGGTTCCACCACCGGCGGTTCGACCGGTGGTTCCACGGGCGGCGACTCGCCGCAGTCCACGGGCGGTACGGCCGCGGGCTCCGCCACGACCGGTGGGGGTACGGCCGAAGGCGGGCTGGCCTCCACCGGTTCGACCGCGCTGCTCACCGCGTCGGCCGCCGCCGTCGCGCTGGCCGCGGGCGGGGTCCTCTTCGTCGCCGTCCGTCGCCGCCGCGCGACGACCGGTGCCTGAGAGGCCGATCGCGACCGATCGCGTCGCACCGACCGAGCGGGAGTGAGCGGGCAGGGCCGATCGACGAGACCGGACCTGCCCGCGCCGGAGCAGTGAACACCGTGACGGGCCCTCGGCCCGGACGCAGAACAAGAGCCCCGCCGGACGCGCTGTCCGCGGGGCTCTTGGCGATCGGCACCGGCGTCAGGGCAGCGCCGGTGCCCACCGTGGCGCCGGGGGGTTGCGCCGCCGGGAAGGGGCCGCCCGCCGTGTGCGCCCAGGCCCTGATCCGAACGACAGGCCCTGCGGCGCACGGGTGGTGTCGACCTCTGGCTGTGGAGTCGCGCAGTGGGGATGCGCGGGTTCTGGCATCGTGCTGGGCGTGCTGCGAGAGCAGCTGTTCGGATCGGATGCGGTCGGCCCCGGGCGTCCCCGGAAGCCGACCGCCCTTGGAGTGACCGGGCTGCTGTCCCCTGCCGACCGGTCACGCGCGCTGGGGCGAGGTCCCACGACGTACCTGAAGTACGTCACACGCCCCAGCGGAGCCACGCGTGGTTTCCTGCACTGGCCCGCCCCTGGCTGACACGGACACCCGGACCAACGACCCCCCGTCGCCCGCGGTCACGCGCCGTACGGGTGAGGATGCGACCGAACTCAGATGCGGCCCCGGCACAGCTCCAGCAGGGTCATCGCCAGCGAGGTGCCGGGCCGGCCGAGCGCGTCGCGGAAGTGGCTGAGCACCTCCATCTCGCGGGACAGGTTCACCCGGCGCCCGCCGGAGGACAGACGCGCGTCCTGGATGACGGCCGACACGGCCATCCGTTCCTGCACGAGACCGATGATCCGGTCGTCGAGGGCGTCGATCCGCTCGCGGGCGGAGGTGATCACGTCCGCGGCCTCGGGGGTGCGGGCGCCGGTCTTCTCCGTGACGGTCTTCTCGGCGAGTGTCATGGCGTGGGGCTCCTTGTTCCGAAGGAGGCGTCCCCGGTCCGGCACGGCCCGGAAATGACAGAACGCCCCGGGCCTTGTCGGCCCGGGGCGCCTGGGAAGTCGCTTGTCAGTTGCTCAAGCAGCACGACCATGGCAGCCGGACGGGCCGGTGCCATAGGTAAAGACGAAGGTCAGCTGCGTGTGCATGGGGACAGTATGGACCGACCGCCCGCCCGGGGCCAAAGCCGGGTTCGGATGGTGAGACGGAAGAGGCCCCCGCGCGCCCCGGTAGAATCGGCAGAACCGACCCCGCCCACCGCCGGAAGGCCGCCAGTGTCATCAGCGTCCCCCGCTGCCGCGCCCGCATCGAACCCGGACGTCGTCCTGGTTGTCGATTTCGGCGCCCAGTACGCCCAGCTCATCGCCCGCCGTGTCCGTGAGGCCCGGGTCTACAGCGAGATCGTCCCCTCGACGATGCCCGTCGCCGAGATGCTGGCCAAGAACCCCAAGGCGATCATCCTCTCCGGCGGTCCCTCGTCCGTCTACGCGGAGGGCGCCCCGCGCCTGGACCGCGCGATCTTCGAGGCCGGGGTCCCCGTCTTCGGCATGTGCTACGGCTTCCAGCTGATGGCGACGACCCTCGGCGGCACCGTCGACAACACCGGGGCACGCGAGTACGGCCGTACCCCGCTGCACGTCTCCAAGGCCGGCTCGACGCTCTTCGAGGGCACCCCGGCAGAGCAGCCGGTGTGGATGTCCCACGGCGACGCCTGCTCCGCCGCCCCGGAGGGCTTCACGGTCACCGCGTCCACGGACGTGGTCCCGGTCGCCGCCTTCGAGAACGACGAGAAGAAGCTGTACGGCGTGCAGTACCACCCCGAGGTGATGCACTCCACGCACGGCCAGCAGGTTCTCGAGCACTTCCTCTACCGGGGGGCCGGCATCGAGCCGACCTGGACCACCGGGAACGTCATCGAGGAGCAGGTCGCCGCCATCCGCGAGCAGGTCGGCGACAAGCGCGCGATCTGCGGGCTGTCCGGCGGCGTGGACTCCGCGGTGGCCGCCGCTCTCGTGCAGAAGGCCATCGGCTCCCAGCTGACCTGTGTGTACGTCGACCACGGTCTGATGCGCAAGGGCGAGACCGAGCAGGTCGAGAAGGACTTCGTCGCGGCAACGGGCGTACAGCTCAAGGTCGTCGACGCCGAGGAGCGTTTCCTCGACGCGCTGAAGGGGGTCGCCGACCCCGAGCAGAAGCGGAAGATCATCGGTCGCGAGTTCATCCGGGTCTTCGAGCAGGCGCAGGCCGAGATCGTGGCCGAGGCCGAGGCCGGCGAGGAAGTCGCCTTCCTCGTCCAGGGCACGCTCTACCCGGACGTCGTCGAGTCCGGCGGCGGCAGCGGCACCGCCAACATCAAGTCGCACCACAACGTCGGCGGCCTGCCCGAGGACCTGGAGTTCCAGCTCGTCGAGCCGCTGCGCCAGCTGTTCAAGGACGAGGTCCGGATGGTCGGCCAGGAACTGGGCCTGCCGGAGGAGATCGTCCAGCGCCAGCCGTTCCCGGGCCCCGGCCTCGGTATCCGGATCGTCGGCGACGTCACCAAGGAGCGGCTCGACCTCCTGCGCGAGGCCGACGCGATCGCCCGCGAGGAGCTGACCGCGGCCGGTCTCGACCGTGACATCTGGCAGTGCCCGGTGGTGCTGCTCGCCGATGTGCGCAGTGTCGGCGTCCAGGGCGACGGCCGCACCTACGGCCACCCGATCGTCCTGCGTCCCGTGTCCTCCGAGGACGCCATGACGGCGGACTGGACGCGGATGCCGTACGACGTGCTGGCGAAGATCTCGACCCGCATCACCAACGAGGTCGCGGACGTCAACCGGGTGGTCCTCGACGTGACGAGCAAGCCGCCGGGCACCATCGAGTGGGAGTAGTCCCCGTGCGGTGCCGCTACGACGGCTTCTCCAGTTCGAAGTCGTCGTAGTGGAAGCCCGGCGAGACGACGCAGGTCACCAGGGCCGGCTCCGTCCCCGCCGGGTCCGCCGACTGCCAGGTGCCCGCGGGCACCAGCAGTTGCGGCATCTCGCCGGACTCCACCGACGGGCCGAGCCTGAGCGTCGTGTCGTGCGACGGCTCGTCCCCGGTGCCGCCGAGGTGCAGCCGCAGTGGGCCGCCGCGGTGCCACAGCCACAGCTCGTCCGACCGCACCCGGTGCCAGCGGGACCGCTCGCCGGGGTGCAGCAGGAAGTAGATACCGGTGGCGTAGGCCCGCTCCCCGGGGTAGCCGGGCGGGGTCGTTCCGCCGGGCGTCCGCCAGGTCTCCCTGAACCATCCGCCCTCGACATGGCGCTCCAGCCCGAGCAGCGGAACCAGCGGGGAAGTGTGTTCGCTCATGGGGGCATTCTCGCGCAAGGGGCGTGAAGTCTCTGGTCAGTTGAGGTACCCGGAGGTAGCTTCCGTGCCATGACTGAGACGCCCTCGCCGATACCGGTTGACCAGCTGCGATTCGCCATGCCGCCCGTGCACGAGACCGTGGCGGACGAGCGGGCCCACCGCAAGCAACGGCTCGCGGGGGCGCTGCGGCTCTTCGGCCGGTTCGGATACGAGGACGGGGTGTCCGGGCATGTCACCGCGCGGGACCCCGAGTTCGCGGACTGCTTCTGGGTCAACCCCTTCGGTGTGCCGTTCGCGCATGTCACGGCCGAGGACCTGGTGCTGGCGAACGGCCAGGGACAGGTCGTCGCCGGGCGCCACCACGTCAACCAGGCCGCCTTCGCGGTGCACGCCCAGGTCCACCGAGCGCGGCCGGACGTCGTCGCCGTCGCCCACACCCACTCCGTGCACGGGCGCGCGCTGTCGGCACTCGGCGAGCTGATCGAGCCGATCACCCAGGAGGCGTGCGCCTTCTACGAGGACCACACGCTGATGGACCGCTACACCGGTGTGGTGGTCGACGAGGAGGAGGGCCGGCGCATCGCCGAGGCCCTCGGACCCCACAAGGCCGCCGTCCTGCGCAACCACGGACTGCTGACCGTCGGCGACTCGGTCGACGCCGCCGCCTGGTGGTTCATCTCCATGGAACGCTGCGCCCAGGTGCAGCTCACGGCGCGGGCGGCGGGCAAGCCCGCGCTGATCGATCACCGTGACGCGGTGGCCACCCGCGAGCAACTCGGCACCGATCTGGTCGCATGGATCAACTACCAGCCGCTGTGGGAGCAGATCAGCAGGGCGGAACCCGGGCTTCTCCAGTAGTCTCCCGTCAACGTAGCGGCGCCGTATTCACCCCCTGTGGCCTCGGGCGCCGGAGCGCGCGCCCCTTACGTACGGCACAATTCCCTGGAATTGCAAGGAAGTTCGGTCGACGTGGGGCTCGGAAGGCGGCAGACGTTCGTGGCGGTGCAGGAAGCGGGACAGTGCGAGGAGTGCACGCACGGCGCACGCGAGGGTCATCGGCGCGCGGTCGCCGCGTTTCTCGCACGACGGGACGAACTGGCCGCGGGGCAGGGACTGCCCGCCGGGGTCGCCCACTCGCCGGGCGCTTCGCGCCAGTGGGTGTCGGACGAACTGACCCAGTCGGCGCGTGGAGTCGCCGACCGCAGCCGTGAAGCCGGCGACGCCTGGCTCCAGTTGATCTGGCAGCGCTCGGTGATCGCGGTGTGGGCGGCCGTGGTGGCGCTGGCGCTCGGACAGAGCGTGACGGCGATAGGCGCGGGCTGGACCGCCGCACGTACGGCGGGGCTGCTCGCCGCGGTCCTCTTCGGCGCGCTCCTGACCGTCACCGCCCGGCTGCACCGCGCCCGCGGCGGCCTCCTGGCGCCCCTCATCGGCGAGGACAACCGTCTCTCCACCTCCCGCGCGGTCGCCGTCACCTGGGTCCTGCTGGTCGCCTACGCCGTGCTGGTGATCGCCTTCGAGCTGGCGCTCGCCTCCGCGCCGTCCCGGCGGGACACCCTGATCGACGGCCTCGGTCTCGCCCGGGGCGCGGGCCTGCTCTCCGTCCTCGCCCTCACGTGCGCCATCGCCGTGGCCGTCCGCCGGGTGGTGGCCCTGCGGGTCGTGGGACGGCGGCTCCAGAAGGTGCGCGCGGACCGGCCGCGCCTGGCCGACCTGCTCTGCGACGACAGCGGCCGCGGCAGCTTCGCGGACGTGCAGTACGTCCTGGTCGGCGCGGTCGCCATGGTCTTCACTCTGGTGTGCCTCGCCCGCAGGCCCGAGCGGCTGCCCGATCTGCCGTGGGGCCTCGCGCTGCTGGTCGCCGTCTCGGCGGTGACGTACTTCGCGGGTAAGTACGCGGAGGGCGGCCGGCCGGTCGTCTTCTCGGTGGTCCGGGCGCGCGAGGCCGGGGACCTCGACGCCCCCATCCGTACCGGCGACGACATCGAGATCCGCGGCACCGGCTTCGTACCGCCCGGCGCGGGTGCCCCGGACCGGCTCGCCCGGCTGGTCGTGCGCATCGGCACGGTCCATGTCCACGTCCCGCTGATCCCGGTCCCCGGCGGCTTCGCCAACCCCACCGACACCGTGCTGACCGTGCCGGTCCCCGTGGAGGTCGAGCCGGGGCGGGTCGAGGTGCAGGTGGTGACCGCCGCCGGCGGTGAGAGCAGCCCGGTCGTCATCGATGTGACCGACTGATCCGTCCCGTCACGGGCGAGCGCTCCCGGGGTGGTTGTCACAGTGTGAGCCGCATGCCTGGTGAGCCGCGCGGCGACGACGTACGTATGGTCAGTTGACGGGTCAACCGAAGGCGGGACCAGCGATGACACATACATATCGGACGACATCCGGCTACGGCACGATCGACGGCGGACACCACGGCGGCTGGAGGGAGCGGGCGAGCCAGTACGCCCTGCTCCCGCTGCGGATCTTCCTCGGCGTGACCTTCATCTACGCGGGGATCGACAAGCTCACCGACAGCCAGTTCCTGGCGGCGAGCGGCACCGGCTCGGTCGGGGACCTGATGCGCAGTGTCCGGGACAGCTCCGCCGTCCCCGGGCTCGTCGACCTCGCCCTCAAGAGCCCCGAGAACTTCGGTTACGCGATCGCCTTCGGAGAGCTCGCCGTCGGCATCGGCACCCTCGTCGGACTGCTCGCGCGGCTCGCCGCCTTCGGCGGCGCGCTCATCTCGCTGAGCCTGTGGTTGACCGTCAGCTGGCAGACCGAGCCGTACTACTACGGCAACGACCTCGTCTACCTGATGGCCTGGCTGCCGCTGGTGCTCGCCGGGGCGTCGGTCCTGTCCTTCGACGCCGCCATCGCCTCCCGGCGACGGCGAACCTTGTAGTCCACCAGACCCACCGCCCCGGACAGGAACAGACCGCCGAAGACCACCGGGAGGACCACGAACCACGGGATCTGCCAGGTGCCGGCCGCATCGCCCGCGTACAGCAGCGCCGCGGCCAGCACCGCCAGACCCGCGACCACCTTGCCCGGCCTGAACGCATGCCGGATGTCACGACGCGGCACGGGTCACCTCCACCTGTCCGACGCCCACTTCGAGGCGGAGTTCGATCGTGCCCGACGGCTTGACCCCGGCGGGCGGCGACAGCGTCTGCTGCCGCTGCTGACCGGGCTGGACGTCGATGTCGTTCTTCGCGTCACCGGGCAGTCTGATGTCGCCCAGTCCGACCTCTGCCCGCAGCTTCACCGGAGCGTTCCTCGGGACGACGACCTTCGCGCCCCCGGCCCCGACCTCCACCCGTGTCGACAGGGTCTCGCCCGCGGGGACGGCGGCGGCGGAGAGGTTGAGAGTGCCGATGCCCGAGCCCAGTTCGTACCGCGGCTTGACGGCCGCCACCGAGGCGGGCTTCCAGTCCGTCCGCGCCCACTCGGTGCTGATGTCCTTCGGGAGCGCGGCCGCGCCCGCCAGCAGCACCGCCGTGATCCCCGTCATCAGCACGGTGCCGAAGCCGGTACGGCCCAGCACCGAACTGACCAGCAGACCGAGGCCGAACACCGCGAGCGCGCACACCAGACCGATCTGCAGGCTCGTGCCCAGCGCATGGGTCTCCCAGCTCGCGGCCGTGCCCGTACCGCCGGCGACCAGGGCGAGCAGGAACACCGTGCCGCCGATGCCACGCGGACCGCGCGCACGGGTCCGGACGGGGCGGTCCCGCCGCGGTTGGACCGCCTCCCCGAGCGCCGACTCCGGACCCCACAGATAGCCGGACGGCACCGGCCCCGTCGTGCCGTCCTTGACGATCGGGTCGCGCCACCAGGAGGGGCTGTCGGGGGCGGGCGGCGCCTTCGTCTCCGGCGGAGCCTCGGCGACCGCGTGCGCCGTCGCCGGATCGAGCGGCGCACCCTCGGGGAGGACACTGCGGCGGCGCTGCGACCACACGGCCGCGCCGGCGGCCGCGACGGACAGGAGCACGGCGAAAGCGATCGTGCCGCCGTTGCTCAGCATCGTCAGGAACAGTCCGCAGCCGATCAGGGCGAGAAACACCGCCGTCAGGGACGCGCCCTCGACCCGGCCCGACAGCAGCCGGCGCCCCTCGGTCTCGTCGTCGTCCTCCTGCGGGATCAGCAGCCAGGCGAAGCCGTAGAAGATCAGGCCGACACCGCCGGTCACCGACAGCACACCGATCACGATCCGGAAGATCACCGGATCGAGGTCGAAGTAGCGGCCGAGGCCGCCGCAGACGCCCGCCAGCACCTTCTGGCGGGGTGTGCGGCGCAATGGCGCGTCGGGGTGCGCCTCGGGCGCCCCTTCCTGAGTCGCCTGCGGCGTGGTCGGCGAAGTCATGTGTCCATGGTGACGGGCGCCCGGCGCGAACGGCACCCGGGCCGACCCTGGCCGTCCCCTGATATCCGCTCCCGCACTCAGGGTCGGATTAAGGGACGACCCTGATACCGCCGTGTGCCCCCGCGTGTGACGATCGGGTCATGCCAGTCGCCACGCCCCGAGCCGCCGGACCCTCGCGCGCCACCGCGCCGGAGGAGGTGCCGGTGCGCAAGCTCTACCGCAGCGCCGACGGGCGGATGCTGGGCGGTGTGGCCCGCGGCCTCGCGGGCCATCTCGGCCTGCCGGTCATCTGGGTCCGGCTGGTCTTCCTCGCCCTGTTCCTCTCCAACGGCCTCGGGGTGCTGCTGTACGCGGTCTTCTGGATCGTCGTGCCGCTCGGCGTCGGCGGCAGGGCGGCCGAGCCGCGCTCCGTCTTCGAGACCACCCCCGACGGCAGACGCAAGCTCCGCAAGCCCGACAAGGGTCAGCTGTTCGCGATGGTCGCGCTCCTCATCGGCGCCGCGATCTTCGCCCAGAACATCGACATGGGCGGCAGCGCCAACCGCTACATCTGGCCGACGCTCCTGATCGGCGCCGGCGTGGTGCTGGTGTGGCGGCAGGCGGACAACGCCCGCCGGGCCCGCTGGACCCAGGCGGCCGGCCGCCGCCGCAGGCTGCTCCAGGTGGGCCGTGCGCTGGCCGGTGTGGCCCTCGTCGGCATGGGCCTGACCGTCTTCATGGTGGTCCGCGGCTCGGCCGCCCAGCTCGGCAACGTCCTGACCGCCGCGATCGCGGTCATCGCCGGAGTCGCCCTGCTCGCGGGCCCCTGGCTGGTGCGCATGACGCAGGACCTCTCGGAGGAGCGGACGATGCGCATCCGGGCGCAGGAGCGCGCCGAGGTGGCCGCCCACGTCCACGACTCCGTCCTGCACACGCTCACCCTGATCCAGCGCAACGCCGACGACGGCGGCGAGGTCCGCCGTCTCGCCCGCGCCCAGGAGCGGGAGTTGCGGAACTGGCTCTACAAGCCCGAGGGCACCGGCAAGGAGGAGGACGAGGAGCCGGACACGCTCGCGGAGGCGGTGAAGAAGGCCGCCGCCGAGGTCGAGGACAAGCACGGCGTCCCGCTGGAGGTCGTCGTCGTCGGCGACTGCCCGCTCGACGAGAAACTGAGCGCACAGATGCAGGCCGCACGCGAGGCAATGGTGAACGCGGCCAAGTACGGTGGCGAGGGCGGGGCGGTCCAGGTCTTCGCGGAGGTCGAGGGCCGTACGGTCTTCGTCTCCGTCAGGGACAGGGGGCCGGGCTTCGATCTGGATTCCGTACCGCGCGACCGTATGGGCGTCAGGGAATCGATCATCGGCCGTATGCAGCGCCACGGCGGCACGGCGCGGCTCACCTCGGCACCCGGCGAGGGCACGGAAGTGGAGCTCAAGATGGAGAGGGCGGACGGATGACCGAGGCTGCGGGAGAGAGCGCCGAGCGGCGGGTACGGGTCGTGCTCGTCGACGACCACCGGATGTTCCGCACCGGCGTGCAGGCGGAGATCGGCCAGACCGAGACCACGGGCGTGGAAGTGGTCGGCGAGGCCGCGGACGTGGACCAGGCCGTCACCGTGATCACCGCGACCCGGCCCGAGGTCGTCCTGCTGGACGTGCACCTCCCGGGCGGCGGCGGGGTCGAGGTGCTGCGGCGCTGTGCCTCGCTGATGTCGGCGGCGGACCGTCCCGTACGGTTCCTGGCGCTGTCCGTCTCGGACGCCGCCGAGGACGTGATCGGTGTGATCCGCGGCGGCGCCCGCGGCTACGTCACCAAGACCATCACCGGCACGGACCTGGTGAACTCGATCTTCCGGGTGCAGGACGGCGACGCGGTCTTCTCGCCGCGGCTGGCCGGCTTCGTGCTCGACGCCTTCGCCTCGACCGACGCACCGCCGGTCGACGAGGACCTCGACCGCCTCACGCAGCGTGAGCGCGAGGTGCTGCGGCTGATCGCGCGCGGTTACGCGTACAAGGAGATCGCCAAGCAGCTGTTCATCTCGGTCAAGACGGTCGAGTCCCATGTCTCCGCCGTCCTGCGCAAGCTCCAGCTGTCGAACCGTCACGAACTGACCCGGTGGGCGACGGCGCGACGACTCGTCTGACAGCCGCTGTGAGGTAATCGGTACATAGCCGGGCAACCGTCGGTGCCGAGTTCACCTCTTGCTGTGCGTGATGAATCTGACGGGGAACACCTTCTTCGTGATCACGATCGTCCTGGTCGTGATCGCCGTGCTGCTGCCGCTGCTGCTGTGGAGCCGGCTGCGCGGACCCGCGGTCGTGCGGGGCGCGTGCCGGCTGCTCATGGTGGTCTTCGCGCAGGCCACGGCCATTCTCATGGTCTTCGTCTCGGTGAACAACTCCAACGGTCTCTACGGCAGTTGGGGCGACCTGCTCGGCACCTCCGACCATGTGAACAACGCGGTCGACCTCGGGCCCAGCGGGACCGGGGGCCGGCAGATCGCCGCGCTGCCGAAGGTGCGCCAGACCTTCGAGAAGGTCGACGAGCCGGGCCTCGGCAGCGGCCTGCGCCGCACCTACCTCAAGGGCGCGGTCTCCGGCGTGGAGGGCGAGGTGTACGTCTGGCTGCCGCCGCAGTACGACGACCCCGCCTACCGCGACAAGCAGTTCCCCGTCGTCGAGCTGCTCGCCGGCTTCCCCGGTTCCTCGAAGAGCTGGTTCCGCGCCATGAAGGTGCAGTCCCGGATCCAGCCGCTGATCGAGTCCGGCGTCGTGGCGCCCTTCATCCTCGTCTCGCCGCGCACGATGCTGCTCGGCGACAAGGACACCGGATACGCGAACGTCCCGGGCACGGTCAACGCCGACAGCTGGCTGACCGTGGACGTGCGCAAGATGGTCGCCGACAACTTCCGGGCCTCCCTGGCCCCCACGAGCTGGGCGATAGCCGGCTACTCCGCCGGCGGCCACGGAGCGGCCAAACTGGCCCTCGCCCACCCCGACCGCTACTCCGCCGCGGTGAGCCTGTCCGGTTACAACGACCCGGCTGCGGAGAAGACCTCCATCACGGGGGCGGACCCGAAGCTGCGCCGTGAGAACGACGTCCTGAACATCCTCATGGGGGCGAAGACGCCGCCCCGGGTCTCCCTGCTGGCCACGGGAGAGGGCGCGGACGGCTACCTCCCGGGCCTCGCGCTCCGCGACGTGTCGAAGCCGCCGACCAGGGTCGAGGTCCGGCCGACGGCGGGCGGTCACGTCACGCGGGTGTGGGGTGCGGAACTGCCGTACGCGTTCCGGTGGTTGACGCGCGAGATGAAGCTGGAGGACGGGACGCCGGGCCAGGGCGGCCCGGGCGGGGGCGCCGGGCGCCGGGACCGTCCGGAGGCGGAGGGTGCGGAGGTGGACGAACCGTCGGGGGCGGGCGGCGGGATGCTGGAGTGAGGTCGGGCGCTGGCGCGTGAGGGCCGGACGCCGGACGCCTGTGCGCGAGGCCCCGCGACGGACGCTCGTCGATGACCCCGGACCCCTACGACGGACCCCCGGGCCCCGGGCCCCTACGACGGACCCCCGGACCTCGGGCCCCTAAGACGGACCCCCGGACCCCGGGCCCTATGACGGACGCGTCGCCCCCGCGAACGGCATGTCGTCGATCGACGCGACCCGGACCGGGGCGCCCGGACGCGGTGCGTGGACCATCTGGCCGCCGCCGATGTAGAGGCCGACATGGCTGATGCCCGAGTAGAAGAACACCAGGTCGCCCGGGGCCAGTTCGGACCGGGACACCCGCCGGCCCGCATTGATCTGCGTGTACGTGGTCCGGGGGAGCGAGACGCCGGCAGAGCGCCAGGCCGCCTGGGTGAGCCCGGAGCAGTCGAAGGAGGACGGGCCGGTCGCTCCCCAGACGTACGGCCTGCCGAGCGCCCCGTAGGCGTAGGCGACGGCCTGGGCGGCGCGGGAGTCGGGGGCCCTCAGGGCGCCGCGGGGGGCCGTGGAGCGGTCGGCGCGCGCGGCGGACGCGGAGTCCCCGTGCCCGGACCCCGCGTCGTACGAGGCACGCTGTTCGGCCGTGAGCCGGTCCAGCATCCGCTCGGCGGCCGAGAGTTTGCTCTGTACGGTCGCCTTGTGGCGGGCCAGTTCCGCCTGCCGGTCCTTCAGGCTCTCCATCCGCTCGCCCGCCTGTGCCCGCAGCCGGTCGATCTCCACGAGCTGCTGGTGCACTCCGGCGATCGCGGCGGCCTGCCGCTCACCCGTGCGTTCGACGAGCGCGGCCCGCTCCAGGTACTCGTCGGGGTCGGAGGTGAGCGCGAGTTGCAGGGCGGGGTCGATGGTCCCGGCGCGGTACTGAGCGGTGGCGATCGAACCGAGAGCGTTGCGCGAGGAGTTGAGGCGGTCGGTCCTGCGGGCGGCCTCGTCGCGCAGCCGGTCGACCGATGTACGCAACGCCGCGGTCCGCTCCTTGGCCCCGTTGTACTTCTCCGTGGCCACCTCTGCCTCGTGGTACAGCTTGTCCGCCTTGTCCTTGACCTGGGCCGGTGTGAGGGCGGGTTCCGCGTGGCCGACTCCGTCGAAGGCGGTCGCCGACGCCGCTCCTGCGAGCGCGATGGTGGCTGCGGTTCGGGCGGCGGGCCCGGAGAGGAGATGCTGCTTGGGTTTCCGGTGCGCGGCCACGGGTGCGTGTACGTCCTTCCGTCATCCCTGCGGGTCCGGGTCCGGCGGCGGCCCGCACAGGGGAGCGGTCCGCCGCCGGATCTCTCGGCGTGACGGCCGACTGCCGCCCGGTGCTGCGGCGGCGGTGGGGAGTCGGTCATCTGAGGCAGGACGCTAAACCTGGGGGTCACGGCAGGGAGACGCAAGGACCGAATGTGCCCGAAGGTGGACATCTTGCTGCGCTTTCTGCAAGCCGATCCGGCCCGCACACGTCCTTTCTCCGCACCGCTGTGACCGATGTGCCGAATGAGGCTCACCCGGCCTGAAGGGGGTGATATGGCGGGAGTTAGGCTCCGCCGCATGGACGTACTCATCAATGCCTTCGTCGCCCTGCACATCATCGGTATCGCGGCCCTGCTGGGCGGCTTCCTCACGCAGATGAAGGCGATGTCCGAGGGGACGGCGCGCTTCGGCCCGGCGATGCTGCACGGTGCGCTGACGATGCTCGTCACCGGTGTGGCGCTGGTGGGCCTCAACCAGGCGGACGACCAGACGGTGAACAACCTCAAGATCGGCATCAAGCTGGCGGTGCTGGTGGTGATCCTGGGTCTGGTCTACGTCAAGCGGGACGAGGAGTCGGTGGAGAAGCCGCTGTTCGCCGCGGTGGGCGGGCTGACGGTCGCGAACATCTTCATCGCCACGCTCTGGACGTGAGCGCGCCGCGCCGGACATGAGGGCGCCGGGCGCGGCTCTGGTGCTCCGGGTGCTCCGCGCGTTCCGGGCGCTCCGGGCATGAGAACGCCCGGGCACCCTCGGGCCCGGGCGTCCGGTGTGCGGCCGGCTCAGGCCGGGCGAACGCTGCCGTAGATCGGCATGTAGAAGATCGACTCCTCGCGGACGTTCGCCCCCGGCTTCGGGGCGTGGATCATCTTGCCGTCGCCGATGTAGATGCCCACATGGCTGATGTCGTCGTAGAAGAAGACCAGGTCCCCCGGGAGCAGATCCTTCGTCTCGATCCGCTTGCCGGTCTTCACCTGGTCCCAGGTGGTGCGCGGCAGGCTCACGCCCGCGGTCTTCCAGGCGGCCTGCGTCAGCCCCGAGCAGTCGTACGAGCTGGGGCCGGCCGCACCCCAGACGTACGGCTTGCCGATCTGGGCGCGCGCGAAGTCGAGGACCTTGGCGGCCTTGGCGGTGGAGGTGCCGTCGGAAGAACCGGAACCGGAACCCGTGCCGGTCCCGGGCACCGTGCCCGTGCCGCCGCCCTGGTTCTGCTCGCGCTCCTTCTCCCGGCGCTGCCGCTCCGCCTCGGCCTTCGCCTCCTGTTCGGCCTTCTGCTCCGCCTTGCGGCGGGCCTCCTCCGCCTTCTCGCGCTCGATCGCGGCCAGCCGCGCCTTCTCCTCGGCGGTCAGCTTCGACAGCAGCTCACGCGCCTCGGCGAGCTTTGCCTGCACGTCCTGCTTGCTGGTGCGCAGCGCCCGCTGCGACCGGGTGAGGGACTCCAGGCTCTCGGTCGCCGTGGCCCGCTGCTTGGCGGCGGCCGCCCGCTGGGTCTCGTAGTCGGCGATCACATCCCGCTGACGGTCCGTCATGCGGTCCATCAGCTGGGTCTGGTCGAAGTACTGCTGAGGGCTGTCCGCGAAGAGCAGCGCGGCGGTCGGGGCGACCGCGCCCGTGCGGTACTGCGCGGCCGCGTAGTTGCCGAGCACCTGGCGGGACTCGTTCAGCTTCTCCGTGCGCTGCGCGTTCTCGTCGAGGAGCTTGCCGACCTGCTGCCGCTTCTCCTCCGTCGCCTCTTTCGCCTGGTTGTACTTCTGCGTCTCGGTGCCGGCCTGCCGGTACAGGTCGTCGACCTTCTTCTGCACCTCTTCGACCGACGGCTTCGGGTCGCTCGGCGCCGCGTCGGCGCTCTGCGTCGACAGCAGCGTGACGGATGCGAGGGCTGCCGTCGTGAAACCGACGGCGGGGGAGGTCTTCACGGTTCGACTTCGCGTTTTGCGATGCGACGCCAAGGCCGACATCTCCTTCTTCCGTTGACCGCCTACCGGGTTAGCTGTCGGGTTCGGGCGGAACGGAAGATCGCCCTACGGACCGTGCTGGTGCTGGTCCGATTCACCCCGGTTGTGCATGGTGGGTCCCCGGTTCCGAACTTCCTTGGGAAAAGCTCGAATTCGGCGCTGACTGCCCGTTTGGCGTGGATCGCCGCGGGGGACGGGCTGCCTGATCGAGCACGCTAACCAACTCGTGTGGCTCCTGTGAAGGTTGATGTTCGATATGCCCGATACATTTTCGTGACCTTATCGATCGGGTGGTCGGCGTGCTCGCCAGATGACCCATTGCGTTCGAAAAGGTGCAGAGTGTTGCCGGAGTCGTGCGGGATTGGGCGCATCGGTGGTACGGGAGCGGGCGTACGGCTTCGAACGCGCCGACGCACCGACGCATCGCATCGCATCGCACCGCTCCGGCGCTCGGACCGGAGCCGCCACGCCTCTCGGCGGGGTCGCGGCGGCCGTATGGCAATGCGGCCGCGAGCTGTCAGTGCCGCGGCCTAGACTCGTAAAGCGATGAGCAGCCTCTTTGACGACAGCTTCCTGGCGAACCTCCAGCACACCTCGGAGGAGCCCCCGCCGCACCCCGAGGAGCCCGGAGACGGGCCCGGAGAGGAGATCCCGGACGATCTCTTCCAGGGCGCGTTCGACGTGCCCCCGGCCCGGGACGCCCACCACGGCAACGGCGCCCCGCGCACGATCGTGGACCCCGCCGCCCTGCTGGACGGACTGAACGAACAGCAGCGCGCCGCCGTGGTGCACACCGGATCGCCGCTGCTCATCGTGGCCGGCGCCGGTTCCGGCAAGACCCGTGTGCTCACACACCGCATCGCCCATCTGCTGGGGACGCGCAGCGTCCACCCCGGCCAGATACTGGCGATCACCTTCACCAACAAGGCCGCCGGCGAGATGAAGGAGCGCGTCGAGCAGCTGGTCGGCCCGCGCGCCAACGCCATGTGGGTCATGACCTTCCACAGCGCCTGCGTCCGCATCCTGCGCCGGGAGTCCAAGAAGCTCGGCTTCACCTCGTCGTTCTCGATCTACGACGCGGCCGACTCCAAGCGACTGATGGCGCTCGTCTGCCGTGATCTCGATCTCGACCCCAAGAAGTTCCCGCCGAAGGCCTTCAGTGCCAAGATCTCGAACCTCAAGAACGAACTGATCGACGAGGAGAGCTACGCCGACCAGGTCGGCGGGGGCAGCGAGGCCGAGGGCTCCGGGGGAGGCTTCGAGAAGACGCTGGCCGAGGCGTACCGGATGTACCAGGCGCGGCTGCGCGAGGCCAACGCCCTGGACTTCGACGACATCATCATGACCACCGTCCATCTGCTCCAGGCGTTCCCGGACGTCGCCGAGCACTACCAGCGGCGCTTCCGGCATGTGCTGGTGGACGAGTACCAGGACACCAACCACGCTCAGTACACGCTCGTACGCGAGCTGGTGGGCACCGGGCAGGAGGACCTGCCCCCCGCCGAGCTGTGCGTCGTCGGCGACGCCGACCAGTCGATCTACGCCTTCCGCGGCGCGACCATCCGCAACATCCTCCAGTTCGAGGAGGACTACCCGGACGCGAAGACGATCCTGCTGGAGCAGAACTACCGCTCGACCCAGACGATCCTCTCCGCCGCCAACGCCGTCATCGAGCGCAACGAGAGCCGCCGCCCCAAGAACCTGTGGACGAACGCAGGCGCGGGCGCCCGGATCACCGGCTACGTCGCCGACACCGAGCACGACGAGGCCCAGTTCGTCGCCGACGAGATCGACCGGCTCACGGACGCGGGCGACGCCAAGGCCGGTGACGTCGCGGTCTTCTACCGGACGAACGCACAGTCCCGGGTCTTCGAAGAGATCTTCATCCGGGTCGGCCTGCCCTACAAGGTCGTCGGCGGAGTCCGCTTCTACGAGCGCAAGGAGGTCCGGGACGTCCTGGCCTATCTGCGCGTCCTCGCCAACCCCGAGGACAACGTCCCGCTGCGGCGCATCCTCAACGTCCCCAAGCGAGGCATCGGCGACCGCGCCGAAGCGATGATCGACGCACTCGCCCTGCGCGAGAAGATCACTTTCCCGCAGGCGCTGCGGCGGGTGGACGAGGCGTACGGCATGGCGGCCCGGTCGGCGAACGCCGTCAAGCGGTTCAACGTGCTGATGGAGGAGCTGCGTACGGTCGTCGAATCAGGCGCCGGACCGGCCACCGTCCTCGAAGCCGTTCTGGAGCGGACCGGCTATCTCGCCGAACTGCAGGCGTCTACGGACCCGCAGGACGAGACACGGATCGAGAACCTCCAGGAACTGGCGGCGGTGGCGCTGGAGTTCGAGCAGGAGCGGGCCGAGGAGGAGGGCGCTGGCACCCTCGCCGAGTTCCTGGAGAAGGTCGCGCTCGTGGCCGACTCCGACCAGATCCCCGACGAGGACGAGGACGGCTCCGGAGTCATCACCCTGATGACGCTGCACACCGCCAAGGGCCTCGAGTTCCCGGTGGTGTTCCTGACCGGCATGGAGGACGGCGTCTTCCCGCACATGCGCGCGCTCGGCCAGGCCAAGGAGCTGGAGGAGGAGCGCCGGCTGGCGTACGTCGGCATCACACGCGCCCGCGAACGCCTGTACCTGACGCGCTCCTCCATGCGCAGCGCCTGGGGGCAGCCCTCGTACAACCCGCCGTCGCGGTTCCTGGAGGAGATCCCGGGACAGCACCTGGACTGGAAGCGCACCGGCCCGATGGCCGCGCCGGCGGGACCGACCGCGGGTATCGCGTCGTCGCTGTCGTCGTCGCGCTCGCGGTCGGGCGGCGGAGCGTCGGGGTTCGCCACCAGGCGGACGACCGACAAGCCGGTCATCTCGCTGGCCGTCGGCGACCGTGTGACCCACGACCAGTTCGGCCTGGGGACCGTCACCGAGGTGAAGGGGTCCGGCGCCGACGCACAGGCGACGATCGACTTCGGGGACGCCAAGCCGAAGCGGCTGCTGCTGAGGTACGCGCCGGTGCAGAAGCTCTAGCGCGGGCAGGGGCGCCGGCCGGCTGCGACGAGCGGCCGGCCGGACTGTCCTGCTGCGTGGAGATGTGCGGTGTGACCGAGCCCGGCCGGTGTACGGGGGTCGGGCTACGCGGGGTCGAGGCCGTGGCTGCGCAGCCAGGGCAGTGGGTCGATCGCCGCGCCGCCGCCGGGCCGGACCTCGAAGTGGAGGTGCGGGCCGGTGGAGTTGCCGGAGTTGCCGGAGTACGCGATCACGTCACCGGCCTTGACCGAGCCGGACCGGATCTTGGTGGTGCTCAAGTGGCAGTACCAGGTCTCGGTGCCGTCCGCAGCGGTCACGATGGCCATGTTGCCGTAAGCGCTGTTGTACTGCGTACGGACGGTGCCGTCGGTCGCGGCCATCACCTCGGTGCCGTACGACACCGGGAAGTCGATGCCCGAGTGCAGGGACATCCAGTTGACGCCGGCCTGACCGTAGTAGGCGCTGAGGCCGCCCTGCTTCACGGGAAGGACGAACTTGGGGCGCAGCGCCTCGAGACGCTTGGCCTCCTCCAGACGCTTCTTCCGCTCCGCCTCCTGGCGCGCCTTGAGGTCGAGGCGTTCCTGGGTGCGGGAGGCGCGGTCGCCGAAGTCGCGGGCGTCGGCGCTGAGCGCGGCGAGCTGCGTGTCCATCTTGTTGTTCGCGGCGGCCGGCTTGACCGATGCGGGATCGGCGGCAGCCAGGTTCTGGGTGCTGTTGTCCTTGGTCTCACCGCCGCTGATGCCACTGACCGAAGCGGCGGCGATGCCCGCGACGCCCATCACGCAGGCGGAGGGCACGGCGACGGTGAGCAGTGCGGATCGCTTGGCCGGGGTGCGACGACGGCCGCGGCTGCCGCCGGACCGGCGGACGGGGCGCGGCGTGACCGGGGTGGCACCGATGAGCGCGGGCTCGAGCTCGTCCCCCGGCTCCTCGACGGAGTCGGCGTCCATGGCCGTGCTGTCGTCGGTGTGCTGCTCGGCCTCGTGGCCGCCGTCGAAGTCGGGCCCGTACGCGGAGTCGTACTCGGACGCGTACTCCGCCTCCGACGCGTAGTCCGCGTCCTGGCCGGTCTCGACGGGGGAGTCGTAGCCGGGCGTTGCCTCGGCCTCGTACTGCTCCGCGTACTCCTGCGTGTGGTCCGGGGCGTACTCACCGGAGAACTCCGGCAGCAGTTCCGTGCCGAACTCCTGCTCAGGCGTGAACTGTTGCGGTACGAGGGCTTCCGCGCCCGTGTTCCAGGCGGTGGCGTCGTAGGTGCCGGTCTCGTGACCCGGCACCGCCCACTGGCCGGTGGTGTCGTACGTGAAGGTGGCCGCGGCCGTCTCGAACTGGCCTGTCTGCGCACCCTGGTTCCACGCGGAGGCGTCCCACTGGCCGGTGGCGTCGTACTGACCGCTCGGGTCGTAAGGGACCCCGGCCTGCACACCGGCGTCGTACTGCGCGGTGGTGTCGTACTGGCCCGTCGTGTCGTACTGACCGGCGGTGGCGTACTGACCGGTGGCCTCGGTGAACTGCTGGGCCTGGTCTGCCTGGTGCTGCGCGCCGTACACGTCGTAACCGGCGGTGCCTGCCTGGTGCGACCCGGTGTCCCACTGGGACGAGTCGTACTGACCGCTGTGTCCGGCCTCGTGTCCCGGAAGCGCACCGAAGAGCGGGTCGGTTTCAAAGCTGCCGGAGGGGTACCCGTCATATCCGACGTACCCGGCGTGGGCGTGCTGGTCGTTCACCAACTTCTCTCTCGCCTCGGCAGCAGGACCTGTGTTCAGGGGCCACGGTGCAGTCGGGTCCCGGAGCGAACGCAGTGGCGGCGACTGTACCCGGCGGTATGCGACGGCGACAATCTTCCGCAGGTTTTAGGGAATCAGGAAACGGGCATTCGGCCGTGTTTCGGCGGACTGTGGGCAGAGCTTTGGCCCTACGTTCGAAAAACGTTCGACAATCTGTCACCGCTGAGGCCGCGACTCAGGCAACCGAAACGGCTCCGGACGCGTCCGCCGACGACGTGCTCGTCTCGAGTGCCTGCCGGATGCCGGCGGCGACGGCAGGGTGGACCGGCAGGGCGAGATGGCCGATTCCGCTGACTCGCACGTTCTGGGCGATGAGGTCCGGATGGTCCACACAGGCCGTCTCGACGGGCACCATCAGCTGGTCCAGGTCGCTCCAGAAGCTCACGAAGCGCGTACGGCAGCCGGGCGCGGGGCCGCGCAGCTCCTCGATCACGGCCGAGCCGGGGCGCATCTGCCGCACGATCGGATGGGCACTGGCGAGCGGGGCGACGGTCGTGCCGGAATGCGGGGTGCCGAGCGTGACGAGGGTGCGGACCCGCTGGTCGCCGCCGAGGCACTGCACGTAGTAGCGGGCGATGAGTCCGCCGAGGCTGTGCCCGACGATGTCGACCTCGCCGCGGCCGGTACGGGCGCAGATCTCCTCGATGTGCCGGCCGAGAAGCTCGGCGGCGGTGCGGATGTCGCAGGTCAGCGGGGAGTAGTTGAGGCACTCCAGATGGCGCCAGCCGTGGCGGGCCAGCGAGCGGCGGAGCAGGACGAAGACGGAGCGGTTGTCGACGAAGCCGTGGAGCAGTACCGCGGGCGGAGGGGCGGGCACCGCGCCGGTCGGCAGTGGCGTGGCGGTGGGTGCGGGCCCGCACTCGAGCTCGGACGCCGGCTCGGCATCGAGCGGGCGCGGGTTGCAGGCGCCCTCGTCCGGTGACCGGCGGCTCCCGTCGCCTGCCGGTCCGGGTTCGCGGTCCTGCGGGTGGCCGGGGCCGGGGCGCTCGGCGAACAGCCCGGAGGGGTAGAGCAGCAGATGCCCGGCGAGGATCGCCAGCTCGAGGGCGGTGGCCTGGAGAAAGGTGACAGGCACTTTCAGGTTGCAGAGGCTTCGCAGGTGGCGCACGGGGCGCAGACTCAGGGAAATGAAGGGCACCGCCGTCATGGGCCGACCTCCGTACGGCACGCTGGAGACGACACCGTCCCCCGTGTGCCCTCATGGGGCCTCCGCAGGTACGACCTTGTGCCTTTGGCCCGTCGCCGGATGCCGGTATCGACACCGGGGACGGCGGCGGGCCAAAGGCAAAGGTGCCGTACCCCGGTGCCGCGCGGCTGACGGCAGGGGAGGTACGACCCTGAAGCGGCTCCCTTGTGATCGTCCCCGTGGACGGCTTGTGTGCCGCCCGGTACGGGTACGACGCTTAGCGAACTTGTCCCATGTGTGATTTCCCCCTCGCTGACCTCCGCGAAACGGTCGGGTGCGGGATGCTGGAGATAACGTTCGTTCACTGACGACGGAGTCAGGTGTGGAGGCAGTGATGGGTGTGACCGGTCCGATCCGCGTAGTGGTGGCCAAGCCGGGGCTCGACGGCCATGACCGCGGGGCCAAGGTGATCGCGCGAGCGCTGCGCGACGCGGGTATGGAGGTCATCTACACCGGGCTCCACCAGACGCCCGAGCAGATCGTGGACACGGCGATCCAGGAGGACGCGGACGCGATCGGTCTGTCGATCCTCTCGGGCGCCCACAACACCCTGTTCGCCAAGGTGATCGAGCTCCTGAAGGAGCGCGAGGCGGAGGACATCAAGGTCTTCGGCGGCGGCATCATCCCGGAGGCGGACATCGCACCGCTGAAGGAGCTCGGTGTGGCGGAGATCTTCACGCCGGGCGCGACGACGACGTCGATCGTCGACTGGGTCAACGCGAACGTCCGCGAGCCCGCCGGAGCGTGACCCGAACGGCCCCATGGCTGAGCATCACGGGCGGTCGGAATGGGTGTCCCAGGGCGGGCGTGCGGCCGGAGCGCCGTGGGCCGTACGACCGGGTGCCGGGTGCCGTGGGCCGTACAACCGGGGGAGCGGTGGGCGACCTACCGAGGTTGCTTCTGTCGGGGTGGTTGCTGTGGGTGACGGCCGGACGGGCCGGAGCCGCTTCCGTCACGTTCTGTGGCGGATCGCGCCCCCGTCACCGGTCGAGGACGGGTGGACCGGCCCCGGTGTCGTGGGTCGGTGACGGGCCGGCCTCGGTGTCCTGGCCGGTGACGGACCGGCCCGACCCGGGTTCCCGGTCCATGACGGGCCGGCCCGCGACAGGGTCCCGCTACACCGATGGCATCAGCTCCTGCCGCATCGCCTCCCGCAGCCGCAGCGTCGACACCAGGCGCTGGAACGCCTCCGACCAGTAGCCCCCCGCCCCCGGTGACGCCCCCTCCACCTCGTCCGGGGTCGCCGTCAGCAGGTCGAGACGGCTCGCCTCCGCGGGATCCAGGCAGCGCTCCGCCAGACCCATCACCCCGCTGAAGCTCCACGGATAGCTGCCCGCGTCGCGTGCGATGTCGAGTGCGTCCACCACCGCGCGGCCCAAGGGCTCCGACCAGGGGACTTCGCAGACGCCGAGCAGCTGGAACGCCTCCGACAGCCCGTGCGCCGCTATGAACTGCGCGACCCAGGCCGCCCGCTGCTCCTCCGGCAGCGTCGCGAGCAGTTTCGACCGCTCGGCCAGGGACGACGTGCCGGGGCCTGTCTGCGGCGGGGTGCCCGGCGGGCCGAGCAGGGCCCGGGACCAGTCCGCGTCCCGCTGGCGGACGGCCGCCCGGCACCAGGCCGCGTGGAGCTCCTCGCCCCAGCCGTCCGCGACCGGCAGGGCGACGATCTCCTGTGGGGTGCGCCCGCCGAGCCGCTCGGCCCAGACGGTCAGGGGCGCCGCCTCCACCAGCTGGCCCAGCCACCACGAGCGCTCCCCCCGCCCCGTCGGCGGGGTGGGCACCACTCCGTCGCGCTGCATGTCCGCATCGCACTCGTGCGGCGCCTCCACGGCTATCGACGCGCTGCCGCCGTCCCCGCTGCGGTCCGGTCCGACGCACGACACCGCCCGTGCGGCCATCCGTCCGGCCAGGGCGGAGTGCGGCAGCGCGGAGAGCAGTTCGGCCGCCGTCGCCCGGACATTGCGGCTGCGGTCGGTCAGCGCCTGCTCCAGGAACGGCTCGTCCGCATCCGTCAGTCCCGTACGCAGGGAGTCGAGGAACATCAGCCGGTCCTCGGCCCGTTCGGTCGGCCAAGTGCCGGCCAGCAGTGTCCTCGCCCGGCCCGCGTCATGCGCCCGCACGGCAGCCAGCAGCGCGACCCGCTCGGCGAACAGACCCTCCTCCCACAGTCGTTGGACCGCTTCCTCGTCGGTGAGGTCCGGCAGCAGGGCACCGCCGCCCGACGAGCCGCGCAGCGCGAACTTCCACTCCGGATTGAACCGGGCCAGCCACAGCCCGCGCGCCCCTGCGAAGGCGAGTGCCTGCGGACGCAGGTCCGTGCGGGCCCGGGCCGCGTCCAGCAGCGCGGGCAGCAGGGGCGGCGGTACCCGGTAACCCTGTTCGTTGGCCGCGGCCAGCCATTGCGGCAACAGCTCGGTCAGGTCGGGGGCCGTGCCTCTGCGGCCTCCCGAGGAAGGAGCGGAACGGTCGGCCAGCAGCTGTGCCAGTCGGCGCCGGGCCGGTACCGGCAGGTGCCGGCGGGTGTCGTCCGGCGCGGGCTCCGGACGGGCGGCCGCCTGGGCCGGCACGAGACCCGCCCTGCGCCGCACGGTGTGGATCGCCGCGGCGTCCAGCAGTGCCGCGGGTGCGTCCCTGCCCGTGGCCGTCACCGGTTCCGGCGGCGTGCGGCGGTCGGTGCCGAGCAGGGCCGAGGTGACGAGCTCTTCCCACAGGGCGTCGTCGATGATGCTGGTCATGGGTGGCGTCCTCCGTACCTTCACAGTTCAGACGAGGGGAACCGTCTCGGCCGCGTCGTCGGACCAGGCGGCGAGAGGAGTGAAGCCCTCGTGCCCGCACTCCCCGAACACGGTCACCGGACCGCCGCCGGACAGCGCAACGAGCTTCCACAGCCCGGGCCGGCCCAGCGTGCCGGGCGACAGCGGCAGAGCCGACTCACCGTCGGCGTCGGCCAGTTGCCATCCGTCGCCGGCCGGGACGGGTATCACCTCGGTCAGGGTCGCCGGCCAGGAATCCAGCCACGGATCGTCCCGCAGAGCGCGCCCATAGGAATCGAGCGCGGTGGCCACCGGACCGCCCGGCGGCGGTGACGCGATCGGGACCGGTGTGCCGAACTGCTCGCCCAGGTCAGCGCGCAGTTGCCCCGCTCCCGCATGGGGAGTCAGCTCGGTGTCGATCATCATCCCCACCGGCAGGGCGAGTTGTGGAGAACGGCCTGCCGCGCCGAAGGAGAGGATCACCGCCGTACGTCCGGAGGACCGCCCGTGCATCCACGTACGGCGTGTGGTGATCTTGCCGTCGGACGTGTCGTACTGGGCGAGGACCATCCATGCGTCGCGCACCGCCGGGCCCTCGGCCGGCGAGGTGAGACCGACGCGCGTGCGCACCGCCGCCGCCAGAGGCTGGGGAAGCCGCTCGATCCCCAGCCACGCCGAGTCCAGCAGATGGATGAGCGCGCACTCCTCCAGCAGTCTCACCGGCCAGCCGGGCCCCGATCCCGGAATGGCGCCCAACTCCCGCACCCGGGCCGCCAGTCCCGGCGCCTGGGCGTCGACCATGCGGGCCGCGGTCTCCTCCCACAGGCCGTACCCCGACTGCTCGGCCGCCGCCAGTCCACCGCGGAGCAGATCGCCGAGCCGCTGCTCCAGCTCGGTCGCACCCGCCGTGATCCGGCCGGCCCTGCGCTCCGCGCGCCGCTTGGCCGCCTCCGGGTCGGCGCTCCTGGCGGGCGCCCCCGCGTCCCCGTCGCTCCCCTCCTTCTCCACGGCGCGCTTGCGCCGCCCCTCCAGCCACTCCTCGGCCCAGTCCGGCGCGCTGCCGGCCTGCACCGCCTTCTCGTCCCCCGCCCAGAGCAGCAGCAGCCCCAGCGCGTGCTTGCAGGGGAACTTCCGGCTCGGACAACTGCACTTGTACGCGGGCCCCGTGGTGTCCACGACCGTCTGATACGGCCTGCTGCCACTGCCCTTGCACAGCCCCCACACCGCTCCCGTGCCGCTCGTGCCTGCTTCGGACCACGGCCCGGCCATGCCGAGCCTGTTTCCCGCTTTGCGTGATGCGTCGTCAGGAGCCAGTGCCAGCACCTGTTCCGACGTCCAGCGCACCCCCTGCTGATTCATGGTGACGACGCTACGGGCAGCCACTGACAAACCCATCTGACCTGCGAGGACGGTTGATTGTCAGTGGCATGGTGCACGGTGGGAACCACATCGGATCGAACGATCTGGAGGGGGAAGCATGACCGTGTCCGAAACCGGAAATGCCACGGGCGCCGAGGCTCTGCGGCCGCATGCGGAGGACGCCTTCGCGGACGAACTGGCGGCGCTCGCCGCGGCCGACGACCGGCCGCGTCCGGTCAACTGGCGGCTGTCGCCGTGGGCGGTCGCCACCTATCTGCTCGGCGGCACACTGCCCGACGGCACGGTGATCACACCGAAGTACGTGGGACCGCGCCGGATCGTCGAGGTCGCCGTCACCACGCTCGCCACCGACCGGGCCCTGCTGCTGCTCGGCGTGCCCGGCACCGCCAAGACCTGGGTCTCCGAGCACCTCGCGGCCGCGGTCAGCGGCGACTCCACCCTGCTCGTGCAGGGCACGGCGGGCACCCCGGAGGAGGCGATCCGCTACGGATGGAACTACGCGCAGCTGCTCGCCCACGGCCCCAGCCGCGACGCCCTCGTGCCCAGCCCCGTCATGCGCGCGATGTCCGACGGCATGACGGCCCGGGTCGAGGAGCTCACCCGTATCCCCGCGGACGTTCAGGACACGCTGATCACGATCCTGTCCGAGAAGACGTTGCCCGTACCCGAGTTGGGGCAGGAGGTCCAGGCGGTCCGCGGCTTCAACCTCATCGCCACGGCCAATGACCGCGACCGCGGGGTCAACGACCTCTCCAGCGCGCTGCGCCGCAGGTTCAACACCGTGGTGCTGCCCCTGCCCGCGACGTCGGACGCGGAGGTCGACATCGTCTCCCGGCGCGTCGACCAGCTGGGCCGCTCGCTCGACCTGCCGGCCGTGCCGGAGGGCCTGGAGGAGATCCGTCGCGTCGTCACCGTCTTCCGGGAGCTGCGCGAAGGCGTCTCCGCCGACGGCCGCACCAAGCTCAAGTCGCCGTCGGGCACGCTGTCCACGGCCGAGGCGATCTCCGTCGTCACCGGCGGCCTCGCGCTCGCCGCGCACTTCGGGGACGGCGTGCTGCGGCCGGGTGACATGGCGGCCGGCATCCTCGGCGCGGTCGTCCGCGACCCGGCGGCCGACCGGGTCATCTGGCAGGAGTATCTGGAGACCGTGGTGCGCGAGCGGGACGGGTGGAAGGACTTCTACCGTGCCTGCCGCGAGGTGAGCGCATGACGGGCCCGCTGCTGCTCGGTGTCCGTCACCACGGACCGGGCTCGGCGCGTGCGGTGCGGGCGGCCCTGGACGCGGCCTCGCCCCGGGTGGTGCTGATCGAGGGCCCGCCGGAGGGGGACGCCCTGTTGGCGCTCGCGGCGGACGAGCAGATGCGGCCGCCGGTCGCTCTGCTGGCCCACGCCGTGGACGACCCGGGGCGGGCGGCGTTCTGGCCGCTGGCCGAGTTCTCCCCGGAGTGGGTCGCCCTGCGCTGGGCGCTCGACCGGGACGTCCCGGTCCGCTTCATCGACCTCCCGGCCGCGCATTCGCTGGCGCTCGCGGCGGAGGAGGAGGCGGCCGCCGGGGCCCGTCCCGAGGAGCCCGGCCCGCTGGAGGGCGCCGATCCCGAACGGCCGGCGGTGGGTTCGACGGACCCGGGGTGGGACGCGGTGCCGGACGGCGCACCGTCGGCTGAGCTGTCGCCGCAGGAGCGGTCGCCGCACGAGCCGGTGTCGGACCGGCCGTCTCCACAGGAGTCGGCGGCCGGGAGCGGGGACCCCGAGTGGGATGCCGTCCCGGGGGAGCCGGGAGCGGGCCCGGACAGCGCGCCGTCCGACGCCGGTATGCGCATCGACCCCATCGCCGTCCTCGCCGAGACCGCGGGGTACGACGACCCCGAGCGGTGGTGGGAGGACGTCATCGAGCACCGCGGCACGGACGGCGCCGACGGCGACCCGCGAGCGCCGTTCGCCGCCCTCGGCGAGGCCATGGCCGCGCTGCGCGGGATGTACGGACACGGCGGGCACGACCGCGACCTCGCCCGCGAGGCCCATATGCGGATTCAACTGCGCACGGCGCGCAAGGAGTTCGGCGACGAGGTCGCGGTCGTCTGCGGCGCCTGGCACGTCCCGGCGCTCGCGGAGAAGACCACCCTCACCGCCGACAGGGCCCTGCTGAAGGGACTCCCCAAGCTCAAGACGGAGATGACCTGGGTGCCGTGGACCCATCGCCGGCTGGCCCGCCACAGCGGGTACGGGGCGGGCATCGACTCGCCCGGCTGGTACGGGCATCTGTTCCAGGCGCCCGACCGTCCCGTCGAGCGCTGGATGACCAAGGTCGCGCGGCTGCTGCGCGACGAGGACAGGATGGTCTCCTCCGCCCATGTCATCGAGGCCGTCCGGCTGGCGGAGACCCTCGCGGCCATGCGCGGCCGCCCCCTCGCCGGACTGACCGAGACGACCGACGCGATCCGCGCTGTCATGTGCGACGGCTCCGACGTGCCGCTCGACCTGGTCAGGGACCGGCTCATCGTCGGGGACGTGCTCGGCGAGGTGCCGGACACCGCCCCCGCCGTGCCCCTTCAGCGGGACCTCACCCGGCTCCAGCGCAGTCTCCGGCTCAAGCCGGAGGCGCTGGAGCGGGAGGTGGAGCTGGATCTGCGCAAGGACAACGACGCGGCCAAGAGCCGGCTGCTGCACCGGCTGTGCCTGTTGTCCGTCGGCTGGGGCGAGCCGGCGACGGGGCGGGGCAGCACGGGCACCTTCCGCGAGAGCTGGCGGCTGCGCTGGGAGCCCGAGCTGTTCGTCAAGGTCGCCGAGGCCGGCGTGTGGGGGACCACCGTGCTCTCGGCCGCCACGGCGAAGGCGGAGAGCAAGGCGGTGTCGGCGACCGCCCTCGCCGAGGTGACCACGCTCGCCGAGCAGTGCCTGCTGGCCGAACTGCCCGACGCCCTCTCCGTCGTGATGAAGGCGCTCGCCGACCGAGCCGCGCTCGACGCCGACGTCGGTCACCTCGCCCAGGCGCTGCCCGCGCTCGCCCGTTCGCTGCGTTACGGCGACGTGCGGTCCACCGACACCGCCGCGCTCGGCGAGGTCGCCACCGGGCTCGCCGAGCGGATCTGTGTCGGCCTGCCGCCCGCGTGCACGAATCTCGACGCGGACGGCGCCGCCGAGATGCGCGGCCACCTGGACGCGGTCCACACCGCGATCGGGCTGCTGCCGACGGCCGCCGAACTGAGCAGCCGTTGGGGGTCGGTGCTGCACCGGCTCGCCGGCCGCGACACCGTACCGGGGGTGATCCGCGGCCGGGCGGCCCGCCTGCTGCTGGACGACGGGCGGCTCGAGGAGGACGAGGCCGCGCGGCTGATGAGCCTCGCCCTCTCGCTCGGCACCCCGCCCGCCGAAGCCGCGGCCTGGATCGAGGGGTTCGTCGGAGGAGCGTCGGGCGGCGGCATGCTCCTCGTTCATGACGAGCGCCTGCTCGGCCTGGTCGACGCCTGGTTGACGAGCGTGCCGGCCGACGCGTTCACCGATGTACTGCCGCTCCTGCGCCGCACGTTCTCCGCGTACGAGCCGGGCGTGCGCCGCACGCTCGGCGAGCTGGTCCGCCGCGGACCCGCCGCGGCGCCGGGCGGTCCGTCGCGGCCGCAGGCGGGGATGCCCGGCTTCGGTGCCGGACTGGACGAGGAACGCGCGGACGCCGTGCTGCCCGTGCTGCGGATGCTGCTCGGAATCGACGACAACGACCTTGCGGGGGCGGGCCGATGACCCGGACGACTGATCCGGCGACGACAGATGCGACGACGATTCGTCCGGCGACGACCGACGTGACGGCTACCGACGTGACAGCGACCGCTGGGTCCACGACGGAGCGGACCGCGGCCGGGGCGACGCCCGGCGACGAGCGGCTGCGCCGGTGGCGGCTCGTCCTCGGCGGCGAGTCGGCGGACGGCACGGGCTGCTCCCTGGCCGGGACCGACGTGGCCATCGACGGAGCCCTGACCGCGCTCTACGGCAACGGCGGCGGACGGCCCGCCGGCGACCGCAGCCGCGGCCGTTCGGCCGGGCTCGGTGCTTCCGCGCCGTCCGTGGCGCGCTGGCTCGGCGACATCCGTACGTACTTCCCGAGTTCCGTCGTCCAGGTGATGCAGCGCGACGCCATCGACCGGCTGGGGCTGTCCACGCTGCTGCTGGAGCCCGAGATGCTGGAGGCCGTGGAGGCGGACGCCCACCTCGTCGGCACCCTGCTCTCCCTCAACAAGGCGATGCCCGAGACGACCAAGGAGACGGCCCGGGCCGTCGTGCGGAAGGTCGTCGACGACCTGGAGAAGCAGCTCGCGACCCGGACGCGCTCGACGCTCACCGGGGCTCTGGACCGATCCGCGAAGATCAACCGTCCGCGGCACCGGGACATCGACTGGGACCGCACCATCCGGGCGAACCTCAAGAACTACCTGCCCGAGTTCAACACGGTCGTACCCGAGCGGCTGATCGGATACGGGCGGGCGTCGCAGTCCGTGAAGAAGGACGTCGTGCTCTGCATCGACCAGTCCGGTTCGATGGCCGCGTCCGTCGTCTACGCCTCGGTGTTCGGCGCGGTCCTCGCCTCCATGCGCTCCATCGCCACCCGGCTCGTCGTCTTCGACACCGCGGTCGTCGACCTCACCGACCAGTTGGACGACCCGGTCGATGTGCTCTTCGGCACCCAGCTCGGCGGCGGCACGGACATCAACAGGGCGCTGGCGTACTGCCAGTCGCAGATCACCCGGCCCGCCGACACGGTGGTGGTCCTGATCAGCGACCTGTACGAGGGCGGCATCCGGGACGAGATGCTCAAACGGGTGGCCGCGATGAAGGCGTCGGGTGTGCAGTTCGTCGCGTTGCTCGCCCTGTCCGACGAAGGGACGCCGGCGTACGACCGGGAGCATGCGGCGGCACTCTCGGCGCTGGGCGCACCGGCCTTCGCCTGTACGCCCGACCTTTTCCCGGACGTGATGGCGGCCGCGATCGAGAAACGGCCACTGCCCATACCGGACATGGTGGCTCATCAGTAACAGGGGGCTTGCGCAGCCCCGGGAGGAACGTGCGAGCATCGTCCCCGATCGACGCGGAACGTCCGCTTCCGCCGATGGGGAAGGTCTCTCGCCGTGTCTGCCGCAGCTGCGCCCTCCGCTACTGCCGTTCTGCGCGTAGTGCGCCGTACGGCGGTCCAGCGGCATGTGGTGCGGGGGCGGCTGCTGCGGGTGCTGCTGTTCCTCGGCGGCCTGTTGACGGTGGGGTTCCTCTACGGGGGCCAGGCGCACGCGGCGGAGGCGGCGGGCCCCGCACAGTCGGTGACGACAGCTGGGGCCGGCGCGGCACAGGACATGCGCGGTGCGGCAGAAAACGTCGTGCGCGGTGCGGCGACTTCGGGGCCCTCGGAAGCCTCGGGGGCGTCGAAGTCCGCCGACCGGGCCGAGCCCGTACCGGCCACGGACGCCCCGAAGCAGGCTCAAGCTCTGCGGCCTGTACGGCAGGTGGTCGTGCCGGAGCGGGTCACCGCTCGCGACACCGCCCGACCTCTCACGCGGCCGCTGAACCGGTCCATCGTCGAGCCGCTCGCTGAGCCCCTGGTCACGTCGCTTGCTGAATCGCTCGCCGCGCCGCTGACGCCGATCCTGGCCCGGACGCCTGGCCTTCCCCACGCGCCCGGCCTTCCCGAGGGCCTGACACCGCCTCTCGGCACGCCGCCCCTCGACGGCAACGAGCCGCACACAGCACCGCAGCTCCCCTCCGTCGACAACTCAGCGCTCAACCCCGCGTTCCCCGCGGGTCCATGCGGACCCACGGCCGAGACTCCGGCGGCGACGGTCGCGCACCGGGCCTTCGGCGCGGACCGTTCCGTCCGTGCGGCTGCCGCTGCCCGGACCACGGCGGACGACCCTGCCCCGGCGCCCGCGCCCGGGCAGGCGCCCGGGAAGCCGTGCGGCATCGTGCCCGGGGCGCTCCAGCAGTCCGGCGACAGCCACACACCGCGGTCCGGCGACCAGGCGACGCACACGGCGGGCGGTACGGCCTTCGCGCCGTCGCCCGGTGCGGTCCGGGCGGCGGCCGGTGAGCCGACGCGTGAACGACCCGGCGACATCCTCGAATTCCCCGGCTAGGGCAGCCCTTCCCCAACTCGAGACCTCCCGCGCGGGGGTGGGACAGGTCTGCCCGCCGTCCGGACGACTCCGGACAGCCGAACGCTTTCGAAGGATCAGAAGCCAGCATGAACAAGAACATTCGCCGTTCCATAGCCGTAGCAGCCACCGCCTCCGGGATGTGGGCGCTCGGGACCGCCATGGCCAGCGCCGACGAGCTGCCCGTCTCCGTGCCGCTCTCCACGCCGGACCTGGCGGCCGAGCTCCCGGCGGCCCCGGAGGTCCCCGAGGCACCCGCCGCCCCGGAGACGGTCGTCCCCGAGGTGAAGGACCTCCCCGAGGCCCGGGATCTCGAGCCGACCGCCCAGCGCCTCGTCCACGACGCCGAGCACGACGCCGAGCGCACCGCCGCCGAGGCGCAGGGGGAGATCGACTACCTCTTCGGTCCTCTGTCCGACTTCGCTCCCGAGCTCGAGCGGGTCCCGGCCGACGCGCAGGCGCAGGTCCGGAGCACGGTCGGTGCCACGGGTCCCGTCGTCGACGAGACGGCCACCGCCGTGCTCCCGCCCGTCGCCGCCACCGCCGTCGACTCGGTTCTCCCCGTGGCCGACCGGGCCGTGGGTGACGCGGGTGTCCTCGCGGGCGGTGTCGTCGGCGAGGTGTCGCCGTTCGCGGGCGGCATCGTCTCCGGCGTCCAGCCCCTGGCCGGGGGCGTCGTCTCCGAGGTCGGCCCATTCGCCGGCGGTGTGGCCGGTTCGGTCCGGCCGGTGGTCGACACCGTCGTCTCCCACGTGCAGCCGGTCGCGCACGGCGTCGGCGGCAGCGCGGGGAGCCTGGCGCAGGGTATGACCGGGGACGTGCGGCCGTTCGCGGGTGCCGCCCTCTCCGGCGTACAGCCCTTCGCCCACGACCTGACGGGCGCCGTCACCGACGACGTCCACCCCCTCGCGGGCAACGCCGTCGACGGCGTCCAGGGCGCGGTCTCCGCCGTGACGCCGAGCTATGTCCCGGCAGCCCCGTCGTACGGCATCTGAGACGGCATCTGACAGATCGGTCCGGTCTACGGACAGATCCGGCACGGATTCGGCGGCATCTGTCGAAATCGCCGGATACCCGGGCGAATACCTTGCCGACCCGGTGGGCAGCAAGGAAACAACGGCCCGGGCCGGGTCATCGGGCGGTCCTCATTGGGGTGAGGGCCGCCCGGCTCAGGGCGCGTCCCCCGAAGGTGTCCGCAGGCATCTGTCGGTGGCGTGGCCGACGGTGCGATCTGTTCGCGCGGCCGATGGTGCGATCTGTGACTGTTATCACCGCTCATCTGTGAGCTGCAATTTAGGGAGCCACGTTCCACGGGGATAACCTGCGAGGCGGACATGCCGCGTGCCCGGACACCGTGTACGCCTTCCTTGTGACACCGCAGTCACGTTGCCCTTCGCGGCACGCCCACGCAGACAACGAACCGCGATGATGAGAAAAGGGACGGACGCGCGTGGACCTGTTCGAGTACCAGGCGAGGGACCTCTTCGCCAAGCACGGTGTACCGGTGCTGGCCGGTGAAGTCATCGACACGCCTGAGGCGGCGCGCGAGGCTACGGAGCGTCTGGGCGGCAAGTCGGTCGTCAAGGCGCAGGTCAAGGTCGGTGGCCGCGGCAAGGCCGGCGGCGTGAAGCTGGCCGACGGCGCGGACGACGCGGTCGAGAAGGCCGGTCAGATCCTCGGCATGGACATCAAGGGCCACACGGTCCACAAGGTGATGATCGCCGAGACCGCGCCCGAGATCGCCGAGGAGTACTACGTCTCGTACCTCCTCGACCGCACCAACCGCACCTTCCTGGCCATGGCCTCCGTCCAGGGCGGCATGGACATCGAGGAGGTCGCGGAGAAGACCCCCGAGGCCCTCGCGAAGGTCCCGGTCGACTCCAACGAGGGTGTCACCCTCGAGAAGGCCCGCGAGATCGTCGCGCAGGCGAAGTTCCCGGCCGAGGTCGCGGAGCAGGTCGCCGAGATCCTCGTGACGCTGTGGAAGACCTTCATCGCCGAGGACGCGCTCCTCGTCGAGGTCAACCCGCTGGCCAAGGTCGCCGACGGCCGTGTCATCGCCCTCGACGGCAAGGTCTCGCTCGACGAGAACGCCGAGTTCCGGCAGCCGGGCCACGAGGAGTTCGTGGACCACGCCGCAGCCAACCCGCTCGAGGCTGCCGCCAAGGCCAAGAACCTCAACTACGTCAAGCTCGACGGCGAGGTCGGCATCATCGGCAACGGCGCGGGTCTGGTCATGTCGACCCTCGACGTCGTGGCGTACGCCGGTGAGGCGCACAACAACGTCAAGCCCGCCAACTTCCTCGACATCGGTGGCGGCGCCTCCGCCGAGGTGATGGCGAACGGTCTCGAGATCATCCTCGGCGACCCGGACGTCAAGTCCGTCTTCGTCAACGTCTTCGGTGGCATCACCGCCTGTGACGAGGTCGCCAACGGCATCGTCCAGGCCCTGGAGCTGCTGAAGTCCAAGGGCGAGGAAGTCACCAAGCCGCTGGTCGTGCGCCTCGACGGCAACAACGCGGAACTGGGTCGCAAGATCCTCTCCGACGCGAACCACCCGCTCGTGCAGCGCGTGGACACCATGGACGGCGCGGCCGACAAGGCCGCCGAGCTCGCCGCGGCTGCGAAGTAAGGGACGAGGGACACCACAGTCATGGCTATCTTCCTCACCAAGGACAGCAAGGTCATCGTCCAGGGCATGACCGGCGCCACCGGCATGAAGCACACCAAGCTCATGCTCGCCGACGGCACCAACATTGTCGGCGGTGTGAACCCGCGCAAGGCCGGCACCAGCGTCGACTTCGACGGCACCGAGGTGCCCGTCTTCGGCTCCGTCGCCGAGGCGATGGAGAAGACCGGGGCGGACGTCTCCGTGCTCTTCGTGCCGCCGGCCTTCGCCAAGGCCGCCGTCGTCGAGGCGATCGACGCCGAGATCCCGCTGGCCGTCGTCATCACCGAGGGCATCGCGGTGCACGACTCCGCCGCCTTCTGGGCGTACGCCACCAGCAAGGGCAACAAGACCCGGATCATCGGCCCGAACTGCCCCGGCCTGATCACCCCCGGCCAGTCCAACGCCGGCATCATCCCGGGCGACATCACCAAGCCCGGCCGCATCGGTCTCGTGTCGAAGTCCGGCACGCTGACCTACCAGATGATGTACGAGCTCCGTGACATCGGCTTCTCCTCCGCCGTCGGCATCGGTGGCGACCCGGTCATCGGCACCACGCACATCGACGCTCTGGCGGCCTTCGAGGCCGACCCGGAGACCGAGCTGATCGTGATGATCGGTGAGATCGGCGGCGACGCCGAGGAGCGTGCGGCCGACTTCATCAAGGCCAACGTCACCAAGCCGGTCGTCGGTTACGTCGCGGGTTTCACCGCCCCCGAGGGCAAGACGATGGGCCACGCCGGTGCCATCGTGTCCGGCTCGTCCGGCACGGCGCAGGCGAAGAAGGAGGCCCTCGAGGCCGCGGGCGTCAAGGTCGGCAAGACGCCGACCGAGACGGCCAAGCTCGCACGCGAGATCCTCGGCGGCTGATCATCACCGCCTGAATCTCTGCCGAACGCACGGACGGGCCCGCGCCTCATGACGAGGCGCGGGCCCGTCCGCGTTCCCGGCCGCACTCGGGCCGGCCCGGTGACGGCCGCCCTCCTACGGGATGGTCGGTACGAGTCGTTCCGGGCCGTGG
The DNA here is from genome assembly GCF_042714725.1 of Streptomyces sp. NPDC058685. NCBI lineage: Bacteria > Bacillati > Actinomycetota > Actinomycetes > Kitasatosporales > Streptomycetaceae > Streptomyces > Streptomyces sp. NPDC058685. Next base: position 211,330 of record NZ_JBHXSL010000001.1, read on the forward strand.
ACAGGCTCGGACAGCAGCTTCTCGCGCAGCATGTGATTGCGCGGGTTGATCGGCTGCGGTCCGGCGAGCGGTGGTACCCCGCCGACCTGATGGCCGGGAGGCACCGCCGGCTCGTACTGCGTCGGCGCGGTGGCCAGGGTGAAGCCCGTGGCGCCCATGATCAGCGTGGTGACGCTGAGCGCCGCCCGTGTCCACAGCCAGGCCCGGCGCTCGCTGGTCGTCCGTACGGCCCTGGGCGGGTTGAGCTGCGGCACGGGAGCGGCGTTCGCGAGCGCGATCAGCTGATTGCGCAGGACCGTGGGGTCGCTGAGGTGGGGGAGCTGCTCGGCGATGGCCTCGCGCGCGTGCAGCAGACGGTTCGCCGCCGCGGGAGTGCTCGCCTCCGTCTCGGCGGCCGTGTCGGGCAGGTCGAGGCCGAGGCCGTCGTAGAGCACGAGGGTGCGGCGGTAGGCGGGCGGCAGCTCCAGCAGCGCTTCGAGCAGTTCGCGCTGTTCGCTCTCGACGAGCGGCGGGTTGTCGGGGTGCCGGTGGACGGGCCGCAGCCGCTGCCAGGGGGACATGGCGAACTCGTACGCGGCCGCCCGCACCCAGCCCGCCGGGTCGCGGTCGCGGGCCACCTCGGGCCAGCGCTGCCAGGCGAGGTGGAAGGCGCGCTCGACGGACTCGTGGGCGAGTCTGCGCCGGCCGGTGAGCAGATAGGCCTGGCGTACGAGGCCGGGGGCGCTGTACGTGTACAGGGCGTCGAAGGCCTCGGCGGGGGTGGACACGGGTCGCCTGTCCAGGGGCTCCGTGCCGGCCGCGGTCTCCGCTGCCGGGGCCATGGCTGGCTCGCTCCCGCCGCCGGCCGGGCCGGACCCGCCTTCACCCGCGACGTCGGCGCCTGATCCGGCGTCGCCCGCGCCATCAGGCCGGTACCCGCCTTCGCTCGCGTCATCGGGCCGGGACTCGACATTGCCCGCGTCGTCGGGCCGGGACTCGACATTGCCCGCGTCTTCGCCGCCGGAACCGCTGTCCCCGGCCACCGGCGGCATCTCCGCCGTGGTGCCGCCGGGCTCGGGGTCCGCTGCCGACGCCGTCCGCACCGGCGTCGGTTCGACCGGCACCGGGTCCCCGGCCGTCTCCGGAGGCTGTTCGATGTCCGTCGCAGATGCCGTGACCGGGGCGGTCTCCGGAGCGGAGGTGCCCGGTGACGTGCTCCGCGGCCGGGCTGCGGGGGAGGGCTGTCGCCCCGACACCGTCTCCTGTTCCGGATGCGGCCCCGACGCCGGTTCCGGTTCCGCTTCCGGTTCCGACCCGGGAGCCGGGTCCGGGTCGGTCAACAGCTTGGCGTACACCTCACGCCTGCGCCCCCGGGGGCTGCTGCGGCCCGTTTCCCACGACCGGATCGTGGCTCTCGTGACGCCGACGGCGGTGGCGATCTCCTGCTCGCTCATCGACTTCGCCTCGCGCAGCCTGCGGCGCTCCTTGGGGGAGGGCAGCGGAATGCTCGAACCGGAGCGTGTCGTGCTCTGGGTCATGACCGGCTCCCCGAAGCGCAGCACTCTGCGGAAAAGTACATAAACGTATATTGAGCGACACAACGACTATTCGCCCGTTACGTGGATAAAGCGCGTGTCGTTGGCAGCATGGCCGCGTGACCCAGACGACCGATCACAGCCCTCCGTTCTCGGCTCCGGTGCTGCTCCAGGGCGGCCGGCGGCCCGCGCTGGCCGCTTGCCTCGTGCGCGGGGCGATCGCGGCCGGACTCGGGCTCGGTACGTTCGCCGTCCTGGTGATCGCGCTGTGGATCAGTTCGCCGTATCCGGACAGTGGTCCGAACGGGGCGCTGCATGTCGCGGCCGGGCTGTGGCTGCTCGCCCACGGCGCGGAACTCGTCCGCTCCGAGACCCTCTCCGGGCAACCGGCGCCCATCGGGATCGTGCCGCTGCTGCTCGTCGTGCTGCCGGCCTGGCTGGCGCACCGGGCGGCCCGCGACGGTCTGCTGCCCGCCGACGACCGGCCGCGCCCGTCGGCGCGGGGAGCGCTGTGTGCGGTCACGCTGGGATATCTGCTGGTCGGCGCGGCTGCCACGGTCTACGCGGCGGGCGGACCACTGGCGCCGGATCTGCTGAGCGCCGTGCTGCATCTGCCGCTGGTGACCCTGGCGGCGGTGGGGGCCGGGGTGTGGACGGCGAGCGGCCGTCCGGGCGGTCCGCTGCCGGAGTGGGTGCCCGCGCGGCTGCGGAAGGAGCTCGCCCGTACGCGGGTGGCTGTCGCCGTGCGGTCCGGGGCGGCCGGTGCGCTGACCCTTCTGGGCGGTGGCGCACTGCTGGTGGCGGCCTCGATGGTGTGGAACGCGGACGCCACGCAGGACTCGTTCCTGCACCTCGCGGACGTGTGGTCGGGGCGGCTCGCGGTGCTGATGCTCGGGCTGACGCTGGTCCCCAACGCGGCCGTGTGGGCCGCCGCGTACGGGCTGGGGCCGGGCTTCGCGCTCGGCACGGGAGCGACGGCGACCCCGCTGGCGCTCACCGGGGACCCCGCGCTGCCGCACTTCCCGCTGGTCGCCGCGGTGCCGGCCGAAGGGCCCGGCACGCCGCTGAACTGGGCCGCTGCGGCCGTGCCGCTGGCCGCGGCGCTGATCGTCGCCCACTTCACCGCGGACCGGGCCGCGCCCCGCCACGGCAACCGCGCGACGGCGTGGGGGATGGGTGAGACCGCGCTGGCGGCGTTGCAGGGTGCGATGGTCTGCGGCGTACTGACAGGTGTCCTCGCGGCGGCAGCCGGCGGGCCGCTCGGTACGGGACGGCTGACGGCGTTCGGCCCGGTGTGGTGGCTGACGGGCGCGGCCGCGCTGGTGTGGTCGGCGGTCGTCGCGGTGCCGGTGGCCCTGGGGCTGCGGGCCTGGCGGGTACGGGGCAGGGCCGCAGGGGCCGACGGGTCACCGGTTCCGGCTGCCGTTGTGCCGGGACCCGCGGCATCTGCGCCCGTCGGTGCGGGCGGCGTGGAGGTGGCCGACATGGCCGACATGGACGACGCGGAGTTCGACCCGTACGACTTCCTGCCGGAGTTCCCCACCGGGTCCCGGAAGACCGACGCGTCGCCGGACGGTACGGCCGGGACATCCGACGAGTCCTCGGAAGGGGCCGGGCAACGGGCCGGGGACGCCACCGGATCGGACCGCGACGACCGCGCGCCGTGGGCCGTGCCGCTGAGCCCGTGGCCCAAGGCCCCCGGACTGTCGAGTGTTGCCCTCGGCACGGACCGCGCCAAGGCGGACGGCGAGAAGGCGGACTCCCCGGCAGCCGACCGTAGGGAAGACCCCGGGGCAGTTTCCACGACCAGCCCTGCGACGAACCCCACGGACCATCGTGCGGATACCGGCACTGCCGGGGCGGACGCCGCACGGCCGAGCCCCGAGCTCCCGGCCCTGCTGCCCGATGCTCTGCCGGACAGGCCCGCGGGCTCTGGGGACGCGGACCGGGACGACTCCGGTCCGCCAGCTACTCCTTGACGCCGATGACCCCGCGCAGCGGGTCGGGCAGCTTGTCGTTGCAGGCCAGCTGCCCGGTCTTCGTCAGCGAGTCGTTCACGCACGTGTAGTAGTCCCGGTAGACCAGCTGCGCGGTGAAGGACGCGGCCACGATCACCAGGGCGATGCTCGCCATCACCAGACCGCTGACGGCGGACGTGATCTGCGAGCGGTTCGGGGTCTGCGGCGCCTGCGGGGTGGCCGGCGGCGCGACCGTCGGGTCCGCCGGGCGGCGCTGGGGCTTGGCACGCAGGGAGCTGATCGCCCAGTACAGCGCGAGCGCGCCGAGCAGCAGCGCGATCTCCGGGAAGTCGAACAGGGCGAAGAAGAACGCCCACATGCCCGAGAGCAGTGCGTAACGCGCCCGGCGCTGGGACGGGTCGGTCGGGTCCCAGCGCATGCCGCCCGTGCTGGGAGGTCCGCCTTCGGGGCCCTGCTGTCCGCCGCTGTTCTGCTGGTTCTGGCCTTCGGGGCGGCCGCCGAAGCCGCCCGGGGAGCGGCCCGGCTGGCGGCTGCTCCACTGGCTGCCCCACACGGGACGGTCGTCGGAGCCGGACGGGTCGGAGGAACCGGAACCCTGGCCGGATCCCGATCCGGACGAGTCGTCGGGAGAGCCGGAGGAACCGTCGTTCGCCGGGCGCCGGGGCTGCCACGGCTGGTCGGGCCGCCCCTCGGGCGGAGGGGCGAAGGGGTTGTTGTCGTCCGTGGACTGGCGCTCCCGCGGCAACAGGAGGTCCGTACGGCGGCGTCGGTCCGGCATCTGGTGAACGTCTTCCCCTCAGACCCTGTTGCGCGTGGGGTCTTGTGTCGTCGTGCCCGTCGAGGGACGGGTCCTGTCCCCAGACGCTACCTCCCGGCCACGCCCCCGTCCCGTGGGGGCTCTTCTGTGTGCCGGTATCGTTGCTGACGGTCGGCCCCTTCGTAGAGTTCCCCGTATCGAGGGGTGCGATTCGTTCGTACGACCGTACAAAGACGCACAGCCCCGCGACACGCACTGCCACGCGCACTGCGACACCGCGGGAAACACCGCGACATCACCGCGAGAAAGAGACCCGCCGTGGCCTCCCCGCCCCTCTCTGTCCGACCGGCCCCGGATCGACCGGCCCGCCTGGTGGTCCTGGTCTCCGGTTCCGGCACCAACCTCCAGGCCCTGCTCGACGCCATCGGCGACGATCCGGCCGGCTTCGGCGCCGCCGTGGTCGCCGTCGGCGCGGACCGCGACGGGATCGTGGGACTGGAGCGCGCCGAGCGCGCCGGACTTCCCACGTTCGTGTGCCGGGTCAAGGACCACGAGTCCCGTGACGCGTGGGACCGGGCGCTCACCGAGGCGACGGCGGCGTACGAGCCCGACCTCGTCGTCTCGGCCGGATTCATGAAGATCGTGGGCAAGGAGTTCCTCGCCCGCTTCGGCGGCCGGTGCGTCAACACGCATCCCGCGCTGCTGCCCAGCTTTCCCGGCGCCCACGGTGTCCGCGACGCGCTCGCGTACGGGGCCAAGGTGACCGGGTGCACCGTCCACTTCGTCGACGACGGCGTCGACACCGGCCCGATCATCGCGCAGGGCGTGGTGGAGGTGCGGGACGAGGACCACACGGACGGTGGGACCGCTCTTCACGAGCGCATCAAGGAAGTCGAGCGAGCACTGCTCGTCGAGGTCGTGGGGCGTCTGGCCCGTAACGGCTACCGCATTGAGGGACGAAAGGTAGTTTTCCCGTGACTGTTGAGACTGCGAAGCGGGCCATCCGGCGAGCGCTGGTCAGTGTGTATGACAAGACGGGGCTCGAGGAGCTCGCGCGCGGGCTGCACGAGGCGGGCGTGGAACTGGTCTCCACCGGATCGACCGCCGGGAAGATCGCCGCGGCCGGTGTGCCGGTCACCAAGGTCGAGGAGCTCACCGGCTTTCCCGAGTGTCTGGACGGCCGGGTCAAGACGCTGCACCCCCGCGTGCACGCCGGCATCCTCGCCGACCTGCGCCTGGAGTCCCATCGCGAGCAGCTCGCCGAACTCGGCGTGGAGCCGTTCGACCTGGTGGTCGTGAACCTCTACCCGTTCCGCGAGACCGTCGAATCCGGCGCATCCCCGGACGAGTGCGTCGAGCAGATCGACATCGGCGGCCCCTCCATGGTGCGCGCCGCCGCCAAGAACCACCCGTCGGTCGCGATCGTCACCAGCCCCGAGCGGTACGGCGACGTGCTGACCGCCGTCTCCTCCGGCGGCTTCGACCTCGGCGCGCGCAAGCGGCTCGCGGCGGAGGCGTTCCAGCACACGGCCGCCTACGACGTCGCCGTCGCCTCCTGGTTCGCGTCCGCGTACGCCCCGGCCGACGACTCGCCGTTCCCCGACTTCCTCGGTGCCACGTACGAGCGCTCCCACGTCCTGCGCTACGGCGAGAACCCGCACCAGGGCGCCGCGCTGTACGTGAACGGCAACGGCGGTCTCGCCGAGGCGGAGCAACTGCACGGCAAGGAGATGTCGTTCAACAACTACACGGACACGGAGGCCGCGCGGCGCGCCGCGTACGACCACGCCGAGCCGTGTGTGGCGATCATCAAGCACGCCAACCCGTGCGGTATCGCGGTCGCGGCGGATGTCGCCGAGGCGCACCGCAAGGCGCACGCCTGCGACCCGCTGTCCGCGTTCGGCGGGGTCATCGCCGTCAACCGCCCGGTCTCGGTGGCCATGGCGGAGCAGGTCGCGGAGATCTTCACCGAGGTCATCGTCGCTCCGGCGTACGAGGACGGAGCGGTGGAGGTGCTCGCCCGCAAGAAGAACATCCGGGTACTGCGCTGCCCGGACGCTCCCTCGGCGCCGGTCGAGATCAAGCCCATCGACGGCGGCGCGCTGCTCCAGGTGACGGACCGTCTCCAGGCCGACGGCGACGACCCGTCGGCGTGGACCCTCGCGACGGGCGACGCCCTGGACGCCGGTGAACTGGCCGACCTGGCCTTCGCCTGGCGGGCCTGCCGCGCGGTCAAGTCCAACGCGATCCTGCTGGCCAAGGACGGTGCGTCGGTCGGCGTCGGCATGGGTCAGGTCAACCGCGTCGACTCGGCGAAGCTCGCGGTGGAGCGCGCGGGCGAGGAGCGTGCGCGGGGTGCGTACGCGGCGTCCGACGCGTTCTTCCCCTTCCCCGACGGCCTGGAGATCCTGACCGCCGCGGGCGTCAAGGCCGTGGTGCAGCCGGGTGGTTCGGTCCGTGACGAGCAGGTCGTCGAGGCCGCGAAGAAGGCGGGCGTGACGATGTACTTCACCGGGACACGTCACTTCTTCCACTGACGGATTCCGCCGACGGTTTCCGTCGACGGATTTACTCGACGGACGTCCCCTCGGGGACGGACACGCGTACGGCCCGCCGGTTGCGCAACCGGCGGGCCGTACGGGGTGCTGCGGGCTGTCCGTGCAGTGCGGGGTCAGTGCCGCGGGCGGGCGAACCACTCGCCGCCGTCGGACTTGCCGACAAACACCGTGATGAGGATGGCGAGCACGGTGTGCGCCAGGCCGACGACGATGAACGGGTAGATGCCGAGAATCGCGGTGATGATGCCGAACACCATGGTGGTGACACGGATACCGCTTCCGCCCGTCTTGAACTTGATCGCGAGGAAGACCGCGAGCGCACCCCAGACCAGGGCGCCGACGCCGATGGCGTAGACCGCGCCGGTGGAGAAGTCGGCCAGGTCCTGGAACTGCACGTCGTCCCGGAGCGACGGGTCGTCCTGCGCCTTGTCGATGGCCGCGCCGGTGAGGAACATGAGCACGGCGCCGATGACCTGGAAGCCGGCGATCACGTAGAGCATGACGCGCGCAGCCTTCACACCGCCCGGCATCTCCGTGGGGCCCACCCCGTAGCCGCCGCCACCGTAGGGCTGGACCGGCGGCGCCTGCGGGTAGCCGTAACCGGGCTGTCCCTGGGGCTGGCCCTGCTGCGGATAGCCGTAGCCCGGCTGACCGCCCTGCTGCTGGCCGTAGGGGTTGTTCGGGTCGCCGAAGCTCATGGCGGGTTTCCTCCGTTGAAAGTGCGGGGACTGCGCGGTCCGGGCGGAGGAACGTCACACGAGATCAGCGGTTCGGCCCCCCAACACTTTCCGCGGCACTGCGCCGCTCATCGTCGTCTCCACGTCGACTTTTTGTCCAGTCGGTATGCGTATGTGTTGTGCAAGTGCAACCTCCCGTTCCGGGTGCCGGGAGGGGGTGTTCCGGGCCCGGTGGGGAGCGGAATTGGAACCGGGGCGGGTCCATCCGCGAGGATGGGTGCATGACTGCCCAGATTCTCGATGGCAAGGCCACCGCAGCCGCGATCAAGTCCGATCTGACCGTCCGCGTGGCGGCCCTCAGGGAGAAGGGCGTCACGCCCGGTCTCGGGACCCTGCTGGTCGGGGACGACCCGGGCAGCCGCTGGTACGTGAACGGCAAGCACCGCGACTGCGCGCAGGTCGGCATCGCCTCGATCCAGCGCGAACTGCCGGACACCGCCACCCAGGAAGAGATCGAGGCGGTCGTCCGCGAACTCAACGACAACCCCGAGTGCACCGGCTACATCGTCCAGCTCCCGCTTCCCCGGGGCATCGACACCAACCGGGTCCTGGAGCTGATGGATCCGGCCAAGGACGCGGACGGGCTGCACCCGATGAGCCTCGGCAAGCTGGTGCTCGGCGTCGACGGGCCGCTGCCCTGCACGCCGTACGGCATCGTCCAGCTGCTGCGTCACCACGACGTCGAGATCAACGGCGCCAATGTGGTCGTCGTCGGCCGGGGCATCACCATCGGGCGGCCGATGCCGCTGGTGCTGACCCGCAAGTCCGAGAACGCGACCGTGACGCAGTGCCACACGGGCACCCGCGACCTGTCCGCACATCTGAAGCAGGCCGACATCATCGTCGCGGCGGCCGGCGTGCCGCACCTGATCAAGCCGGAGGACGTGAAGCCGGGCGCCGCGGTGCTCGACGTCGGCGTCAGCCGCGACGAGCACGGCAAGATCGTGGGCGATGTGCACCCGGGCGTCACCGAGGTGGCCGGCTGGGTGGCCCCGAACCCGGGCGGCGTCGGCCCGATGACCCGCGCGCAGTTGCTGGTCAACGTGGTCGAGGCGGCCGAGCGTGCCGCCGCCGTCACGGCAGGCTGACCGGAGAGGCTGACCCCATGGGTGTACGGACGAACGACGAGGACGCCACGGCGCCGGCGGAGCCCGACGGGCCCGCCGGATCCGGCGCGGACGATGCGCGGGACACCGGCGCGGCCGCCGCCGACGGGGCGCGCGGCACGGAGGGTGACGCGGCCGATGACGGCGGCGCGACCGCGGACGGACACGCGGACGAGTCCGGCGCCGGCTTCGAGGGACCGGACGTCGTGCACGAGCCGGACGGCGAGGTCAGTGCCAAGGGCGTCGTCAGTTCTCCCGGGCCCGACGGCGAACCCGTGCGCACCACCCGGCGCTTTCCCTCGCTCACCACGGACACCGCCCGCCCCGAGGGCGGCGGGCGCGCGGCCCCCGGGGACGCTCCCGCTCCCGCCCGGCAGTGGCCGCTGCTGACCGTGCTGGCGCTCGCCGGACTCGGGCTGCTCATCGTCGGCATGGACGCGTTCGCCGACGCCTTCCGTGTCGGCACGATCCTCATCGGGGTCGCGCTGATCACCGGTGCGGTGATGCGACGGGTCCTGCCCTCGGTCGGCATGCTCGCTGTGCGATCGCGATTCACCGACATGGTGACGTACGGGCTGCTGGGCGTGGTGATCACGCTGCTGGCGCTGGTGACCCAGCCCAAGCCCTGGCTGGACCTGCCGTTCCTGGAGGACGCCGTCCACTTCACCGTGCGGTAGGAGCCACCGGGCCGGGGCGTCCGGCACGCGGACCACGCAGACACCCGGACCACGCAGAACGGCGCCCGTCCTCTCCCCCGAGGGAGGACGGGCGCCGTCGTGTGTCCAGAGTCATGGACGCGCCAACACCGTTCAAGGGACGGCCGGGGCCTGTGGCACGGAAGTGACCATTCCGCCACGGTGTGATCGTTGCGCCACGGATGCGAGACCGAATCGGCCGCCGGGGGGCGCACGAAATCCACGGCCGGGGGGCGCACGAAGCATCGCGACCGGTCCTGAGTGCTCCCCCTGTGAGCCGACAGACGGAACTGACATCCTGACCCTGCGCATCTCCCTCGGTGTCCGGTTCTCGGGCGGGGGTCCCGGAGCGGAGCGGGGGCGGCGGAGCGACACGGCACGGCACCGCACGGTTCGGGGGAACAAGGGGGGTGGCACATGCCTCGTTGGAAGGCACTGCCGGAAGAGCTGGACCCACAGATCCGCGAGTTCGCCGAGCAACTGCGCCGGCTCGTCGACCGGAGCGGGCTGAGCCTCGCCGCGGTCGCCGACCGGACCGGCTACGGCAAGACGTCCTGGGAGCGGTACCTCGACGGGCGGCTGCTCGCCCCCAAGGGTGCGATCCTCGCGCTCGCGGAGGTGACCGACACCGGCCAGGCCCATCTGATCACCATGTGGGAGCTCGCCGAACGCGCGTGGAGCCGCTCCGAGATGCGGCACGACCTGACGATGGACGAGCAGCGGATAGCCGAGGCGCGGGCCGCCCTCGGGGAGTACGGCCCGCCACCGGAGCACGGCCCGACACCGGAGGACGCCGTGCCGCCGGGCGCCCGCACGGCCGCACCCGTGCCCGGGAGCGGAGCGGGAGCCCGGACACCGCGGCGCGGGCAGTACCCGGCGCCTCCCGGATCGCATCCGCCGGGCGACGCCCGTCCCGGCCCGTCGGGCGGCCGGCGCAAGGTCGTCCTGTTCCTCGCCGGCGTCGTGGGCGCGCTGCTCGTGATCGCCGCCGCCGTGCTGCTGACCGACCTCGGCGGGAGCGGTGGCGACGACGGCACTGCTGCCGGGAAGCCGTCGGCGACGCCGAGCACCAGCGCACCGCCGCTGCCCGCCGGGGTGAAGTGCAGCGGCGCGGCCTGCACCGGCCAGGACCCGGAAACGATGGGCTGCGGCGGCGAGTTCGCCACGACGGCCTCGTCGGCGACCATCGGCAGCTCCCTCGTCGAGGTCCGCTACAGCAAGACCTGTCAGGCGGCATGGGCGCGGATCACGGGGGCCACGGCCGGTGACATCGTGCGCGTCACCGTCACCGGCAAGGCAGCGCAGCAGGGCCTGGTGGACGAGGACACCGACGCGTACACCCCGATGACCGCCGTTGCCGGGGCGGCCGACGCGCGGGCCTGCGCCACGCTCATCTCGGGGACCACCGGCTGCACCGGCGGCCAGTGAGCCGCGCCACACGGGTGGGGGGAATGGCCGGGTGCCGGGTCGGATAGCCTGACCGCTGGATGTCTCTTCACGTCAAGATTCGTGCAGAGGTGCGAAGGGGCGTCCCGCACGAGGGGCAGGGACCCCCACCGCCAGCTGTCTTACGGAGATCGCCATGACCCGCACTCCCGTCAACGTCACCGTGACCGGCGCGGCCGGCCAGATCGGCTACGCGCTGCTCTTCCGCATCGCCTCCGGCCACCTGCTCGGCGCGGATGTGCCGGTCAAGCTGCGCCTTCTCGAGATCACCCCCGCGCTCGGCGCCGCCCAGGGCACCGCCATGGAGCTCGACGACTGCGCCTTCCCGCTGCTGCGCGGCATCGAGATCACCGACGACCCGAACGTCGCCTTCGACGGCGCGAACGTCGCCCTGCTCGTCGGCGCCCGCCCGCGTACGAAGGGCATGGAGCGCGGTGACCTGCTCGAGGCCAACGGCGGCATCTTCAAGCCGCAGGGCAAGGCCATCAACGACCACGCCGCGGACGACATCAAGGTCCTCGTCGTCGGCAACCCGGCCAACACCAACGCCCTGATCGCCCAGGCCGCGGCCCCGGACGTACCGGCCGAGCGCTTCACCGCGATGACGCGCCTCGACCACAACCGCGCGATCTCGCAGCTGGCCGCCAAGACCGGCGCCGCCGTCTCCGACATCAAGCGCCTGACGATCTGGGGCAACCACTCGGCGACCCAGTACCCGGACATCTTCCACGCGGAGATCGCCGGCAAGAACGCCGCCGAGGTCGTGAACGACGAGGCCTGGCTGGCCGACACGTTCATCCCGACCGTCGCCAAGCGCGGCGCGGCGATCATCGAGGCGCGTGGCGCGTCCTCGGCCGCCTCCGCCGCCAACGCCGCGATCGACCACGTCCACACCTGGGTCAACGGCACCGCCGAGGGCGACTGGACCTCCATGGGCATCCCGTCGGACGGCTCCTACGGTGTGCCGGAGGGTCTCATCTCCTCCTTCCCGGTCACCACGAAGGACGGCAAGTACGAGATCGTCCAGGGCCTGGACATCAACGAGTTCTCGCGCCCGCGCATCGACGCCTCCGTGCAGGAGCTGGCGGAGGAGCGGGACGCGGTCCGCGCTCTCGGCCTCATCTGAGGAAGCCCGCGCGCGTCACGGCACCACGAAGCCGCCTCCGGTTCTCCGGGGGCGGCTTCGTCGTACCCGGATGCCCGAGGCCCGAGGCCCGAGGCCCGAGACCGGAGCCGCGGGACCGGGGGCACCCGCCGCGGCCGCCTGCGCAACCGGGCGCCACCGCCGGTGAGATGGGCCGCGGACCGGCGGAACCGGCCGTACCACCGCGGGAGTCTGGGCTGTCATGCGCGTGACGATGATTCTGCCGGCCCTGACGGAAGCCACCCGCCCGCGGACGGCGCCCGCGACGACCCCCGCGACGGACATGGGACAGCGCCTCCTGGCCACGGAGACGGGACAGCACGTCCTGGCGGCCGCACTGGTCGTCGTGCTCGGCGTGATCGCGCTGTTCCCGCTGTGCGGGCATCTGGTCAGGACGGCGATCGCCCGGCGCGGCCTGCGCGCCCCGACCGGTCCCGGCACGGCGAGGACCGTCGCGCTGTGGTGCCTCACCCTTGCCCTCGGGCTGTACGTCTACGGGGTCCTGTGCTGCGTCCGGCTGGAGAACGCGTACCACGCGTGCATGCTCGAACGGTACGGACGGCCGGACGTCCCCGGCGGCCCCTCCCTGGTGGGGAACGACGACAGCCTCCTCCCCGTCGCCTCGACCTGCACCTGGTCCGACGGGTACACGCTCGACGTCGTCCCCTCCTTCGTGAACCCGCTGATCGCGGTGCTGGTGTGCGGGGCCGTGGTCGCCGGGGCAGGGGCCATGGGGTGGGCCCGGGGCGCGGGGCGGCCGCGGCCGCGCCCCGCACGGACATCACGGGCGAGTGCGGACGAGTTCGAACGCGGAGAGTGAGTAAGGCCACTTTCCGTCATGCGTTGGGCATGGATCGCTGACTTCCGGGCAGGCAGCCAGGTCGCCGGGGGACCGGTGGCAGCCAATGGGAACGGAAGGCAGAACGCGACGTGTCGGTACAGGAGACCATCCACGTGGGCGGAGAGTGGCGACAGGCCGCCTCCGGCGCCACGCGAGAGATCATCGACCCCGCTGACGCGACCGTCCTCACGGTCGTCGCCGAGGGCGGGACCGAGGACACCGACGCCGCGGTGGCCGCCGCGCGCAGCGCCTTCGACGACGGCGAGTGGCCCCGCACACCCGTGGCCGAGCGGGCCGCCCTGCTGCGGCGCGTCGCCGATCTGCTCCAGCGCGACCGGGAGGAAATCGGGCTGCTGGAGAGCCGTGACGCCGGCAAGACCCTCGAGGAGGGCCGTGTCGACGTCGACTGCGTCACCGACGCCTTCCGCTACTTCGCCGACCTCGTGATGAACGAGAGCGGCGGCCGTGTGGTCGACGCGGGGTCCGAGGAGATCCACAGCGTCGTCGTGCACGAGCCCGTGGGCGTGTGCGCGCTGATCACGCCATGGAACTATCCGCTCCTCCAGGCGAGTTGGAAGATTGCCCCGGCGCTGGCCGCGGGCAATACTTTTGTGGTCAAGCCCAGCGAGATCACCCCGCTGACCACCGTCGCGCTCATCCGGCTGCTCGCCGAGGCGGGCCTGCCTGCCGGTGTCGCCAACATCGTGACCGGCGCGGGCGACCCCGTCGGCGCCCGGCTCGCCGACCACCCCGACGTCGATCTGATCTCCTTCACCGGCGGTCTGATCAGCGGCACGAAGGTGATGCGCGCTGCCGCCGACAGCGTCAAGAAGGTCGCGCTCGAACTGGGCGGCAAGAACCCGAACGTCGTCTTCGCCGACGCCTGCGAGACCGACGAGGGCTTCGACACGGCCGTCGACCAGGCGCTCAACGCCGCCTTCATCCACAGCGGTCAGGTCTGCTCCGCCGGCTCCCGGCTCATCGTCGAGGAGTCCCTGCGCGAGCGGTTCGTCGCCGAACTCGCCCGCCGCGCCGAGAAGATCAGGCTCGGCCGCGGCACCGCCGACGGCGTCGAGTGCGGCCCGCTCGTCTCCCGGCAGCAGCTCGCGAAGACCGAGGAGTACGTCGCGTCCGCCCTCTCCGAGGGCGCGGTGCTGCGTGCCGGCGGCCGGCGGCCCGAGGGCGAGGACCAGGAGGGCTTCTTCTACCGGCCCACCGTCCTCGACCAGTGCCACCGCGAGATGCGCGTCGTCAGGGAGGAGGTCTTCGGGCCCGTCCTGACCGTCGAGACCTTCCGTACCGAGGACGAGGCCGTCGCCCTCGCCAACGACACCGAGTACGGACTGGCCGGCGCGGTGTGGACCACCGACGCGGGCCGCGCCCGGCGCGTCGCCGGTCGGCTGCGCCACGGCACCGTCTGGATCAACGACTTCCACCCCTACCTCCCGCAGGCGGAGTGGGGCGGCTTCGGCAAGAGCGGCATCGGGCGCGAGCTCGGTCCCGCCGGACTCGCCGAGTACCGCGAGTCCAAGCACATCTACCAGAACCTCGCTCCGCGCCCCGTGCGCTGGTTCGCGGGCTGACGAGGGACGAGGAGCACCAAGAACACCATGCCTGAGTACGACTATGTCGTGATCGGGGGCGGCACGGCCGGATCGGTCATCGCCTCCCGTCTCACGGAGAACCCGGATGTCACCGTCGCCGTCATCGAGGGCGGCCCGAGCGACGTCGGACGCGACGACGTCCTGACCCTGCGGCGCTGGATGGGCCTGCTGGGCGGCGAACTCGACTACGACTACCCCACCACCGAACAGCCCCAGGGCAACTCCCACATCCGGCACAGCCGGGCCCGGGTGCTCGGCGGCTGCTCGTCGCACAACACCCTCATCGCCTTCAAGCCGCTGCCGTCCGACTGGGACGAGTGGGAGACGGCGGGCGCCAAGGGCTGGGGCGCGGTGCCGATGGAGGCGTACTTCGCCCGGCTGCGGAACAACATCGTTCCCGTCGACGAGGCGGACCGTAACGCCATCGCCCGCGACTTCGTCGACGCCGCCCAGGCCGCCATCGGCGTCCCGCGGGTCGAGGGCTTCAACAAGAAGCCGTTCCACGAGGGCGTCGGCTTCTTCGACCTGGCGTACCACCCGGAGAACAACAAGCGGTCGTCCGCCTCCGTCGCCTATCTGCACCCCTTCCTGGACCGCCCCAACCTCCACATCGCGCTGGAGACCTGGGCGTACCGGCTGGAGCTGGAGGATCCCCTTGCCTCCGGCGGGGGGAACCCCAGGGCGACCGGTGTGCACGTACGGACGAAGGACGGCGAGGAGCAGCTCGTCACCGCCCGTCGTGAAGTCCTCGTCTGCGCGGGAGCGGTGGACACTCCGCGGCTGCTGCTGCACTCCGGCATCGGCCCGAAGGCCGACCTGGAGGCGCTCGGCATCCCCGTCGTGCACGATCTGCCGGGCGTGGGCGAGAACCTGCTCGACCACCCCGAGTCGGTGATCGTCTGGGAGACCCACGGGCCGATCCCGGAGAACTCCGCGATGGACAGCGACGCCGGACTGTTCGTCCGCCGCGACCCGCGCGCCAGGACGCCCGACCTGATGTTCCACTTCTACCAGATCCCGTTCACGGACAATCCGGAGCGGCTCGGCTACGAACGGCCCCCGCACGGGGTGTCGATGACGCCGAACATCCCCAAGCCCCACAGCCGCGGCCGGCTGTACCTGACCAGCGCCGACCCCGAGGTCAAACCCGCGCTGGACTTCCGGTACTTCACGGACGAGGACGACTACGACGCGCGCACCCTCGTCGACGGCATCAGGATCGCCCGCGAGATCGCCCTGACCGAGCCGCTGGCCGGCTGGCTCAAGCGCGAGGTCTGCCCGGGACCCGAGGTCACCGGGGACGAGGAGCTGAGCGAGTACGCGCGCAAGGTCGCCCACACCGTCTACCACCCGGCCGGCACCTGCCGGATGGGTGCGCAGGACGACGAACTGGCCGTGGTGGACCCGGAGCTGAGGATCCGGGGCCTGGACGGCATCCGGATCGCCGACGCGTCCGTCTTTCCGACCATGCCGTCCGTCAACCCCATGATCGGGGTGCTGATGGTCGGCGAGAAATGCGCCGAGCTTCTGGGAGGTACCGCCTGATGAGTACGCCGCCCGTCTTCTCCGTCAGCGATCTGTGGAAGGTCTTCGGACCCAAGGCGGACCGCGTACCCGGTTCGGAGCTCGCCGAGCTCCCGCCGGCCGAACTGCGCGAACGCACCGGCTGCACCGCGGCCGTGCGCGATGTCTCCTTCGACGTCCGCAAGGGCGAGGTCTTCGTCGTCATGGGCCTGTCCGGCTCCGGCAAGTCGACGCTCGTGCGCTGTCTGACCCGGCTCGTCGAGCCGACGTCGGGCTCGATCGCCATCGACGGCGAGGACGTCCTGTCGATGGACCGGGCACGGCTGCGCGAACTGCGCCGCCACCGCGCCTCCATGGTCTTCCAGCACTTCGGTCTGCTGCCGCACCGGTCGGTGCTCGACAACGTGGCGTACGGCCTGGAGATCCAGGGCGTCCCGCGGGCGGAACGACGGGCGAAGGCGGCGGAGTTCGTCGCCAAGGTGGGACTCGACGGCATGGAGAACCGCCGGCCCGCACAGCTCTCCGGCGGTCAGCAGCAGCGCGTGGGCCTTGCCCGCGCACTCGCCGTCGACCCCGAAGTCCTGCTGTTCGACGAGCCGTTCAGCGCGCTCGACCCGCTGATCCGCCGTGACATGCAGGAGGAGGTCGTACGGCTGCACCGCGAGGAGGGCCGCACGATGGTCTTCATCACGCACGACCTGAGCGAGGCGCTGAAGCTCGGCGACCGCATCGCGCTGATGCGGGACGGCCGGATCGTGCAGCTGGGCACCCCCGAGGAGATCGTCGGCTCGCCCGCGGACGACTACGTACGGGACTTCGTCCGTGATGTGCCGCGCGAGCAGATCATGACCGTGCGCACGGCGATGCGGCCCGCTCTCGCCGACGAGACCGAGGAGGGGCCGGCCATCGGTCCCGACGCCACGGTCTTCGAGGCCATCGAGGCGGTGGCGCGCAGCGGCGCGAGCGCCCGCGTGATGCAGGACGGCCGCTGTCTGGGCGTCGTGGACCACGCCGCACTGCTCAATGTGGTGGCCGGTGTGCCCGCGGCGAAGGCGGCGGCGTGATGATTCCCTGCGCTTTCGACGGGCGCGGCCTGTCCCGTTGCCCGGCCACGTCCCGAGTGTCTCGTACCTCTGTGGCCTGCCGGACGTCTCGGGCCTTCCCGGCCTCGGCGGTCTGCCGGAACGCCGGCGGCCGTGGGCGGTGGTCGGCATGACCGCCGTCACCACCGGACAGGACGTCACCACCGGACAGGACGTCACCGCCGTCGCCGGCGGACGCCGCCTGCTCGAAGGCCGCGGACGCCACCTCGCCATGGCGGTGGGCGTCCTCGTCCTGCTGGCCGCCGGAGCTCTGCTGCTCGGCGGTGGCAGCTGGCCCGCCTCCCTCGCCGTCGACCTGTCCGGTCCGCTCGGCCGGGCCAGCGACTGGATCGTCGACAACCGCGACAGCCACCCGGTGTTCCTGTACTTCTTCGGGCACATCAGCAACGCCGTCGTGCTGTCCGTGCGCGCCGTCTATCTGCTGCTGCTCGCCGCCGGATGGGCGGGCGTCACCGCGGCGGCCGGGCTGATCGCCTGGCGGGTGGCCGGTCCGCGGCTCGCGCTGACCGCCGTCGCCGGATTCGCCGTGTGCGGACTGCTCGGCATGTGGGTGCCGACCATGCAGACCCTCGCCCTGATGGTGGTCGCGGTCCTCGCGTCCGTCGTCGTGGGCGGGCTCATCGGCCTCGCCACCGGGCTGTCGGACCGGACGCACCGGGCGATGCGGCCGGTGCTCGACACCATGCAGGTGCTGCCGGCGTTCGCGTATCTGCTGCCGGTCGTGCTGGTCTTCGGCATCGGTGTGCCCGCGGCAGTCCTGGCGACCGTCGTCTATGCCGCTCCGCCCATGGCGCGCCTCACCGCCCTCGGGCTGCGCGGCGCCGACGCCGGGGTGCTGGAGGCGTCCGCGTCGATGGGCGCGACCGGACGGCAGCGGCTGCTGACCGCCCGGCTGCCGCTTGCCCGCAAGGAACTCCTCCTCGGCGTCAACCAGTCGATCATGATGGCGCTGTCGATGGCGGTCATCGCGTCGGTCATCGGCGCCGGCGGTCTCGGCGACCGCGTCTACCAGGCGCTGGCCTCCGTCGATGTGGGTGCCGCGCTCGCCGCCGGTATCCCGATCGTGCTGCTGGCGGTCGTGCTGGACCGTACGACCGCTGCCGCCGGCGCCCGGGTGGGCGCCGCTCCCGACACCTCGGCGCTGCGCGGATGGCGCGGCTGGACGGTGGCCGCCGTCCTGCTGCTCGCCGTCGCCGTCACCGGGCGGCTCCTCGGCCGCCTGTCCTGGCCCGAGAGCTGGGTCGTCGGTATCGCCGAGCCCGTCAACCGCGCGGTCGACTGGATGACGGCCCATCTGTACTCGGGTGTCCCCGTCGTCGGCGGCACCGCAGACTGGGCCGCGCGTTTCACCGGCTGGGTGCTCGACCCCCTGCGGGACGGTCTCCAGGCGCTGCCGTGGTGGTCCGTTCTCCTGCTGGTCGGTGCGCTCGCGCTGCTGATCGGCACCTGGCGCACCGCGCTGACGGCGGTCCTCGCCATGGCCGCCATCGGCGTCCTCGGTGTGTGGGAACCCTCCCTCGACACGCTGTCGCAGGTGCTCGCGGCCGTCGCCGTGACCCTGGTGCTGGGCTTCGCCGTCGCGATCGGCGCGGCACGCAGCGCACGGGTGGAGAGGCTGCTGCGGCCGGTGCTGGACGTGTTCCAGACCATGCCGCAGTTCGTCTATCTGATCCCGGTGGTAGCGCTGTTCGGTGTCGGCCGTGCTCCCGCGGCCGCGGCAGCCGTCGTGTACGCCCTGCCGGCCGTCGTCCGCATCACCACGCAGGGGCTGCGCGGCGTCGACCCCGTGGCCATGGAATCCGCCCGCTCGCTGGGCGCGACCGGCTGGCAGCAGCTGCGGCAGGTCCAACTGCCGCTCGCCCGCCCGGCCCTGCTGCTCGCCGTCAACCAGGGCGTCGTGCTGGTCCTCGCCGTCGTCATCATCGGCGGTCTGGTCGGCGGTGGCGCACTCGGCTACGACGTGGTGTTCGGCCTCGCCCAGGGCGACCTGGCGACCGGTCTGGTCGCGGGCGCCGCGATCGTCTGTCTGGGCCTGATGCTCGACCGGGTCACGCAGCCGACCGCACGCCGCGCCGGAAAGGGGGCCTGACATGGCCACTCGTCTACGCATCACCGCACTGGCCGCGGCGATCGGCCTGGTGGGCATCACCGGCTGCGGCGCGGCCGACATGACCAAGCAGGCATCGCCGTACGCCGCCGCCCAGGGCGCGAAGACCGTCACGCTCTCCGTCCAGTCGTGGGTGGGCGCCCAGGCCAATGTGGCCGTGGCGTCGTATCTGCTCGAACACGAGCTGGGCTACCGCGTGGACACCGTCCAGGTGGACGAGGTGCCGGCCTGGGACGCCCTCAGCCAGGGCCGGGTCGACGCCATCCTGGAGGACTGGGGCCACCCGGAGCAGGAGGACCGGTACGTCAAGGACAAGAAGACGATCGAGCCGGGCGGCGGTCTCGGCGTCACCGGCCACATCGGCTGGTTCGTCCCGACGTACTTCGCGAAGGCGCACCCCGATGTCACCGACTGGCGGAACCTCGACAAGTACGCCGACCAGCTCCGCACGCCGGAGAGCGGCGGCAAGGGCCAGCTGCTGGACGGTTCGCCGTCGTACGTCACCAACGACAAGGCCCTGGTGGAGAACCTGAAGCTGGACTACCAGGTCGTCTTCGCCGGGTCCGAGGCCGCGCAGATCACCCAGATCAAGCAGTTCGCGAAGCAGAAGAAGCCCTTCCTCAGCTACTGGTACAAGCCGCAGTGGCTGTTCGAGAAGGTGCCGATGACCGAGGTCAAGCTGCCCGCGTACAAGGAGGGGTGTGACGCCGACCCGGAGAAGGTGGCCTGCGCCTATCCGCACACGCCGTTGCAGAAGTTCCTCAACAGCACGTTCTCGAAGAAGGGCGGCGAGGCGGCGGACTTCCTGAAGAAGTTCAACTGGACCACCGATCAGCAGAACGATGTGGCGCTGATGATCGCGGAACAGAAGCTGTCGCCGGAGGAAGCCGCCAGGAAGTGGGTCGAGAAGAACGAGACGACCTGGCGGAAGTGGCTGCCGAAGAAGAAGTAGTGATGTGACGTCGATACGGCAGGACGGGCCCGCTTCGGCGGGCCCGTCCTGTTGTGTGTCGTGTCGCGGGGCCTGTCATGGTGCTGCCGCGACGACCGTGCCGCCCGCGTGCCGTCGTCGCGTCCGTGTCAGCCCAGGAGCCGGTCGGCGATCTCCCTCACCTTCCGCATCGCCTCCTGCTGAAGCTGCGGGCCGAAGGTGATCCGCGTCGCGCCCAGGCGGCCCAGTTCCGTGATCGCGGGCCCGCCGGGG
This sequence comes from Streptomyces sp. NPDC058685, assembly GCF_042714725.1. Lineage (NCBI taxonomy): Bacteria > Bacillati > Actinomycetota > Actinomycetes > Kitasatosporales > Streptomycetaceae > Streptomyces > Streptomyces sp. NPDC058685. The sequence continues at coordinate 231,649 of NZ_JBHXSL010000001.1, forward strand.
GATGGCGACACATTGATCGGGAGCGCGGTCTCGGCCCGCAGCAGCGGCAGGTGCTCCGGCGGGACGCCCAGCGGATACACGCAGTCCGCGCCGGCCTCCTCGTAGAGCCGGATCCGGCCGATCGCCTCGTCCGGGTCGGCGACGCCCCGCAGGAACGTGTCCATCCGGGCGTTGATGAACAGCGCGTCGCCGGCTGCCGCGCGGACCTCGGCCAGCCAGTCGGCATGCGGCCGCGCGTCCTTCAGCGCCCCGGTGACCGGGTCGGAGTCCTCCAGGTTGCAGCCGACCGCGCCCGTGTCGAGCACCCGGGCGACGAGTTCCTTCGGCGGCAGGCCGTACCCGCCCTCGACGTCGGCGGAGACCGGAACGCTCACCGAACGGGCGATACGGGTGACGGCGGCGAACATCTCGTCGGCCGGCGTCCGGCCGTCCTCATAGCCGAGCGAGGCGGCGACGCCCGCGCTCGGAGTGGCGAGCGCGGGGAAGCCGGCGTCCGCGAAGACGCGGGCGGCGGCAGCGTCCCACGGACCGGGGAGGACGAGCGGGTCGTCCGCCGCCCGGCCGTGGTGGAGTGCGCGGAAGGCCTCGACGGTCATCTCCGCAGCTCCTCAGCGCTGGTACTGGCCGGGTGTGTAATGGCCCGGCACCAGTCGGCAGGTCACACCGAAGCGGTTCCAGGCGTTGATGACGGTGATCGCGGCGATCAGCTGGGCCAGTTCGGTCTCGTCGAACTCCTTCGCCGCCTTCGCGAACACCTCGTCCGGCACGAAACCGTCGGTGATGACCGTCACCGCCTCGGTGAGTTCGAGCGCCGCGATCTCCTTCGCCGTGTAGAAGTGCTGCGACTCCTCCCAGGCGCCGAGCTGGATGATCCGCTCCACCGACTCGCCCGCGGCGAGCGCGTCCTTGGAGTGCATGTCCAGGCAGAAGGCACAGTGGTTGAGCTGCGAGGCACGGATCTTGACGAGTTCCAGGATCACCGGGTCGACGCCCCGGCGGGCCGCCGCGTCCAGCGTGACCATCGCCTTGTAGACCTCGGGAGCGAGCTTCGCGAGATCGAGGCGGGGAGCGTGCTCGGGCAGGCGCGTGGTGGTCGTTTCCGTGTTCATGCTGTCGAATCTAGCCCTGCTGTGGCGCAGGAGTATGGTCCATTTCCATGACGGATTCCTGGTCCACTTTCGGCGCCGACCTGCATCTGGAGCTGCGCGGTACCGGCCTGCGCACGGGCCTGATGGACGCCCTGCGGGAGGCCGTCCGCAGCGGGCGGCTCACCCCCGGGACCCGGCTGCCGTCCTCGCGCTCGCTCGCCGCCGATCTGGGCATCGCCCGGAACACGGTCGCCGACGCCTACGCCGAACTGGTCGCCGAAGGCTGGCTCACCGCCCAGCAGGGTTCGGGGACGCGGGTCGCACGGCGGGCGGCGCCCCGGCGGCCCGCGGCCGTGGCGAGAGCGCGTCCGGCGCGGCCCACGGCCCGCTGGTCCTTGCGGGCCGGCAGCCCCGACCTCGCGTCGTTCCCACGAGCGGAGTGGCTCAAGGCGGCCCGCCGTGCGATCACGGCCGCGCCCCACGAGGCCTTCGGGTACGGCGATCCGCGAGGCCGCATCGAGCTGCGGACCGTGCTCGCCGACTATCTGGCCCGGGCGCGCGGAGTCCGCGCCGATCCCGAACGGATCGTCATCTGTTCCGGTTTCGTCCACGGCCTGATGCTGCTGGGGAAGGTGCTGCGCGCGCGGCGCGTACGCGAGGTCGCCGTCGAGTCCTACGGCCTCGACCTGCACTGGAACGTGCTGCGCGAGGCCGGGATGCGGACGCCTGCCCTGCCCTGCGACGAACTCGGGGCAGCCACCACGCAGTTGGGGCAGCTGAGGGGAGCGGGCGCGGTGCTGCTGACACCGGCACACCAGTTTCCGCTGGGAGTGCCGCTGCATCCCGACCGGCGCGCCGCCGTCATCGACTGGGCGCGTGCGTCCGGCGGCGTGGTCCTGGAGGACGACTACGACGGGGAGTTCCGCTACGACCGCCAGCCGGTGGGTGCGCTCCAGGGCCTGGACCCCGACCGGGTGGTCTACCTGGGCACGACGAGCAAGTCCCTGGTGCCGGGGCTGCGGCTGGGCTGGATGGTGCTGCCCGACGAACTGGTGGGGGAGGTGGCCGAGGGGAAGGGGACGTCCGACTGGATGTGCGGTGTGCTCGACCAGTTGACGCTCGCCGAGTTCATCGCCTCCGGCGCGTACGACCGGCATGTGCGCGGGATGCGGCTGCGCTACCGCAGACGGCGGGACCAGTTGGTGGCCGCGCTGGCCGAGCGTGCTCCGGACATCAGCGTCAGCGGGATCGCGGCGGGACTGCACGCGGTGCTCGAACTCCCGGACGGCACCGAGCCGTCGGTCGTCCAGGCGGCGGGCTGGCAGGGCCTCTCGGTCTCGGGGCTGTCCTCCTTCCGGCACGAGGACGTGACGTCGGGCAGGGACGCGCTGGTGGTGGGCTACGCCACGCCCCCGGACAGCGCCTGGACGAACTCGCTGGACGCGCTCTGCCGGGTGCTCCCGTAGGGCGGGGTCCCGGCCGGTGGAGGGGACAGATCCGCGCTAGGGAGGCGGGGCGCACGGTTGGTTCGGGTCCCGGGCCGGTGGAGGGGACAGATCCGCGCTAGGGAGGCGGGGCGCACGGTTGGTTCGGGTCCCGGGCCGGTGGACGGGACAGGACCGCCGCACGGTTGCAGGGCGCACGGTTGGTTCGGGTTCCCGGGCCGGGGTCGGCCGCGGGAGCCCGGGCACGCCCCCCCGGTCAGGCGCCGCGCCCGGGCGGTGACGCCGGCTGCTCCCCCTTCTCGTCGGTGTCCGCCGGGGGCTCGCCGAACCGCGCCAGGGCCAGCGCACCCGCCACCGCCACCGCGAAGCCCAGAATCGCCAGCCAGGCGAGCCCTTCACGCGTGCGGTCGCCCAGCCACACCACGCCCACCAGCGCCGGACCGATCGTCTCCCCGATCACCATGCCCGCGGTCGCCGTCGTCACCGAGCCGCGCTGAAGGGCCGAGGTCAGCAACAGGAACGCCGTGCCGCCGCCCACCAGCAGGGCGTAGAGCGCGGGGTTGGTCAGCACCTCGGGCAGGGCGACGGTGTCGATCAGCCGGACCGAGACCTCGACGACGCCGAAGCCCGACCCGGCGCCCAGTCCGAGCACCAGCGCGCGGGAGCGGTCCGGCAGCCGGCCGGCGAGCGCGCCGACGAGCAGGATGAGGACCGCGATGCCGAGCATCGCCCACTTCAGGGCGGTCGATCCGGTGCTCTCGCCCTCCGGGCCGGAGGAGAGTCCCAGCATGGCGAGGCCCGCGACCACCACGCCCACCGCGGCCCACTCGGTGCCGCTCAGCCGCACATGGAGCATCCGGGCCGCGACCACGGCGGTGACCGCGAGGCTGGCGGCGAGCGCCGCCCCGACCGCGTAGATGGGGATGGAGCGCAGGGCCAGGATCTGGAGGACGAAGCCGAGGCCGTCGAGCGCGAGACCGACGACGTACCGCCACTGCCGCAGGGCCCGCAGCAGCAGCGCCGGGTCGACACCGGAGCCGGTTCCCGGCTCCGCCGCGCGGGCGGCGACGGCCTGGAAGACGGAGGCCGTGCCGAAGCAGACCGCTGAGGCGAGAGCGCAGATCATCCCAAAGAGCACAAAGCGACTGTAGATGAGGAGGGTTGGTGGACCGCTCGTGGCGACCCGCGAGGCGGCCACTAGTCTGTCCGCGGCTCCATCCCTGGGGCCGGTGGTACGAGGGTGCTCAGTGGTACGAGGGTGAACGGGGGCGAGCGTTCGATGGCGCGACGCAGGCTGAGGTCGAGCACGGTGGTGCTCGGAGGCATGGGAGTGCTCGCGGCGACGATCACGTCCTGCGGCTCGGACCCGGACAAGCGGTGTGTCGACCCGGTGACCCAGGAGAAGCTCCCCAGTTACGAGTGCGACGACAGCAGCGGCAGCGGGCGCTACTACTACGGAGGCAGCTACTCGGCCGGCAAGGCCGAGGGCGGAAGCTTCGACAAGGCGGCGGTCGACCGCGGCGGATTCGGCTGCTCCGGCTCCGGCGGCGGCTGAGTTCCGCCACCCCCGGCCGAAGCTGCCCGGCGGGCGGTCAGGCCCGCACACAGCCGCCCGGCGGCGGTTCCCCCGTGCTCGGTGCCTCGGCTCCGGCGGCTGAACACCGCGCGGCGCTGCCCGACGGCGGCCGAGCCCCGTCCGCAGCCGCCCTGCACCGGCGGCGGCGAAGCCCCGCCCGTACTCCAGGAAGGCCGCGGAATGCAGCGCCACACGATCGATCCCCGGCCCGGCTGGCAGGAGATCGTCGAGGAACAGGGCCTCGTCTACCCCCTCACCCGCTACCCCGACGGTTCGCTGCGCCCGTACTGGGACGAGAGCGCCTACTACGCGTTCTCCCTCCCCGAGGTCGAAGCGCTGGAGGAGGTCGTCGAGGAACTCCACGCCATGTGTCTGGCGGCGGCCGCGCACATCGTCGAGCGCGACCGGTTCGCCGACCTCGGGATCACCGACGCCCGGCTCGCCTCCCTGATAGCCGAGTCCTGGCGCAGGCGGGGCGAACTCCCCTCCGTCTACGGCCGGTTCGATCTGCGCTACGACGGCACGGGCCCGGCCAAGATGCTGGAGTACAACGCCGACACGCCCACCTCACTGGTGGAGGCCGCGAGCCCGCAGTGGTTCTGGATGGAGGACCGCTTCCCCGGGGCCGACCAGTGGAACTCCCTCCACGAGCGCCTCGTCGACGCCTGGAAGCGTCAGGCCCCGCTTCTGCCGCCCGGCCCGCTGCACTTCGTCCACTCCGACGGGGACGAGCTCGGCGAGGACCTGATGACCGTGGCGTATCTGCGTGAAACGGCCGAGCAGGCGGGGCTCGCCACCGAGGCGCTGTCCGTCGAACAGATCGGCTGGGACCGGCTGTCCGGCCGGTTCGTGGACGACCGGCTGCGCTTCATCCGCTCCTGCTTCAAGCTCTACCCCTGGGAGTGGCTGACCACCGACCGCTTCGGGCCGCAGGTCCTCGCCACCCTCGACAACGGCGGCGGCACCGGTACCACCTGCTGGATAGAGCCCGCCTGGAAGATGCTCCTGTCGAACAAGGCACTGCTCGCGATCCTCTGGGAGCTGTACCCGGGCCACCCGAACCTGCTGGCCGCCCATCTCGACGGCCCGCGCGAACTCGCGGCCGACCGCGGCTATGTCGCCAAGCCGCTGCTCGGCCGCGAGGGCGCGGGCGTCACGATCCACGAACCCGGCCTGGCTCCCGTCGTGCGCGACGAGCCGTGCTGCTACCAGGAGTTGGCCCCGCTGCCCGCCTTCGACGGCAACCGTGTGGTGCTCGGTGCCTGGGTCGTCGAGGGCGAGGCGGCGGGGCTCGGGATCCGGGAGTCCGCGGGGCTGGTCACGGACGAGTACGCCCGCTTCCTGCCCCATGTGATCCTCTGACCCGCAGGGTCAGGAACTCAGCACGGCCCGCAGCTGGTCGAGGCCCCAGTCCAAGTCCTCCTTGCTGATGACCAACGGCGGGGCGATACGGATGGTGGAGCCGTGGGTGTCCTTGACCAGCACCCCGCGGTCCATCAGCTTCTCGGAGATCTCCCGGCCGGTGCCGTGGGCGGGGACGATGTCGACGCCCGCCCACAGGCCGCGTCCGCGGACGGCCTCCACCGCTCCGGTGCCCGTCAACAGACCCAGCTCGTGGTGGAGATGATCGCCCAGCTCGGTGGCGCGCTGCTGGTACTCGCCGGTGCGCAGCATCGCGATCACCTCCAGGGCCACCGCGCACGCCAGCGGGTTGCCGCCGAACGTGGAGCCGTGCTCCCCGGGGCGGTACACGCCGAGGACGTCACGGGACGAGACGACCGCGGACACCGGCACCACACCGCCGCCCAGCGCCTTGCCCAGGACGTACATGTCCGGCACGACGCCCTCGTGCTCACAGGCGAAGGTCTTGCCGGTGCGGCCCAGGCCGGACTGGATCTCGTCGGCGATGAACAGGACGTTCCGCTCGGTGGTGAGCCGGCGGACACCGGCGAGATAGCCGGGCGGCGGCACGAGCACGCCCGCCTCGCCCTGGATCGGCTCGATCAGCACGGCGACGGTGTTGTCGGTGAGCGCCGCTTCCATCGCGGCGAGGTCGCCGTAGGGGACGATCTCGAAGCCGGGGGTGTACGGGCCGAAGTCGGCCCGGGCCTCCGGGTCGGTCGAGAAGCTGATCACCGTGGTCGTACGGCCGTGGAAGTTGTCGGCCGCCACGACGATCTTCGCCGTGTTGTCCGGCACGCCCTTGACGCGGTAACCCCACTTCCGGGCGGTCTTCACGGCGGTCTCCACCGCCTCGGCCCCGGTGTTCATCGGCAGCACCATCTCCATGCCGCACAGCTCCGCGAGCTGCGTACAGAAGTCGGCGAACCGGTCGTGGTGGAACGCGCGCGAGGTGAGGGTGACCCTGTCCAGCTGCGCTTTGGCCGCGTCGATCAGACGTCGGTTTCCGTGGCCGAAATTGAGCGCCGAATACCCGGCGAGCATGTCGAGATAACGGCGTCCCTCGACATCGGTCATCCACGCGCCGTCCGCGGAGGCGACGACGATGGGGAGCGGGTGGTAGTTGTGCGCGCTGTGCGCCTCGGCGGAGGCAATGGCACTCATCGATACAGACACGGGATCTCCGTTCGGGTAGAGACAAGGCATCCGGCCGGCACGGGGTGCGGGCCTGGTGGCCGGAGGGGCCGGGGGATCGACAGCGGTTGTTCTCCGGTGGTTGTTTTTCCGTGGGCGTCCGCGTGATGCCCCTGTTTCTATCGTCGCTCGCATCATGGACGAAGAAACCTTGCTGTGGGGCGTGAGCATTAAGGTTGGTGGTACGCACGGCGACTGGCGAGCGGGGAACCGACCCCGAGGGAGTCGTGCGCGCAGGAGCAGACGAGGTGCCGCCCGCCTGGGTACCCCGGCGACCCATTCCCCAGTGGGTGCCGCCCGCCCCTGCCTCCGGTGGGGGAGCCCGAGTCGCACCCCGGGACACCCAGTGACCCCGGAGGAAACCATGACCCTGCCCCACCCCGCACTCTCCGCCGCCGACCCGGAACTCGCCGCGCTCGTCGGAGCGGAGGAGCGGCTCCAGGCCGAAACCCTGCGCCTCATCCCCAGCGAGAACTACGTCTCCGCCGCCGTGCTGGAGGCCTCGGGCACGGTGCTCCAGAACAAGTACAGCGAGGGATACGCGGGCCGCCGCTACTACGAGGGCCAGCAGGTCATCGACCAGGTCGAGCGCCTCGCCGTCTCCCGCGCCAAGGCCCTCTTCGGCGTCGAGCACGCCAATGTCCAGCCCTACTCCGGCTCCCCGGCCAACCTCGCGGTCTACCTCGCCTTCGCGGAGCCCGGGGACACCGTGATGGGCATGGCCCTGCCGATGGGCGGCCACCTCACCCACGGCTGGGGGGTCTCCGCCACCGGCAGGTGGTTCCGCGGTGTGCAGTACGGCGTACGCCACGACACCGGCCTCATCGACTTCGACGAGGTGCGCGAACTCGCCCTGAAGGAACGCCCGAAGATCATCTTCTGTGGCGGAACCGCCCTCCCCCGGACGATCGACTTCCCGGCCTTCGCGGAGATCGCCCGCGAGTGCGGCGCCGTCCTCGTCGCCGACGTCGCCCACATCGCCGGCCTCATCGCGGGCGGTGCGCACCCCTCACCCGTGCCGCACGCCGACGTCATCTCCACCACCACCCACAAGACCCTGCGCGGGCCCCGCGGCGCGATGCTGATGTCCCGCGAGGAGCACGCCAAGGCCCTCGACAAGGCGGTCTTCCCGGGCCTTCAGGGCGGCCCGCACAACCAGACCACCGCCGCCATCGCCGTCGCCCTCCACGAGGCGTCCCAGCCCTCCTTCCGCGCCTACGCGCAGTCCGTCGTCGCCAACGCCCGGGCACTCGCCGAAGCCCTCCTCGACCGCGGCTTCGACCTGGTGTCCGGCGGCACCGACAACCATCTGATCCTGATGGACCTCACGCCCAAGGAGGTGCCCGGCAAGGTGGCAGCCAAGGCCCTCGACCGGGCCGGGATCGTCGTCAACTACAACACCGTGCCGTACGACCCGAGGAAGCCGTTCGACCCCTCCGGCATCCGCATCGGCACCCCGTCCCTCACCTCGCGCGGTCTCGGCACCGAGCACATGGCGGCCGTCGCCGACTGGATCGACCGAGGCGTGACCGCGGCCGGCAAGGAGGACGAGGAAGCGCTGGCCACGATCCGCTCCGAGGTCGCCGAGCTGATGTCCGCCCACCCCGCACCCGGTCTGGCGGGCTGAGTCCGGCCCCGCGCCGGTCCCTTTGGCCCGTTGAACCCGTCAGCCGTCCAGTAGCTGCTGCCGCGGTCCGGTCTCCCGCGTCCCGTCGCCCCGCCCGAACGGCGGGCGCGGGAGGCGGGAGACCACCGGCCGCAGGACCAGCGCCAGCACCGCTCCGCCCACCAGCCCCGGTATCGCCCACCACCAGCCTTCGGCGCCGTCCGAGGTGCGTGCGGCCGCCGCCGCGGACCCGGCGCCCGCCGCTTCCTCCGGTGCGTCCGCGGGCTCCGGTGCCTGCTGCTGTTCCCCGTCCCAGGCCGGCGGGTACTGGGCCACTCCCGCCCCGCCGTTCTTCTCGCCCATCAGGCCGAGCTTCGTGAACAGGGCGGTCAGCGCGGCCGGTTGCCGCGCCTGGTGCCAGTACCCCTGGTGCGTCTCCAGGTTCGTCGCCGTATGGATCCAGACGAGGCCCGCCCGGTCGCCCGGATAGACCTGGTCCACCCGCCACGGCTGCACGTCGTGGATCATCCAGGTCACATTGATCTGCCGGGTCCCGAGCGCCATGTCCAGCGACGGCGGCCGGTCCGTCTGCCCCTTGGTCGGCCCCTCGCCCAGCAGCTTCAGCAGGCTGCCGTACTCCGCGTCGCTGTAGTAGAGCGAGGCGGTCTCAGCGCTCTCCGGCGAGGTGACCAGCACGCTCGTCGGGCCGCCGGCCACCGCGCTCGGAGCGAAGACCCAGCTCAGCGCCAGCACCGTCGCCAGGGCGGCAAGTCGTCGTAGCAGTCGCATACTTCCCCCAGCCGACACCGGATACGGCCCCTCCGCACCGTGTCACCTCTGGTACACCGCCCGACGCCGCGAGGTTCCCGTTCGCACCCGATGACTTTCGCGCGCCCCAGCGCCCCGTGAACCGCCGCCACCCCGATGACTTTCGGGCACCGCCGCCGCCCCGCGAACCCGCACTCTCCGTCGGCCGCCCCACACGCGCCCGCCCGGCCCGCCTTGCCCGGCACAACCGGCCGGCCCTCGACCGCCGCCCCGACCCGGACGGCCCCGCGCGGACCCGACCACTAACCCGACCCGGAAGGCTCCCGCGGCTCCGCCGACTCCCACGCCCCGGCCGCCGACTCCGCGATCTCCTTCGCCCGTGCCAGTGCCGCCACGCCCTCCAGCCGCAGCGTCGTCCGTCCGCCCGCCGTCGTCCACAACAGCGTCGGCCCCGCCGTCCGCTCGGCCTGCGTCCACTGCTCGCCGCGGGCGTCGGTCATCCCGAACCGCAGCAGATGGGGCTCCTCGAACCACAGCCCTGTGCCGTCGGCCAGCGTCACCCACTGGGGCATCAGCCGCGCCTGCTTGGCATAGCCGAGGTCGAGCGCCGCCGGGAACTGGTCCAGCCGGACCGTCCGCCCCCGCTCCCTCCAGCACATCGAGATCACCGAGCGGCCCGCCGGCCCCGCGACGACCGAGACGGCGTCCGGTGTGCCCAGCGCCGGCGGCACCACTGCCCGGAACCCCGCCCGCCGCTCGGCCTCGGCCTGCGGAACGGCTTCGGCGCACCACGGCGGCCGCACGTCCCCCAGCGGCGGCGCCGACGGGTCGTACCGCACGTCCACCCCGCCGAAACCGAACCAGTCCACGACCGCGGCCCGCACCGGGGGCGTGAGCACCAGGACCACCAGCACCCCGGACAGCACCACGGTCAGCGCGCGCCACCGGCGGTGCGTCCAGCCGCGCAGTCGCGTCCCGAGGCCGGCGGGGGCGGGCGTCGGCACCGCCTCGGCGAGGAGCTGCGCCAGCACCCGCTCGGCCATCGTCTCGCCGGACACGTCCGGGACCCGGATTCCGCGACCTGCCTCGCGCAGCTCCTCCGCCAGGGCCTCCCGCTCCGCCTCACGGCCGCCGCCCGCTCTCCCGCGCCCGTCCTCACTCATGCTCCTCACCTCCCTTACCGCCGATGAGCTTCCCGAGCCTGGCCAGCGCCCGGTTCAGCCGGGACTTCACCGTCCCGCGCGGCCAGCCCAGTGCCTGCGCCGTCTCCGCCTCGTCCATCTCCAGCAGATAGCGGCAGACCACGACCTGGCGCTGCTGTTCGCCCAGCTCGTCCAGCGCCGCCAGCAGCAGCGAGCGCCGCTCGTCCGCCACGGCCGCCAGCGCCGGATCGGCCGACTCCGGTATCAGCGGCTCGGAACCCAGCAGCAGCGCCTCGCGCCCGGCCAGCGCCCGCAGCCGGACCGCGGTGCGCACTGTGTTCCTGGTCTCATTGACCACGATCCGCAGCAGCCACGGCCGGAAGGCGGCGCCGTCCCGGAACCGCCCCAGCGCCTGGTACGCCTTGAGGAAGGCGCTCTGCACCACGTCCTCGGCGTCCGCGCCCGCGCCGAAGGCCACGGCGGCCCGGAGCGCGACCGCCGTGTGGGCGCGCACCAGCTCCGCGTACGCCTCCGGCTCTCCGGCGCGCACCCGCGCGATCACGGCCCCCTCGTCAACGACGATGCGGCCCCCCTCCAGGGTCCCCTCCCGCGTCCTCACACCTTTCATACACCGGCGGCCGGAGTTCGGTTCCGCACCTGAGAGAATGATGAACATGGCCTCATCCCGACCTCGCGCTCTCTCCGGCATTCAGCCGACCGCCGGTTCGTTCCACCTCGGGAACTACCTGGGAGCGATCCGTCAGTACGTGGCGCTGCAAGAGACCCACGACGCGTTCTACATGGTCGTCGACCTGCACGCGATCACCGTGCCGCAGGACCCGGCCGAGCTGCGGGCGAACACCCGCCTCGCCGCGGCCCAGCTGCTCGCCGCCGGTCTCGACCCCGAGCGCTGCACCCTGTTCATCCAGAGCCACGTGCCCGAGCACGCCCAGCTCGGCTGGATCATGAACTGCCTGACCGGCTTCGGTGAGGCCTCCCGGATGACGCAGTTCAAGGACAAGTCGGCCAAGCAGGGCGCCGACCGCGCCACCGTCGGCCTGTTCACCTACCCGATCCTCCAGGTCGCGGACATCCTGCTGTACCAGGCGGACGCCGTCCCGGTCGGCGAGGACCAGCGCCAGCACATCGAGCTCACCCGTGACCTGGCCGAGCGCTTCAACGGCCGCTTCGGCCAGACCTTCACGGTCCCGGCGCCGCACATCGTCAAGGAGGTCGCGAAGATCTACGACCTCCAGGACCCGACGATCAAGATGAGCAAGTCGGCGTCCACGCCCAAGGGCCTGATCAACCTGCTCGACGAGCCGAAGGCGACCGCCAAGAAGGTCCGGAGCGCGGTCACGGACACCGACACGGTGGTCCGCTTCGACAGCGTGGAGAAGCCCGGCGTCAGCAATCTCCTCACGATCTACTCCACGCTCACCGGCACGACGGTGACCGAGCTGGAGCAGAAGTACGAGGGCAAGGGGTACGGAGCGCTCAAGACCGACCTCGCCGACGTGATGGTGGAGTTCGTCACTCCGTTCCGCACCCGGACCCAGGAATATCTGGACGACCCCGAGACGCTGGACTCGATCCTGGCCAAGGGTGCGGAGAAGGCCCGGGCCGTGGCGGCGGAGACGCTGGCCGCGGCATTCGACCGGGTGGGCTTCCTGCCCGCGAAGCACTGAGACCCTCTCCCGCCACCGGCCGGCCGGTGGCGGGACCTCGTGCCCGTGGCCGAGTGTGTCCAAGGCCTCTGGCCACACATGCGGTGGAGCCGCCACACTGGCGAGTGCGGACACAAACGACAACTGAGACGACATGTGAGGAGAACGACGTGGGGACCGTAACGCTCGGCGTTTCGATCGCGGTCCCGGAGCCTTACGGCAGCCTGCTCCAGGAGCTGCGCGCGGGCTTCGGGGATCCCGCCGCGCACGGCATTCCCACGCACGTCACCCTGCTGCCGCCCACCGAGGCCGACCCGGCGGCCCTGCCGGCGATCGAGGCGCACCTCACCGAGGTCGCGACGGCGAGCAGGCCGTTCCCGATGCGGCTCTCCGGCACGGGCACGTTCCGTCCGCTCTCGCCCGTCGTCTTCGTCCAGATCGCCGAAGGCGCCGCGGCCTGCTCCTGGCTCCAGAAGCGCGTGCGGGCCGCCTCCGGTCCGCTGGTGCGCGAGCTCCAGTTCCCGTACCACCCGCACGTCACCGTCGCGCACGGCATCGCGGAAGAGGCGATGGACCGTGCGTACGCGGAGCTGGCCGACTTCGAGGCCGCCTGGACCTGTGCTTCGTTCGCGCTCTACGAGCAGGGCGCGGACGGCGTGTGGCGCAAGCTCCACGAGTACGCCTTCGGGGGCGGCATCTCCTCCGTGCCCGCACAGGGCACTCCGGTCGACGAGCCGGCGACGGCTCCCTCGGCCGCCACGTCCTGACCCTGGCGCGCCGCCGCCCCACCCGGACGAACCGCCGCACCGCTCACAGCGGCAGCCGGCGGAAGAGCGGGCGCGGCACATGCCGCAGCGCCGACATCACCAGCCGCAGCGCCCCGGGCACCCACACCGCCTCCGCCCTGCGCCGCAGCCCCTGCTCGACGGCCAGCGCGACGGCCTCCGGTGTCGTCGCGAGCGGCGCCTCGGGCAGCCCGGCCGTCATCCTCGTCCTGACGAAGCCCGGGCGGACGACCATCACATGGACCCCCGTCCCGTACATCGCGTCGCCCAGTCCCTGGGTGAAGACGTCCAGGCCGGCCTTGCTGGAGCCGTAGATGAAGTTGGCGCGGCGGGCGCGCTCGCCGGCCACCGAGGAGAGGACCACCAGGGAGCCGTGCCCCTGGTTCTGCAGGGCGGCCGCGCACACGAGTCCGGCCGAGACGGCGCCCGTGTAGTTGGTCTGCGCGACCCGGACCGCCGCCGGCGGGTCGGCCTCGTCGTTCGCCTGGTCGCCGAGGACGCCGAAGGCGAGCAGCACCATGTCGATGTCGCCCTCGGCGAAGACCTTGCCCAGCACCTGTTCGTGCAGGGCCGGGTCGAGGGCGTCGAAGGCGACGGTACGGACGTCGGCGCCGAGCCGGCGCAGTCCGTCCGCGGCGGCTTCGAGGTCGGGAGAGGGGCGGCCCGCCAGCCAGACCGTACGGGTGCGCCGGGCGATCAGCCGGCGGGCCACGGCCTGGCCGATCTCCGAGGTGCCGCCGAGGACGAGCAGGGACTGCGGTGCGCCGAAGGCGTCCTTCATGAGCAGTGCTCCTTACGAGCGGTGGAGAGCCCCGGCGGGTGGGCCGGGGCGGGAGTCGGGGCGAGCGGCGAAGCCGGACTGGAGGGCGGGGTCAGAGCGTGAGGCGGCGCGAGAGGTCGGAGGCGAACACACCGTGGGGGTCCAGCCGGGCGCGCAGCGCGCGGAAGTCGGCCAGCCGCGGATACATGCCGGCCAGCAGCTCCGGCCGCAGCCGGGAGTCCTTCGCGAGATAGACCCGGCCACCGGCCCCGGCGACCTCGTCGTCGAGTTCGTCCAGGAAGGCGCCGAGGCCGGGCAGATCCGCGGGGATGTCGAGCGCCAGCGTCCAGCCGGGCATCGGGAAGGACAGCCACCCGGCGTCCCCCTCGCCGAACCGTTTGAGCACCGCGAGGAACGAGGGGCAGCCGCGCCCGGCGATCCGCCGCACGATCCGGCGCAGCGTCTCCTCCTGCCCGTGCCCGACCGCGAACTGGTACTGCACGAATCCGCCCCGGCCGTAGATCCGGTTCCAGTGCGGTACGCCGTCCAGCGGGTGGAAGAAGGAGGAGAGCCTCTGCAGCTCACCGAGGCGGAGCCGGGGCGCCCTGCGGTACCAGAGCTCGTTGAAGAGGCCGACCGTCGCGCGGGTGAGCAGGCCGGGCGGTACGAAGCGGGGCGGGCCGGGCAGCCGGCCGGGGCGGAACGCGAGCGGTGCGCGGCGGGCGCGCGCGGGCAGCGCGGTCAGCGGGGCGTGCTCGCCGCGGGTGAGCACGGAGCGTCCCAGCGCCCGGCCGCGGGCGAGCAGGTCGATCCAGGCGACCGAGTAGCGGTAGCGGTGGTCGGTGGCGGTGAGCCGGGCCATCAAGTCGTCCAGATCGGCGGTCCGTTCGGTGTCGACGGACATCAGCGACGTCTCGACGCGGTGCAGCCGGAGGGTCGCCGAGAGAATCACTCCCGTGAGGCCCATACCGCCCGCGGTCGCGTCGAAGAGTTCGGTGCCGGGCCGCACCGTGTGGACCGCGCCGTCCGCGGTGAGCAGGTCCAGGGCGTCGACATGCCGGGCGAAGGAGCCGCTGACGTGGTGGTTCTTGCCGTGGATGTCGGCGCCGATCGCTCCGCCGACGGTGACCTGCCGGGTCCCCGGCGTCACCGGTACGAACCAGCCGAGCGGCAGCAGCGCCTCCATCAGCCGGTGCAGGCTCACCCCCGCGTCGCACACCACGACGCCCGCCTCGGCGTCGACGGAGCGGATGCGGTCCAGGGCGGTCATGTCGAGGACGGATCCGCCCGCGTTCTGCGCCGCGTCGCCGTACGCCCTGCCGAGCCCGCGGGCGATGCCGCCGCGGGTGCCCCAGTCCCGTACGGCCGCGGCGGCCTCGTCGGCGGTGCGTGGCCGCAGCACGAACGCGGTCGTCGGGGCCGTACGCCCCCAGCCGGTGACGGACACGAAGGTGCCACCGGGACCGGCGGCGGAAGGACGGGTGTCGGCAGCCATACCCGGACCGTATCGCCGCAAATGCCCTGTTTTCCGCAGACCTAACGGACGCGCCGAAATGGGTGATTAAACGAGTGTCATCAAAGATGAGCGTGAAACTCGGCCGGTCGCCGAGAAGAGTCCCCCCTGGCTCAGGAGAAGGGGTGGCGAATGAGATACGTCGACTGCGCGGCCGCCGACCGAAGGCTGTTGGCAGCGATGCGCGCGTACGGGGGACGACCGGGCGTCGCCGTCGCCGCACGCGCGCTCTCCCTCGCCGGGGAGCACGCCGCGCTCTGGATCGCCGCCGGTCTCACCGGCGCGGCGGCCGACCCGGAACGGCGCGGGCACTGGCTGCGCGCCACCGCCGTGGTCGGCGGCGCCCACCTGGCGAGCATGGGCGTCAAACACGTCGTCCGCCGGCCCCGCCCCGAACTCCCCTCGCACCGGCCCCTCGTCAGCACCCTGGGCCGCCACTCCTTCCCCAGCTCGCACGCCGCGTCGGCCGCGGCCGCCGCCGTGGCCTTCGGCGCACTGCTCCCCGCGGCCCGCCGGCTGGCGCCGCCGCTGGCCGCCGCCATGTGCCTCTCGCGACTGGTCGCCGGGGTGCACTACCCGACCGACATCGCGGCCGGTGCGGTACTCGGCGGGCTGGCCGCACGCGCCGGAGCCCGGTGGACGGGCGGCAGGGTGTCGCCCGGCCTCACGGGGGCCCGCGCCGCCGGACGTCCGAAGGGCCGGCGCCATGCCTGAGCCCGGTACCGCGCTGCTGGAACGGCCCCGGAAACCGTCGGCGCTGCGGGCCGTGAGCCTGCCGGTCGGCCTGCTCAGAACCGCCCGGCCCCGGCAGTGGATCAAAAACGTCCTCGTGGTGGCCGCGCCCGCCGCCGCCGGTGAACTGGACTCCCCGCACGCCGCCGGACAACTGGGCGTCGTCTTCGCCCTGTTCACCGCCGCCGCGGCCGCGATCTATCTGATCAACGACGCCCGGGACGCGGACGCCGACCGGGCCCATCCGGTGAAGTGCCGCCGCCCGGTCGCCGCGGGCGAGGTCCCGGTGCCCGTCGCCTACACCACGGGCGCCGTGCTCGCCGGCATCGCCGTCGGCGGAGCCGCCGCCCTGTGCACCCCCATGACCGGCGCCCTGCTCACCGCGTATCTGTCGATGCAACTCGCCTACTGCATCTGGCTCAAGCACGTGCTGGTCGTCGACCTGGCCGTCGTCACCACCGGGTTCCTGATGCGCGCGATGATCGGCGGGGTCGCGCTCGGCATCCCGCTCTCGCGCTGGTTCCTGATCACCACCGGCTTCGGCGCCCTGTTCATGGTCGCGGCGAAGCGTTACTCCGAAGCCGTGCAGCTGGCCGACAGCAGGGGCGCGACCCGGGCGCTGCTCACCGAGTACACGACCGGCTATCTGCGCTTCGTCTGGCAGCTCGCCGCCGGTGTCGCCGTCCTCGCCTACTGCCTGTGGGCCCTGGAGAGCGGCGGGGTGGCCGCGTCGGCGCTGCTGCCCTGGCGGCAGCTCTCGATGATCGCCTTCATCCTGGCGGTGCTGCGGTACGCGGTCTTCGCCGACCGCGGCACGGCCGGCGCACCCGAGGACGTGGTGCTGCGGGACCGGCCGCTGGCCGTCATCGGCCTGGTGTGGGCCGCGATGTACGGACTGGCGGTCGCCGACCTGTGAAACGCGTCCCCTGGCTGGAGGCGGCCTCGTTCATCCTCGTCGGAGGGGGTGCGTACGCGGCCGACGTGGCGATCTTCACCCTGCTGCGCGGCCCCGGCGACTGGGGACCCCTGACCGCGAAGTCGGTCTCGTTCCTCGCCGGCTGCACGGTCGCCTACCTCGGCAACGCCCTCGGGACCTACCGGCGCCGGAGCCTGCGTCTGCGGGAGTACGCCGCCTTCTTCGGCGTCAATGTCGCCGGCGCGATCGTCCAACTGCTGTGCCTCGCGGTATCGCACCACGGCCTCGGGCTGACCTCGGCGCGCGCGGACCTCGTCTCCGGGCTCGGCGTCGGCATGGTCCTGGCCACCTGCCTGCGATTCTGGGGGACCCGAACGCTGGTGTTCCGCGTGGAGGGTAGGCGTACGCCATGGACTGGCTGACCAAGCTCCCCGTCGTCGGGCCCCTGATGGCCCGGCTGATGCAGACCCACGCCTGGCGCTCGTACGAGACGCTCGACCGGGTGCACTGGGCCCGGCTGGCCGCCGCGATCACCTTCATCAGCTTTCTGGCCCTCTTCCCGCTGATCACCGTGGCCGCGGCGATCGGTGCCGCCCTGCTCAGCAAGGAGCAGCTGGGCAAGCTGGAGGACAAGATCGGTGACCAGGTCCCCGGCATCTCCGACCAGCTCGACATCAACTCACTGGTCGACAACGCGGGCACGGTCGGACTGGTCGCGGGCGCGCTGCTGCTGCTCACCGGTATCGGGTGGGTCGGCTCGCTGCGGGACTGTCTGCGGGCCGTGTGGGAGGTGGACGACGAGGACGACGACAACCCCGTCGTCCGCAAGGTCAAGGACGGCGTCGTGCTCCTCGGCCTCGGCGCGACCGCCCTCGCCTCCTTCGCCGCGTCCGCGCTCGGCTCCACGACCGTCGGCTGGACGGCGAAGCGGATCGGCATCGATGACGGCGGCGCCGAGGGTCTCCTGCTTCAGGTCGCCGCCATCGGCATCGCCGGCGTCGCCAACTTCCTGCTGCTGCTCTACCTGCTGACGCTGCTTCCGGGGGTGCATCCGCCGCGCCGTCGCCTGGTGGTCGCCGGGCTCATCGGCGCGATCGGTTTCGAACTGCTGAAGCTGCTGCTCAGCGGCTACATCCAGGGTGTCGCGTCGAGGAGCATGTACGGCGCCTTCGGCGTCCCCATCGCCCTGCTGCTGTGGATCAACTTCTCGGCGAAGCTGCTCCTGTTCTGCGCCGCGTGGACCGCGACGCCGAGCAAGGAGCAGTCACCTGCCGCCGAGTCGTCATCCTCAGAGGGTCCCGGCGGCGCCGCTACCGACGGCGCAGCGGCCACTGGCGGTTGACCAGGAAGACTCCCGCCGCCAGCACCACGAGCAGACCGCCGACCACGGCGAGGGCCGTGCCGACGCCGCCGGAGCCCTCGTCCGCAGCGGCGGACGCCTTCGCGGGTGCGCCGTTGCTCGCGGGTTCGACCTGGGGGGAGTCCTCGGGGGCGGCGGACCTCGGCGGGACGAGTTCACCGACGGGCCGGACCTTCCCGGCCGCCGCGAAGCCCCAGTCGAGCAGCCGTCCGGCCTCCTTGTAGACGGCCTGGCTCTCCTCGGAGTCCGGGTTCATGACGGTGACGAGCAGCACCTTGCCGTTGCGCTCGGCGACACCGGTGAACGTGGCGCCGGCGTGCGTGGTGTTGCCGTTCTTGACCCCCGCCATGCCCTGGTACGGGGAGACCCCGGACTCGCCGGTGAGCAGCCGGTTGGTGTTCTGGATCTCGAAGTAGTCGCGCTTGCCCGCCGTGACCCCGCCGGGGAACTTGGCGCGTGCCGTGGAGCAGTACTCGCGGAAGTCCTTCTTCTGCATCCCGCTGCGGGCGATGAGCGTGAGGTCGTACGCGGACGAGACCTGGCCCTCGGCGTCATAGCCGTCGGGCGAGACGACGTGGGTGTCGAGCGCCTGGAGCTCGTCGGCGTGCGCCTGCATGTCCTCGACGGTCTTGGGGACACCGCCGTTCATCGCGGACAGGACGTGGACCGCGTCGTTGCCGGAGCGCAGGAAGACGCCGAGCCACAGGTCGTGCACCGTGTAGGCGTGCTCCTCCTTGACCCCGACGAGGCTGCTGCCCTCGCCGACGTCCGCGAGTTCGGCCTGGGTGACCTTGTGCGCCTCGGTCTTGGGGAGCTTCGGCAGAACGGTGTCGGCGAAGAGCATCTTGAGCGTGGACGCCGGAGGCAGCCGCCAGTGCGCGTTGTGCGAGGCGAGGACGTCGCCGCTCTCCGCGTCCGCGACGATCCAGGACCGGCCGGTGACCTCGTTCGGCAGCACGGGTGCGCCCGGTCCGAGGCTGACCTGGGTGCCCGCCCTGCCGAGCTGCGGGCCGCCGACGGTCGACATGGAGGCCGGCGGATTCGGCTGCTTCCTGGTGGCCTTGCCGTCCAGGGTGCCGGCCGAGGCGGGCACGGCGAGGAGCACGGGCAGCAACGAGGCGGCGGTGACCGTCAGCGCGGTCTTCTTCAGAGCGGACACAGACGAGAACGTACAGGGAGCTACAGAAAATATGCTTATCGTCCCGGAGGCGCGCCGGGAAGACCGCCGGGACAGCCCACCCCGGAGAACCCGGCCGGACCACGCCCGCGATACTGGGTGCATGAAGCTCAGCCGCCCCGTCTCCTGGTTCCTGCTCGCCTTCGGGGTGTGGAGCTGGTTCATCTGGGTCACCTTCGTCAAAAACCTGTGGGCGGACGGCAGCGGTCTGGCCTTCGACGACGCGGGTGACCCGACGGGTTACTTCTGGGTGCATCTGCTGCTCGCCTTGACGTCCTTGCTTCTGGGGACGGTCGTCGGAGTGATCGGGTTGCGTGGCGTCCGCGCTTTGCGGCGTGAGGCACACAAGGGATAGAGGAGCAGTCCGTGGTCGTGGTCTTCGTGCTGGTGGCGATCGCGGTGATCGCCCTGCTCGCAGGCGTGCACCGCTATGTGTGGAGCAGGCTCGTGCGCGACACGACCGCGGGCCGGGGCCGTGCACGCCGCATCGGCACCGTCGTGATGTGGGTGCTCCCGCTGCTGTCCCTGGGCGCGCTGATGTCGGGGCGCGCCGGCGCGCCGCTGTGGCTGGAGAGCGTCCTGGCGTGGCCGGGCTACCTGTGGCTGGCGGTGCTGCTGTACCTGGTGCTGGCGCTGCTGGTGGGCGAGGTCGTACGGGCCGTGTGGCTGCGGCGGGGCACGTCGTCGCCGGCGGAGCCGGCCGTGGCCGCCCCCGAGCCGTCACTGCACACCGTCCCCGCGGGACCTGCCGAGACACCGGCACCGGAGTCCGGTGCCGGTGCGTCGAACGGCCCCGTGGTCGAGACGCCCGCACCGCCGTCCGGGGCCTCCGCCGATGAGCCCGGTGAACCCGACGCGCCCGCGCAACGACAGGTGTCACGGCGCCTGTTCGTCTCGCGTGTCGTCGGCGGTGGAGCCGCCGCGGCCGCTCTCGCCACCGTCGGCCACGGGACCTACGGAGTACTGCGCGGCCCCCGGGTCACCCGGGTGACCGTGCCGCTGGCCAAGCTGCCCCGCAGCGCCCACGGCTTCCGGATCGCCGTCGTCAGCGACATCCACCTCGGGCCCATCCTCGGACGGGCCCACACACAGCGCATCGTCGACACCATCAACCGCACCTCTCCCGATCTGGTCGCCGTCGTCGGCGACCTGGTCGACGGCAGCGTGGCCGACCTCGGCCCCGCCGCCGAACCTCTCGCGCAGCTGAAGGCACGGCACGGCTCCTTCTTCGTGACGGGCAACCACGAGTACTTCTCCGGCGCCGGCGAGTGGGTCGACCACGTCCGCGAACTGGGACTGCGGCCCCTGGAGAACCAGCGGGTCGAGATCGCGGGCTTCGACCTCGCCGGGGTCAACGACGTCGCGGGCGAGAGCGAGGGCGACGGCCCGGACTTCGCGAAGGCGCTCGGCGACCGGGACCGCACCCGCGCCTCCGTCCTCCTCGCGCACCAGCCGGTGGTCATCCACGACGCCGTCGAGCACGGCGTCGACCTCCAGCTCTCCGGCCACACCCACGGCGGTCAGCTGTGGCCCGGCAACTACCTGGCCGAGCTCGCCAATCCGACCGTCGCCGGGCTGGAGCGCTACGGCGACACGCAGCTGTACGTGACCCGGGGCGCGGGTGCCTGGGGCCCGCCGGTGCGGGTCGGGGCGCCCTCCGACATCACGGTCGTCCAGCTCGCGTCCCGGCAGGCGTAGCCTCCGGGCTCAGCCGGCCCCGGTGCCGTGTTCCTTGGTCTCCGTGCTCGTGCTCGTCGGCTCCACCGACGAGCGGGGCGGGGGCATGGCCGCCCGTGCCGCCGCCGGGAGTCCGACGCTCACCGTCAGTCCCTCGCCCGGCGCGGTCCGCACCGTCACCGCGCCGCCGTGCGCGGTGACCACCGCCTGCACGATCGCCATGCCGAGACCGCTTCCGGGCGGCCGTCCCGACGGCGAGTCGGCCTCGCCCGCGGCCCGGAAGAAGCGGTCGAAGACACGCTCGGCGTCCTCGGCCGCCATGCCCGGTCCCTGGTCCGTGACCCGCAGTCGTACGGCGCCCGGTCCGTGTCCGTCGCCCTCCCCGCGTGTCAGCTCCACGGTGACGGGCGCCTCGGCCGGCGTGTGGGCGCGCACATTGGCCAGCAGATTGCCGACGACCTGACGCAGCCCCGCCTCGTCGCCCCGCACGGTCACCGACCCCGCGGCCCGCACGGTGAGCGGACGCTGCGGCTGCTGGGCCCGCAGGTCGTCCGCCGCGTCGCGCACCAGCCGGCTCATGTCGACCGTGCACATCCGCGGCCGCGGCTGCTGATCCAGCCGGGCCAGGGTGAGCAGTTCCTCGACGAGCCGGCCCATCCGGTCCGCCTCGGCCGTCATCCGGGCGAGCGCCCGGGTCCGGTCGGCGGGCTCGCGCAGCATCCCCTTGTCGTAGAGCTGGAGATAGCCGCGGATCGCGGCGAGCGGAGTCCGCAGCTCGTGCGAGGCGTCGGCGACGAACCGGCGCAGCTGGGCGGCGCTGTGCTCGCGGGTCTCGAAGGCCGATTCCACCTGGTGGAGCATGGAGTTGAGGGCGACCCGCAGCTGTTCCGTCTCGGTGACGGGATCGCGCCCCGCGGGCACCCGCCGGGTCAGATCGCCCTCCGCGATCGCCGAGGCCGTCTCCACCATGTCCTCCAGCGGCCGCAGCCGGTGCTGCGCGCCGAGCATGGTCAGCAGCGCGAGCAGCACCAACAGGAAGGTGCCGAAGGCGAGATCGAGTTTCAGCGCCTTCCTGACGCCGGAGTGCACGGCTCCCGTGTCGGTGGCCATCAGGACGATCGTGCCGTCGGCGAGCCGGGACCCGACCGCGCGGTGCGGATCGCCGCCCACCCGTACGTCGTGCACCTGGGCGGAGTCAGCGTAGGCGACCGGATCGCGGACGGCATCGGCGAGTTCGATCTGCCGGCGGGTGGGCGGGATCTTCGCCAGGGCGATGGGCCGGTGCTGTGCGTCGAGGGCGACGAAGACCGTCTCCGAGCCCGGCAGCGGGCTCCGCTCCCCGTTCCCGGGGGCGAACTCCTCCATGAGGGCGCTGATCGCGCTGAGCGAGTCGACCTCCTTCTGGGTGAATCCGGTGCGCTGGATGGCATTGCGGCTGCCGAGCAGTTCGTTGTCCACCCGGTCGAGCAGATAGTGCCGCATGCCCATGAGGCTGACGGCGGTGGCGGCCGCTATGCCGAGGGCGAGCAGGGCGACGTTGACGATCGTGAGCTTGGCGCGCAGCGAGTGGATTCCGTGGCGCCGTCGGTGCCGGGTCCCCGCCCGCAGCAGACGCCTCATGCGAGTCCGTACCCGATGCCCCGGCGGGTGGTGATCAGCGGCGGACCGAGCGGGTCGAGCTTGCGGCGCAGATAGCTGATGTACGTCTCCACCACCGTCGACTCCGCCTGGTGCTCGTACTGCCAGACGTGGCGCAGCAGTTGGTCCTTGGGGACGATGCGGCCGCCGTTGCGGACGAGGAAGCGCAGCAGCGCGTACTCGGTGGGGGTGAGCTGCACCGAGCGGCCCGCCCGGCGTACGGCGCAGGTCGCGTCGTCCAGTTCCAGGTCCCCGTAGCGCAGCGGTGGCCGTACCGGCAGCACGTCGGCGGGCCGGGTGCGGCGCAGGACGGCGCTGATCCGGGCCACCACCTCGTCGACGTTGAAGGGCTTGGTGATGTAGTCGTCGCCGTAGCCGAGGGCGCCCACGATCTCCGCCGGGGCGTCCCGCGCGGTGACGAAGACGACGGCCGTCTCCGGGTACCGCTCGCGCAACTCGCGTGCCAGCACCCGGCCGTCGCCGTCCGGAAGCATCACATCGAGCAGCGCCACATCGGGGCGCGTCTGCCCGGCCGACTGCCGCGCCTGCCGTACGCTTCCCGCCGTAATCACCTCAAAACGGTGGTAACGCAGGGCGATGGCGAGGACGTCGGCGATGCTCGGCTCGTCCTCGACGACCAGCACGGTCGCTCCCTCGTGGTCCATGACCTCAGTATCGGCGCGAACCCCGTGCGGGGGGCGGGCCGCTGTCTTGGAGTTCCTTGAGAGTCATGGCCGCGCCGCACCACGGACCGGGTCCGCGGTCGATTCTGAAGTCCGGCCCGGGGGAGACGGATCGACGAAGGGGCAGAGATCGTGGCGGCATTGGCGCGGTGGTGCTACCGGCACCGGCTGGTGGTCGTGGTGCTGTGGGTGGGGTTGCTGTTCGGCCTGGGGGCGGCCGGCAGCACGGCGGGCACCGACTACTCGGACAACTTCAGCCTCCCGGACACCGATTCCAAGCAGGCACTCGACCTGATGGTCGAGGCCTTCCCGCAGCGCTCCGGCGACCCCAACACCGTGGTGTGGCGGGTCTCCGAGGGTTCGGTGCGCGACGCGGCGGTACGGGAGCGGCTCGACCCCGCACTCAGGGAGATCGCGGGCATGAAGGGGGTCGGCGAGGTCGCAAGCCCCTACACCGAGGCGGGCGCGGCCCAGATCAGCGAGGACGGGCGCACGGCCTACGCGCAGGTCACCTTCGCCGAACAGGCCAACGCCGTACCGAAGGAGCTGGTCCAGGACGTCGTCGACACCGCGGGCGAGGCCCGGCGGGACGGCCTTCAGGTCGAACTCGGCGGGCAGGCGATCACCCGGATCCAGGAACCGCCGACCGGCACGGCCGAACTCGTCGGCCTCGGCGCCGCGGCGATCGTCCTGTTCCTCGCATTCGGCTCCCTGTTCGCGATGTCGCTCCCGCTGGTCGTGGCCGTGTTCGGCGTCGGCACCGGAATGCTGTCGACGACGCTGCTCAGCCATGTCACGGACGTACCCGAAGTGGCGCCGCTGCTCGGCTCGTTGATCGGCCTCGGGGTCGGCATCGACTACGCCCTGTTCATCGTCACGCGCCACCGCAAGGGTGTGCTGCGGGGTATGGACCCCGAGAAAGCGGCGGTCACCGCGCTCAACACCTCCGGCCGCGCGGTGCTGTTCGCGGGCGGCACGGTCTGCATCGCGCTCGCCGGCATGCTCGTGATGAACATGCGCTTTCTCGACGGTGTCGTGATCGCCACCTCACTCACGGTCGTCCTCAGCGTGCTGGCGGCCGTGACGCTGCTGCCGGCCCTTCTCGGCGTGCTGGGCGAGCGGGTGCTGAGCCGGCGGCAGCGCCGGCGGCTCGCGGCCGAGGGACCCGAGCCGGTCGAGGCGCGCGGAGCGGCCGCCCGCTGGTCCATGACGGTGCAGAAGCGGCCGAAGTCCATCGCGCTGGTCGCGGTCGTCGTGATGGCAGCGCTCGCCGTCCCGGTGCTGTCGCTGCGCCTCGGTGCGACCGACCAGGGCAACCACCAGGAGGACACCACCACACGGCAGGCGTACGACCTGCTCGCCGAGGGCTTCGGCCCCGGCTTCAACGGGCCGCTCCAACTGGTGGCCGAGGACGCCGGACCGGCCGCGGTCCAGGCGCTCGTGGAGCGGGTGCGCGCCACGGAGGGGGTCGCCCAGGTGGCCGCGATGCCCGCGCCGCCCGGCTCCGACGTGACGGTGATCAACGTCGTACCGACGGCCTCACCGCAGTCCGAGGCGACGGACCGGCTGATCGACACCCTGCGCGACGAGGTCGTCCCGCAGTCCGGCGAGACGGTCCATGTCGGCGGAGTCACCGCGGTCTTCAAGGACTTCGCCGCCGTGACCGGCGACCGGCTGCCCTACTTCATCGGGGCGATCATCGCCCTGGGCTTCCTGCTGCTGCTCATCGCCTTCCGCTCGCTGGTCGTCCCGCTCACCGCTGCCGTGATGAACCTGATCGCGGCCGCCGCGTCCTTCGGCGTCCTGGTCGCCGTCTTCCAGTGGGGCTGGGGAGCGGAGGCACTCGGCGTCGGCAAGGAGGGCCCGATCACCGCGTTCCTGCCGGTGATCATGCTGTCGCTGCTCTTCGGCCTCTCGATGGACTACCAGGTGTTCCTGGTGAGCCGGATGCACGAGGAATGGGTGCACACGAAGGACAACGCACGGGCCGTACGGGTGGGTCTCGCCGAGACCAGCCGGGTCATCAACTGCGCCGCCCTGATCATGATCTGCGTCTTCAGCGCCTTCGTCCTCAGCGGCGACATGGAGGGCGCCATGGCCGGCATCGGGCTGGCCGCGGCCGTGGCGCTGGACGCGTTCATCCTGCGCACCGCACTGGTACCGGCCGCGATGCATCTGCTCGGACACTCCAACTGGTGGCTGCCCGCGGGCCTGGAGAAGCGGCTGCCCCATCTGGCGGTGGAACCGAAGGAGCAGGCGGAGGAACCCGGCCCGGTCCATGCGGACGGCCGTGAGCCGGAATCCGCCGTGCCGGGCCCGCGGGCCGGGGCTCCGGCCGGGGAGGCCGGGTCGGTCGAGGCCGGGTCGGTCGTGTACGGATTCGTCCGCGCGCCGGACGGCGAGCCCCTCGCGGACGTGGTGCTCACCCTCGTCTCGACGCGGGGACGCCAGGTCGACCGGGTCACGTCCCTGGCCGACGGCTCGTACATCCTGTCCGCGCCGTCGGGCGGCGCCTATCTGCTGGCCGTGACGGCGGGTGCGCACGAACCCTGGGCGCGCCACATCATGATCGGCGGCGATGCGCTGGTCCACGACGTGCTGCTGACGGAGGTGGGAGCGAGCCGCTGAGGCGGCCCCGGCCCACACCCGGCGGTCGTGCGAACACCCCGGCTCCGGCCGGGGTGTTCGCCGCTTCGCGCGCTACCGCTTGCGGGCGGCGACCGTCTCCGCCATCCCGGGCAGGAAGTCCGTGAACAGCTCGTGCACCTCCCGTACGAGGGGCCGCAGTACCCGGAAGCGGGCGAGCGCGACACCGCGGGTGGTGAGCCGGGCCCCGCGTTCGGCCAGCCGTCTGCTGCGCTCGCGGCCCTCGGAACGGTCGAAGACCCAGTACAGGACCAGGCCCATCTGCGACAGCCACATCAACTCGGGCAGGATGTCGACCAGGTCGTCGGCCACCTTCGCCTTCGACCCGGCGAGCACCTCGCGGTGGACCGCGATGGCCGACTCCCGCGCATGCTCCGACTCGGGGGAGAAGGGGCTCAGCGGGCTCTCCGGGTCGGCGGCGTTCTTGAAGAACTGCGCGGCGAACTCGTGGTACGGCGCCGCGATGTCCAGCCAGGCGGTGAGCACCCCCGCGAGCCGGGCCTCCAGATCGGTCTCGTTGTCCAGCACGGGCCGGACCGCCGCCTGGTGCTCGGCCGCGATCCGGTCGTAGAACCCCTGGACGAGGTGCTCCTTGGAGGAGAAGTAGTAGTACGCGTTCCCCACGGAGACCCCGGCCTCCTTGGCGATGGCCCGCATGGTCGTCTTGTCGTAACCGCGCTCCTGGAAGAGCCGGAGCGCGGTTTCGAGGATGAGCGTGCGGGTCTGCTCGCTCTTGGGGGCCTTCACTTCAGTCACGGTGCCCGAGCCTAACCGGGGACGGAGCACCGGTCGTCGCAGGCCTGCGGACCGGTGGGTGTGCCCGAGGCGGTCACCTCGCGGTACTTGGCCGCGGCGAGCATCGTGACGCGGACGAAGGGGGCGCCGGCCGGGGTGGCCAGCCAGTGGGCCTTCGGCCGGTGCTCGGCCAGTGCCCACAGGCACACGATCCAGGCCCCGGCCCCCGTGAAGACCTGCCCCCGGTCGCCGAGGACGGTGATCTCCCGGCGGGTGCGCTCGTGGTCGAGCCCCGGGTACCGGCGCCGGGCCTCGTGCGACCCGGCGGGCACGAGATCCAGCGGTACGAGCTGGCGCTGACGCTGGAGCCAGTGCCGCAGATGGACGCAGAGGGAGCACTGGGCGTCGTACAGGACGGTCAGTCTCCGGACCGGGACCCCCATGGCGCTCACGCTCCGGCGGGACCGGCGGCGGGTGCGGCCCACGGCCCCTTGTCGACGGGACCGGTCCAGCCCTGCGGCGGCACCGGCGGCACCTGCTCGCGCTCCATGATGCCGCGCCGGCGGATCTTGTTGAGGACGTAGACGTTGCCGAGGTGCATCACGCCGAGGACGAGCAGGACGACGCCGACCTTCACCGAGAGCGCCTCGAAGAGTCCGCGGGCGTCGGCCACCGCGTCGGCGGCCTTGAGGTAGAGGGCGACGAAGCCCAGGTTCACCAGGTAGAAGCCGACCACCAGCAGGTGGTTCACGGCATCGGCGAGCTTCTCGTTCCCGTGCAGTACGTCGGCCAGGAAGATCCGCCCGTTCCGGCTCAGTGTGCGAGCCACCCAGACGGTCAGCGCGACGCTGATCAGCAGATAGACGATGTACGCGACAACAGTGAGGTCCATCCCCACCCCTCCTTGAACGTGTTCAAAAGGCTGGACAGGAAGGACTGTAGACCTGTTTTTGAACATGTTCAAGCGAGTTCGCGGTGCCCTCGGAGACGTACGTCCGGCGCAGGTGTCGCCCCGGCGCGGTCCGACCCGCCACACTGTCCGGATGGCATCCGTACCTCTCAGCAAGGGCGCCAACATCCCGGTCGCCGCTGCCGCTGTCCGCGCCGTGCTCAGCTGGGCCCCGGGGGAGGGGACGCCCGACGTCGACGCCTCCGCGCTGCTCCTCACCGAGGGCGGACGGGTGCGCGACGACGGGGACTTCGTCTTCTACAACCAGCCGCGGCACTCCTCGGGCGCCGTGCGGCACCAGGGCAAGCGGGACGGGACCGACACCGTCGAGGTCGATCTCTCGTCGCTCGAAGCCTGTGTCGACCGCGTCGTGCTGAGTGCGTCGGCCGACGGCGGCACCTTCGGCCGGCTGCGCGGACTGAGGCTGCTGCTGCTCGACGCGGCGAGCGGCACGGAGCTGGCGCGGTTCGACATCGCCGCGGGGGCGGAGACGGCCCTGGTCGCCGGTGAGCTGTACCGGCGGGCCGGTGCGTGGAAGTTCCGGGCGGTGGGCCAGGGTTACGCGGCCGGACTGGCGGGGCTGGCCACCGACTACGGCATCACCGTGGACGACGCGCCCGCGCCGGTCCCGCACGCGCCCTCGCCGGTCTCGCACGCGCCCGCGCCGGTCCCGCACGCATCCGCCCCGGTCCCGCAGTCGCCCGTGCGTACGCCACAGGCGCCCGTCCCGCAGATGCCCGCCCCACAGGCTCCCGCGCCCGCACCGCCGCCCGCCGTCCCGCAGGCCGCCCGGCCGGACCGGGGCGAGGAGCAACTCCCCGTCGACATGCGCAAGCGGCTGTCCCTGCGCAAGCAACAGGTCGCCGTCAGCCTGAGCAAGCACGGCGCGGCCGGCGCCACCGCGCGGGTGATCCTGGTGCTGGACGCCTCCGGCTCCATGGCGATGCTGTACTCCCGGGGCGTCGTCGCCGATGTCGTGGAGCGGATGGCCGCCGTCGCGGCTCAGCTCGACGACGACGGCGAGATGCAGGCGTGGACCTTCGCCACCCACCCGGCCAGGCTCCCCGACCTCACCGTCGCCGGTCTGCCCGAGTGGCTCCAACTGCATGTCAGGGGCGGCGAGATGAGCCTGTTCGGCCGCCCGAAGAAGCCGAAGAAGGGCATGCGGCCGGGCCAGGTCGACATGCGCCTGGTCGGCATCCAGAACGAGGAGCAGAAGGTCATCGCCGAGGTCCGGGGCTACGTCCGGGCGAATCCCGCCCAGGCTCCGACCCTCGTGCTGTTCTTCTCGGACGGTGGTGTCTACCGCAACGCCGAGATCGAGCGTGAGCTGCGTGCGGCCGTCGAGGAGCCCGTCTTCTGGCAGTTCGTCGGCCTCGGGAAATCCGACTACGGGGTCCTGGAACGGTTCGACACCCTCCCCGGCCGCCGCGTGGACAACGTCGGCTTCTTCGCCGTCGACGACATCGCGGTCGTCTCGGACCCCGAGCTGTACGACAGGCTGCTGACCGAGTTCCCCTCCTGGCTCACGGCGGCCCGCCGGGCGGGCATCATCGGCTGATGGACCACACGATCACCGTCCGGCCCGTGACCGGCGCCGACTGGCCCGACGTGGAAGAACTCCTGAGCGCACGCGGCTCGGTCAAGGGCTGCTGGTGCATGTTCTTCCGGCAGACCCCGCAGGAGCGCCGCGAGACCGCGTGGGGCGAGGGCAACCGCCGTGCGCTGCGCGCCCTCGTCGACGACGGAGCCCGTCCGGGCCTGGTCGCCCGCCGGGACGGCACCCCCGTCGGCTGGGTCTCCGTCGCACCGCGTACGGAGTACTCCCGCCTCGACCGCTCCCCGGTCAGCAAACCGGTCGACGACGTCCCGGTGTGGGCGCTGGTCTGTCTGTACGTCGGCAGGGAGCACCGCGGTACGGGCGTGGCGCGCGAACTCGTCCGCGGAGCCGTCTCGTTCGCCCGGGACAACGGTGCACGGACGGTGGAGGCCTATCCCGTGGACGACACGATGGGCCCGGTGGGAGCCGACGAGGCGTTCCACGGCCTGGTCTCACTGCTGACCGCCGAGGGCTTCACCGAGGTGGCCCGGCGCGCCCCGAAGCGCCCGGTGATGCGGCGTCGACTGACGTGACCCGCTCCGTCACATGGACCCGCCCGGTGGTCACCGGCCCCCGCCGATGACCACCCCGGTGCGGAGCACTACATGCTGCTCAGCGACCGCGCATAGTTGATCTGGCCCATCACCTGCTGGAACGTGCCCGGGTGCTGTGCCGGGATCATCGTCGAGTGGTGCTTGCCCGCGCTCGTCACCGTGACCTGGATGAAGCCCGTCGTCGTCTTCTCCTTCATCAGGAGGAAGAGCAGGCCCAGCAGACAGAAGATGAAGAACACGACCGCCAGCACGATGGCGTGCGTCGGCATCTTCTCCTCGGTGCGGGACATGTCCGTCGCGTTCCACACCGCGCCCCGCAGCGGCAGCGTGCCCGCCGGGGTGACGATCGAGTCGCCCATCACCGTGATGTCACCGATGGAGACCAGCGGCGTGCCGCCCATCGGCACCGGGTTGACCGGCACCGGGACACCCGCGGGCTGCGTCTGCGAGTAGGCCGGGGTGTCGTTCGGGCCCGGATAGCCGTACCCCGGTGCGGCGTTGGGGTAGCCGTAGGCCGGCGTCCCCGGCGGCTGCGTCGGGCCCCACTTGTACTCGGGCTCTCCGTCCGCTGCGTACGGATTGGGCTCGCTCATATGTCTCGTCCCCGCTTTCGAGCTTCATGTCAGACGTCCCACGATCCTGCCAGGTATCGCCGCGCTCGGTGAAGCCCGTACGGCGAAGGGCCCCGCGTCCCGGGCGGGATGCGGGGCCCTTCGTACCGAATCGGTGCGACCGGCGCGACCGGTGCGACCCGTGGGTCAGAAGCGGCGCGTGATGAGCGCCCGCTTCACCTCCTGGATCGCCTTGGTGACCTCGATACCGCGCGGGCAGGCGTCCGTGCAGTTGAACGTGGTGCGGCAACGCCACACGCCGTCCTTGTCGTTGAGGATCTCCAGACGCTGCTCCCCGGCCTCGTCACGCGAGTCGAAGATGAAGCGGTGCGCGTTGACGATCGCCGCCGGGCCGAAGTACTGGCCGTCGTTCCAGAACACCGGGCACGAGGACGTGCACGCGGCGCACAGGATGCACTTGGTGGTGTCGTCGAAGCGCTCGCGGTCCTCGGCGGTCTGCAGACGCTCACGCGTCGGCTCGTTGCCGTTGGTGATCAGGAACGGCATCACGTCGCGGTACGCCTGGAAGAACGGCTCCATGTCCACGACCAGGTCCTTGAGGACCGTCAGGCCCTTGATGGCCTCGACCGTGATGGGCTTCTCCGGGTTGATGTCCTTGATCAGCGTCTTGCAGGCGAGCCTGTTCTTGCCGTTGATCCGCATCGCGTCGGAGCCGCAGATGCCGTGCGCGCAGGAGCGGCGGAAGGTCAGCGAACCGTCGACGTCCCACTTGATCTTGTGCAGCGCGTCGAGGACGCGCTCCTTGGGATCGATGTCGATCCGGAAGTCCTGCCACTCCGCGTCCGCCGCCACCTCGGGGTTGAAGCGGCGGATCCGGAACGTGACGGAGATGAGGTGCGACGAGGCGGAGTCCGCCTCGAACGCATCCAGCTTGTCCAATGTCGGGGTAGCCATCAGTACTTACGCTCCATCGGCTGGTAGCGGGTCTGGACGACCGGCTTGTAGTCGAGACGGACGGTCTCGGAGCCGTCGTCGCCGACCTCGCGGTACGCCATGGTGTGGCGCATGAAGTTGACGTCGTCGCGGTTCGGGTAGTCCTCGCGGTAGTGACCGCCGCGGGACTCCTTGCGGGCCAGCGCCGAGACGGCCATGACCTCGGCCAGGTCGAGCAGGTTGCCCAGCTCGACGGCCTCCAGCAGGTCCGTGTTGAAGCGCCGCCCCTTGTCCTGGATGGACACGTTGCGGTAGCGGGCCTGAAGCTCGCCGATCTTCTCGACCGCGGTCTTGATCGTCTGCTCGGTGCGGAACACCATGACGTTGGCGTCCATGGTCTCCTGCAGCTCGCGGCGGATGTCCGCCACCCGCTCGTTGCCGGTGGAGTTGCGCAGCCGCTCGACCTGGGCCTCGACGAGCGAGGCGGGGTTCTCCGGGAGCTCGACGAAGTCGTGCTTGGCGGAGTACTCCGCGGCGGCGATGCCCGAGCGCTTGCCGAAGACGTTGATGTCCAGCAGCGAGTTGGTGCCGAGGCGGTTGGCGCCGTGCACGGAGACGCAGGCGACCTCGCCGGCGGCGTACAGACCCGGGACGACCGTGGTGTTGTCCGCGAGGACCTCACCCTGGACGTTGGTCGGGATGCCGCCCATGGCGTAGTGCGCGGTCGGCTGGATCGGGATCGGGTCCGTGTAGGGCTCGATACCGAGGTAGGTCCGCGCGAACTCGGTGATGTCCGGGAGCTTGGCGTCCAGCTGCTCCGGCGGCAGGTGGGTCAGGTCCAGGTAGACGTGGTCGCCCTCGGGACCGCAGCCGCGGCCCTCGCGGATCTCGGTGTAGATCGAGCGCGAGACGACGTCACGCGAGGCGAGGTCCTTCATGACGGGGGCGTACTTCTCCATGAAGCGCTCGCCGTCCTTGTTGCGGAGGATGCCGCCCTCACCGCGGGCGCCCTCCGTCAGCAGGATGCCCATGCGCCAGATGCCCGTCGGGTGGAACTGGAAGAACTCCATGTCCTCCAGCGGCAGACCGCGCCGGTAGCAGGCCGCCTGGCCGTCACCGGTGAGGGTGTGCGCGTTGGAGGTCACCTTGAAGAACTTGCCGGTGCCGCCGGAGGCGTAGATCACGGCCTTCGCCTGGAAGATGTGGATCTCGCCGGTGGCCAGCTCGTAGGCGACCACACCGGCCGACCTCTTGACGCCGTCCACCTCGGTGATCAGCTGGTCCAGGACGTAGAACTCGTTGAAGAACTCCACGCCCTCCTTGACGCAGTTCTGGTACAGCGTCTGGAGGATCATGTGACCGGTGCGGTCCGCGGCGTAGCAGGACCGGCGGACCGGGGCCTCACCGTGGTTGCGCGAGTGGCCGCCGAAGCGCCGCTGGTCGATGGTGCCGTTCGGGGTCCGGTTGAACGGCAGGCCCATCTTCTCCAGGTCGAGGACCGCGTCGATGGCCTCCTTCGCCAGGATCTCGGCGGCGTCCTGGTCGACCAGGTAGTCACCGCCCTTGACCGTGTCGAAGGTGTGCCACTCCCAGTTGTCCTCTTCCACGTTGGCGAGCGCGGCGGCCATGCCGCCCTGCGCGGCGCCCGTGTGGGAGCGGGTCGGGTAGAGCTTGGTCAGCACGGCGGTGCGGCTGCGCTTCGTCGACTCGATGGCCGCGCGCATTCCGGCGCCGCCGGCGCCGACGATGACGGTGTCGTACTTGTGGATCTTCATTGGTCTCGTCAGCCCCGGCTTTAGCGGATGTTCGGGTCGAAGGTGAAGATCACCAGCGTGCCCAGAAGGATGGTGAACACCGTGGCGGTGTACAGCAGGCCCTTGAGCCACAGACGCGTGTTCGGGCGTTCGGCGTAGTCATTGATGACAGTACGCAGACCGTTGGCGCCGTGCAGCATGGCGAGCCACAGCATCAGCAGGTCCCAGACCTGCCAGAACGGGGACGCCCAGCGGCCGGCCACGAAGGCGAAGCCGATCTTGGAGACGCCGCCGTCCAGCACCAGCTGGATCAGCAGGTGGCCGATGACCAGGACGACCAGCACGACGCCCGACAGACGCATGAAGAGCCAGGCGGCCATCTCGAAGTTGCCGCGGGTGGAGCTCGGCGTGCGGCCCGTGCGCCGGCGCGGCGCCTCGATGTACGGCGCCGGGTTGTCGGCGCTGTAGAGGCTCTCGCCCTCGACGGGGCCGATCGTGGAAGAGGTGTCAGCGGACATGTCTGGCGTCAGCTCCCGAAGACTTCACGAACGGCGTGGCCGAGCACCGGGTACAGGGCACCCACCATCAGCACGAACCAGATGGCCATGACGCTCCAGAGCATCTGCTTCTGGTAGCGCGGGCCCTTGGACCAGAAGTCCACGGCGATGACACGCAGCCCGTTCAGCGCATGGAAGAGAATCGCGGCCACGAGGCCGTATTCGAGCAGCGCGACGATAGGCGTCTTGTACGTGGCAACCACATCGTCGTACGCCTCGGGCGAGACGCGGACAAGAGCGGTGTCCAGCACGTGTACGAACAGGAAGAAGAAGATGAGGACGCCGGTGACTCGATGAGCCACCCATGACCACATTCCTTCCCGGCCGCGGTACAGCGTTCCAGCCGGCACGGAAGAACCCTCCGGGAGCGGGGATTGGGGCCTGCCGGCTTGGGGTTGTCGGTCTGGCCCGGCCGGGTACGGTCCACCGGCCCCGGCCATCGTAGCGACGACTTGTCGGTTCGTTCGCCCGGGGTCGGCTGGTGTGATCAAACAGGCAATCAAACAGCCTCGTACGGGCTACCGGGAAGCCCCCGCGACGTCTGATTCAGGATGGTTGGCCACTACATGTGTCAGTCGGGAGCGCGCGAGGCCGCGCAGCTCCTCTGCGGCGACGGCCCGCTCCTCGTCCGGTTCGTGGGTCAGACGGGTGCGGATTCCGGCCAGCAGGTGATCCAGGTACTCGTCGGGACCGTAGGCGTCGAGGCAGATCACGAAGGCGTGGCCGAAACGGCTCTCGTACGCGGCGTGGGCGGCGGCGAGCGCGGTGTGCGCTGCCTGGGGCGCGCCCGGGTGCAGCCCGGCGGAGCACTCGTCGGCGAGAGCCTCGGTGACGTCGGAGGGCCGCAGGTCGTAGCCGGCCTCGTCGGCCGCGGCGAGCAGGGACGCCAGGTCGGGGTAGGGGCGGTGGGCGGCCATCCGCTCGGCCCAGCGGCCGCTGGCGCAGCAGGCGAGCAGGGTGGCGACGACGGCGCTCTCGGGTGCGGTGTTGAAGTGCACCAGTCCAGGTGTGCCGCTCCGTTGGCCGGGCAGCGGGGACCGTATGCCAGAAGGGGCGGGCGCGCCGAGAGTGTGGTGGAGTGTCGGCGGTCGCTTCGGGAGGCCGGCGTGGGATTCGCTGGACAGCGTGGGCTCCTCGAACAGAACAGCGGGACCGCTGGGAAGGGAGGGGTGGATGAGTCGTAACGCTATCGACGCGTGCGAGGACGTGTCCGACGGATGCGCGATTTTCACCCGGACGGGAGAGTTTCAGCTCATGTGATGGACGATGCAGGGGGTGCTTCGCCGTGGTTACGCTGCATATGGGAGGTATCCGAGTGATAGTGCACCCTGGGCGCGCCCGGACCGCCGGCGTCATGGTCGCCGTGGCCGCGGCCCTGTCGATGACCGTGACCGGCTGTTCCAGCGGCTCCGACGGCGATGCGGCCGATACGGGCGGTGACGGTGGCGCCCGGGCGAAACCCGCCGCGCCCAGTCCTTCGCCGTCCCGGTCGTACCCGCTCTCCACGGCGCCCGCGACCATCCCCTCCGTGCGGCAGCACGAAGCCGCCCGTGGGCCGGGCTGGAAGCCCGGACCCGCTGCCGGGATCGTGGTCGCGAAGGGCAGCGAGGCCCTGGCCGACGAGGCCAAACTGCTCGCCGGCGAGCTGAAGATCGCCTACCGGGGAGCCGTTGCCGCAGGTCCCGCAGATGTCGAACTGGTACTGGCCCCCTCGCAGGCGGGCGGCGCGGAGTCGTACACCGTCCGGACCGGCGGCGGGAAGGTGCGCATATCCGGGCCGGACCAGTCCGGCGTCTTCTACGGCACCCGCACCCTCAAGCAGGCGGTCCGCTCCGGCGGCGTGATGCCGGAAGGGCTCGTCCAGGACCGCCCCGACCGGCCGCAGCGCGGACTGATGGTGGACATCGCCCGCAAGAGCTTCACCGCGGGCTGGATCGAGGACCGGCTGCGGGAGATGGCCGACCTCAAGCTCAACCAGCTGGGACTGCACTTCTCGGACGACCAGGGGTTCCGTATCGAGTCGGACACCCACCCCGAGATCGTCTCGCAGGAGCACCTCACGAAGGACCAGGTCAGAAAGATCCTGGCGCTGGCGTCCTCGCTGCACATCCAGGTCGTGCCCGAGATCGACTCACCGGGGCATCTGGGCGCGGTGCTGGCGGCCTATCCCCAGCTCCAGCTGAGGGACGTGGGCGGCCGGACGGTGCGCGGAGCGATCGACATCGGGAACCCGGAGTCGGCACGGCTCGTGGACGAGCTGCTGCGCGAGTACGCCGATCTCTTCGGCGGCAGGTTCTGGCATCTGGGCGGTGACGAGTACCAGGCCCTCGTGCGCGAGAACCCGGAGGCGTCCTTCCCGCAGCTCGCGGCACTCGCGCGGGAGCAGTACGGCCCCGAGGGCCGGGTCCAGGACCTGGCGACGGACTGGGTGAACGACCGCGCCGCGGTCGTGCGGCCGCTGGGCCTCCAGCCCAAGGCCTGGAACGACGGCTTCTTCCGGGGCGGGTCGGTCTCCGTGGACAAGGACGTCGAGGTCGCGTACTGGACCGGCAAGGAGATCGGCGCACGGCCGCCCGAGGAGTATCTGGCCGAGGGCCGCAAGCTCCTGAACCTCAACGACGAGTACATGTACTACGTACTCGGCGAGCCCAACGACTTCACCTACCCGACGGGCCGGCGGATCTACGAGCAGTGGACGCCGTTCGTCCTCCGCGGCACCGAGCCGGTGCCGGAGAAGTACTCGAAGCAGATCGTCGGCGGCCAGTTCGCCGTCTGGTGCGATCTCGCCCAGGCGCAGACGCAGGCCCAGGTCGCGAGCGGTATCCGGATGCCTCTGCGGGCCACGGCCCAGAAGTTGTGGGTGCCGGGCGCTCCGACGGCGAGCTGGGCCGACTTCCAGAGTCTGGCGAACCGGCTCGGCTGAGCCGGGCGGCGGCGCCGCGGGTCGCTTGCCGCGCTGTCCGTCGCGCCGGCCGTCATGGGGTCGTCGCGGTGTGGGCCCGCCCGGGGGTGTGCGGGCCCACACCACGGTCCCCGGCCTCCCCGCGGGCCCAACCGGGCGCCCTGCAAGCCGAGTTCCGGGTGCGCAGAATGTAACAGAGGTGTGGCGCAAATGTGTGCGAGTGGCGCGGAATTGATGGTGGGTCCGTCAGAGCCGCTCATGACCGCACAACCGTGGCGGCGGGACCATCGGACGGAGTACTTTGCGCCAAGCGGCCCGAACACGGCTTCGGGAGACTTCTCCTCCGATCCCTGGAAGGACGGGGTTTCCCGCTTCGTCGTAGTGACGCAATTGAGCCACGGGGCGCAGTAAGAGGAAGTACTGCGTCCGCGATGGGAGGCGTCCGGTGGCGTCGAAGTGCCTGAGAGAGCTGATCGCACAGGCCGATGAGAGAGGCCTGGCCGCGAGCGGGCTCGCATGCCTGGACCGCTGTCTGCCGCTGCTCGCGTCCGAGAGCGATGTGCTGCGTCCGCTGTGGGCGGGCCTGGTGGACGGCGCGGAGGACTGGTCCGTGCGGCTGGGCGCCGCCAGAGAGGCGATGGAGAGCGAGACCGTCAGCGACGAAGCGGCCGTTCTCGTGCGCCAGATGCTCGGTGCCGCGCCGTCCGAGTGGGAGCGCGAGCCGCTGCGCGAATGGGCGGACGACTGCTCCGTCGCCGCGCTGGAGCTCCACCACCGCTTCGACGCCTCGCCGGGCGACGGGGAGCCGGAGGCGGCCGATGTCATCGAGGTGCTCAAGAGCTGCCGCGAGGGGGAGCCGACGAGCGCCGGGCCCCTGGTGGCCGGGGAAGTGCGGCGGCAGATCCAGGTCCTGGAGATCCTCGCCGAGGGCGAGGGCGGCGTCGGCCTGCGGCAGGCGCTCGATGTGTCGACCGAGGGGCAGCGGATCCTGCGTGCGGTCGTCTCCCGCCGTGCCCGCGTGCAGCGCTGAGAGCCGGACATCAGCGGCTTTGGACGAGCGCGGGACGGGTGCGGTGGAAGGACGACCGGGGCCGCCACCCCCCACAGGAGAGGCCCCGGTCGTCGTCCGCCGGGGTCGCAGAGCCACCCCGTACTTCTCTCAGCGCCGGGCGGGCGATTTCTGTCACACGACGCCGGTCGGCAATTGTTGCAAGTTGTACAAGGCATGGACGCGGCCCCCCGGAACGACGTAGCGTGCTGATTCGCGCACGGGGGCGCGGCAGTGATGACCAGCTGCGATTCGGAACAAGGTTGAGGTAGTGCTGGGGGACGACGCGGAGCTGACCGCCGCGGTGCTCGCGGCACAGGACGGGGACGAAGGCGCCTTCCGGACTGTGTACCGCGCCGTGCACCCGCGGCTGCTCGGCTATGTACGGACGCTCGTCGGTGAGCCGGAGGCCGAGGACGTCACATCCGAGGCATGGCTCCAGATCGCCCGCGACCTGGACCGGTTCAGCGGCGACGCGGACCGGTTCCGCGGATGGGCCGCCCGAATAGCCCGCAACCGCGCGCTCGACCACATCAGGATGCGGGGCCGGCGCCCGGCCGTCGGCGGCGACGAGAGCGAACTCACCGGCAGGCCGGCGGAGTCGGACACCGCCGACGAGGCCATGGAAGCCCTCGCCACCGGATCCACCATGGCCCTCATCGCGCAACTGCCCCAGGACCAGGCCGAGGCCGTCGTCCTGCGGGTGGTCGTCGGGCTGGACGCCAAGAGCGCCGCCAAGACGCTGGGCAAACGGCCCGGAGCCGTACGCACCGCGGCGCACCGTGGGCTCAAGCGGCTGGCCGAGCTGCTCGGCGCGGAGAGCCTGGAGGGTCTGGGGGCAGCGGATTACGAGGACCCCGAGAGCGTGGGCGCCGTTGCGAACGCGTACGGTGCTGTCGCCGACGCGGACGCCGTGAACACGGTCGCGGGCCCCGCCGAACGCGCCGCGGATCTGAACGGCGTACCTCCGCAGCGCAGTCTCCGGCCCGGTGCCACGGCACCCGCCGGTGTGACGCATTCGCGGCCGCGGACGCAGAAGGACATGTGATGGCCGACGAGCGGTACGAGTGGCTTGACAGGAAAGCGGCGGAACAGCTGTTGCGCGGCGAGCCGGTCAGGACGTCGGACGAGCACGCCCGTGCACAGGCCGCGCAGCTGTCCCGGGCCCTCTTCGCAGCGGGCAGGCCGGAGGTCCCCGTCCATCCCGAGGACGGTGAAATGCCGGGTGAGGCCGCCGCGCTGGCGGCCTTTCGCAAGAGCAGGGCCGACGCCGAGGCGGGCGACGCGCTCGGGACCGTACGCCTCGCCCCCTCACCGTGCGCCGCGCTCGGTGTGCGGCTGCGCCGACCCGTGCGGTTCGGTATCGCGGCGCTCGTCGCGGGCTGTGCCCTCGGCGGTGTCGCGGTCGCGGCGGGCACCGGCCTGCTGCCGACTCCTTTCAGCGGCGGCACGCCTCTTCCCGCCTCCTCCGTCTCGGCGGCGGAGACACCCGGACCGGTACTGAGCGAGTCGCCCGACGGCGCGGTGAGCTCGCCCATGCAGTCGCCCGATCCCGTCACCTCTCCCTCGGCCCCTCCGGCGGAGAGCGGCGGGCTGGTCAAGGACCCGGACCCGACGGGCGCCACCACCGGGCCGGGCGGCGAGACGCCCGGCCGGCCGGAGGACGGCAAGGACGACGCCAAGAGCAAGCGGCGGGCCGAGCTGTACCGCAGGACGGTCGCGGCCTGCCTCGACTACCGCAAGGGCACCCTGCCGGCCGAGCACCGCAAGAAGCTGGAGATCGCGGCCAAGGGGCCGGGCGGGGTCGAGCGGTTCTGCGCCGAACTGCTGAACCGTGACGCGAAGAGCGGCGGCGGCGACCACAGCGGCAGCGACGGCGGCGGTGACAACGACGACGACAAGGGTGACGGTGACGGCTCGGACTCCGACGGCCGGCCGCACGGATCCAAGCCGCCCGTCTCCTGGACACCGCCGCAGCAGAACACCCCGCGCACCGCGTCCGAAAATGGCCCCCTGCCGTCCGTGGACACGCTCGGCTCTCTGTTCTGACCAGGCGTTTTCCGGCCGCGCCCACGCGGTGTGACATTTTTTGAGCCGTTGACGCAGTAGAGAGTGAGCCGACTGGTCATCGGCCGCGCCCGAGCCGGGGTTCCCCCCGTACCTACGGCTGGGCGCACATGGCGCGGGCGGGACACGTTCCCCCGGTCCCGCCCGCGCCACTCACTCCTCCTGACGGCCCCGGCCGTCTCACCAGTGGATGACGACCTTGTCGCCGATGCGGACCTGCGCGAACAGCGAGGCGATCGCCCCCTTGTCCCGGACGTTGGCGCAGCCGTGGGACGCGCCGTTGTAGCCGCGGGCCGCGAAGTCCGCCGAATAGTGCACTGCCTGGCCGCCGCTGAAGAACATCGCGTACGGCATCGGGGTGTGGTAGATCGTCGAGACGTGGTCCCTCGACTTCGCGAAGACGCTGAAGGTGCCCTCGCGGGTCGGTGTGTACTGGGACCCGAAGCGCACGTCCATCGTGGACCGGACCGTGCCGTCGACCACCCAGGACAGGGTGCGGCTCGTCTTGCTGATGCACATCACGCGACCGGTCAGACAGCGCGGGTCGAGCTTGGCCGAGGGCTTGTTGACCTTCCGGCCCGCCAACTCGTCGCTCGTCGGCTTCTTCGTCATCCCGAGCAGCTTCTGCCAGGTGACGGTGTTCGTGTCACCGGTGACCGGCAGTCCGCGCTTGGTCTGGAAGCCCTTCACCGCATCGGCGGTGACCGAGCCGTACGTGCCGGTCGGGGTGTCGTCGAACCAGCCGATCTGGGCGAGCCTGGCCTGGAGCTCGCGCACCTTGGCGCCCTTGGAGCCGCGGGCCATCAGCACCTCGGCGGGCTCGGCGCTCGCGCTCGGCGAGGCGGGCTTCTGCTTCGGTTTCCCGGACGGCGTGGCCGGCGCCGGACGGGTCGGTGCGGGTGTCGCCTCCGGCGCGGGCGCCGAGGCGCCCGGCTTGCCGTCCGACCCCGCGGCCCGGTCGGGTACGGCGGCCTGGGCCGTGCAGCCGACGGTCACCGCGAGTACGGCGGCCGCGGCGATGGTTCTGCCGATGGTGTTCCGAAGCATGTCGCCCCCCTGTGTTCTCTGTGCATGCTGAGATGGATTCCCGCTCTGCTCGGTTGCGCAATCCCGCGCATCATGGGGAGAAGGCTGTGAGCAAGGTCCCACCGGACGGCTCTCGAACCGTCGCGGACCCGCCGCTACAGTCCCTCGCGAGTACGGTTACCGGCGAGTAGCTCCAGCGGAGGCACAGACATGGCGCGCGAGTCCGAGTCGGGACTGCCCATCGAACCGGTCTACGGACCGGACGATCTGGAGGGGTTCGACCCGGCCGAGCAGCTGGGGGAGCCCGGGGCGTTCCCCTACACCCGCGGTGTCTATCCCTCGATGTACACCGGACGGCCCTGGACGATGCGTCAGTACGCGGGCTTCGGCACGGCCGTGGAGTCCAACGCCCGCTACCAGCAGCTCATCGCCAACGGCACGACGGGCCTCTCGGTCGCCTTCGACCTGCCCACCCAGATGGGCCACGACTCCGACGCCCCCATCGCGCACGGCGAGGTCGGCAAGGTCGGGGTCGCCATCGATTCGATCGACGACATGAGGGTGCTGCTCGGCGGAATCCCGCTGGACCAGGTCTCCACCTCGATGACCATCAACGCGCCGGCCGCGCTGCTTCTCCTGCTCTACCAACTCGTCGGCGAGGAGCAGGGCGTCCCGGCCGACCGGCTCACCGGCACCATCCAGAACGACGTGCTCAAGGAGTACATCGCCCGCGGCACCTACATCTTCCCGCCCAAGCCGTCGCTGCGGCTGATCGCCGACATCTTCCGGTACTGCCGGGCCGAGATCCCGAAGTGGAACACCATCTCGATCTCCGGCTACCACATGGCCGAGGCGGGGGCCTCGCCCGCGCAGGAGATCGCGTTCACCCTTGCGGACGGTATCGAGTACGTCCGAACGGCCGTAGCCGCCGGCATGGACGTCGACGACTTCGCGCCGCGTCTGTCGTTCTTCTTCGTCGCGCGGACGACGATCCTGGAGGAGGTCGCCAAGTTCCGTGCCGCGCGCCGGATCTGGGCGCGTCTGATGCGCGACGAGTTCGGGGCGAAGAACCCGAAGTCCCTCATGCTGCGCTTCCACACGCAGACGGCAGGGGTGCAGCTGACGGCGCAGCAGCCCGAGGTCAATCTGGTGCGGGTCGCCGTGCAGGGGCTCGCGGCCGTCCTCGGCGGCACCCAGTCGCTGCACACCAACTCCTTCGACGAGGCGATCGCGCTGCCGACGGACAAGTCGGCCCGGCTCGCGCTGCGGACCCAGCAGGTCCTGGCCTACGAGACGGACGTCACCGCCACCGTCGACCCGTTCGCCGGCTCCTACGTCGTGGAGAAGATGACGGACGACGTTGAGGCGGCGGCCCTGGCGCTGATGCAGCGGGTGGAGGACATGGGCGGCGCCGTCGCCGCGATCGAGCGCGGGTTCCAGAAGAACGAGATCGAGCGCAGCGCGTACCGCATCGCCCAGGAGACGGACAGCGGGGAGCGCGTGGTCGTCGGCCTCAACCGGTACACGCTCGACGAGGAGGAGCCGTACGAACCCCTGCGGGTCGATCCGGCCATCGAGGCGCAGCAGGCGCAGCGGCTGGCGAGGCTGCGCGCCGAACGCGACCAGCCGGCGGTGGACGCCGCGCTCGCCGCGCTGCGGAAGGCCGCGGAGGGTACGGAGAACGTGCTCTACCCGATGAAGGACGCGCTCAGGGCGCGGGCCACGGTGGGCGAGGTGTGCGACGCCTTGCGCGCTGTCTGGGGCACGTATGTGCCGGCTGACGCCTTCTGATTCCGTGATGCGAAACGCCGAGGCGGAGTGTCGTACCCGTGTGCGAGACTCCGCCCCATGCTGGGTGTCACCGATCTGCCGACCTATCTCGCCGGCCTTGTCCTGATCATTCTCCTGCCGGGGCCGAACTCGCTGTACGTGCTCTCCGTCGCCGCGCGACGTGGTGTGCGGACGGGATACCGTGCCGCCGCCGGTGTGTGGTGCGGCGACACCGTGCTGATGGTGCTGTCGGCGGCGGGCGTGGCCTCGCTGCTCCAGGCCAACGCCGTGCTGTTCGGCATCGTGAAGTTCGCCGGCGCCGGCTATCTGACCTGGCTCGCGATCGGGATGCTGCGGGCGGCCTGGTCGATGTGGCGCACGCGCCGTGAGCGGGCGGTGGAGCGCGAGGCGGCTTCCCCGGACGCCGCGGCCGACTCCGAGCGGCCCTTCCGCAGGGCGCTGGTGATCAGCCTGTTCAACCCGAAGGCGATCCTCTTCTTCATCGCCTTCTTCGTGCAGTTCGTCGACCCCGCGTACGCCTACCCCGCGCTGTCCTTCGTGGTCCTCGGCGCGCTCGCGCAGGTGGCGAGCTTCCTCTATCTGACCCTGCTGATCTTCACCGGCACCCATCTCGCGGAGGCCTTCCGCCGCCGCAAGCGGCTCTCCGCGGGAGCCACCTCGGCGGCGGGCGCACTGTTCCTCGGCTTCGCGGTGAAGCTCTCGCTCAGCAGCAGCTGACCGGAGCGGCCCGGGGGTCAGTGGTGCCAGGCCCTGCCGTCCACGTTGTGGATCATCCGCTGAAGCACCTTGAGGGTGCGGACATACTCCTCGTCCGTGATGCCGTCGTGGATCTTCGCCCGTACGCCCTGCTGCCGTACGGCCGCCTCGGCCCGGAGCGCCTCCCCCTCGGGGGTGATGTGCAGCAGCCCGTCCTCGCCGAGGGCGACGAGCTCCCGGCCGATCAGGGCCTCGACCTCGTCGTCCATGCGGACGGTCCCCACCGCGAGATAGCC
This sequence comes from Streptomyces sp. NPDC058685, assembly GCF_042714725.1. NCBI lineage: Bacteria > Bacillati > Actinomycetota > Actinomycetes > Kitasatosporales > Streptomycetaceae > Streptomyces > Streptomyces sp. NPDC058685. The sequence continues at coordinate 274,903 of NZ_JBHXSL010000001.1, forward strand.
CTGGAGGAACGCGACCAGTTCGGTGCGGTCCCGTCCGGCGGGCGATTCGGCGAGCTGGTTGAGGACCCACCACTGGGGCTGGGTGAGCCCGGCCTCGCCGAGTACCCCGCGGATATGGCCCACCACCGCCTCGTGGGCGGCCCAGCTCCAGTAGCCGATCGGCTGGCGTACGAGTCCGGTGTCATCGTGTGAATAGCGCATACGGCGACCGTAGAAACTCAAGCACGCTTGAGGTCAAGGCCGCCGTGGGCACCGGCCCGGCGCAGCCATGCGGCCAGTCCCGCCGTGTCCTCGCCGGCCCAGCCGATGTAACCGTCGGGCCGGACCAGGAAGAGGCCCTTGCCGTACGGCTCGTACGCGTCGATCCGGTGGCAGCGCACCACATCGCCGTCCCCTGACGGGAGTCCGGCGTCCGTGCCGACGGCGAGCAGGGTGAAGTGCGGGCCGCGGAACAGGTCGAAGATCCGGCTGCCGTCCGGCAGCGGGCCGTCCGGCGCCCGGTCGCCCGCTTCCAGCGCGCCCGCGGACCCCGCGGCGAGCGGTCCGCCGCGGTAGCCGAGCCCCAGCTGCATGGTGGCCTCCCCGCGCCGGGCCTCGCCGCGGTGAATACGGGTGGACAGGCCGAGCATCTGCGCGGCGACGGGCAGCCGCTCCTCCTCGTAGCTGTCGAGCAGTTCCTCGGGCGCGCCGTGGAGCAGGACCTGACCGAGCTTCCAGCCGAGGTTGTACGCGTCCTGGACGCTGGTGTTGAGCCCCTGCCCACCGGCCGGCGAGTGCACATGGGCGGCGTCGCCCGCCAGGAAGATCCGGCCCTCGCGGAAGCGCTCCGCCAGGGCGGCGCGCGGCCGGAAGTCCGACGACCACCGCACCTCGGTGACGTCGTCCGCGCTCAGATGGGTGCGGGCGGCGATCAACTCCCGTACCCCCGCGGGGGAGATGTCGGGCTCCGACTCCGAGAAGCGGCCCGTGACCTGGAAGTCCTCCGTCCCCGGCAGAGGGCAGACGGCGAGGAACGCGGACCCGTCGCCCGGGAACACATGCCAGTTGAGGCGGTCGAGCGCGGGGATGCGGACGTCCGCGACGAGCATCGGGGCGGGGTCGACGCTCTCGCCCGTCATCGGGATGCCGAGAATCCGGCGGACGAGACTGCGGCCCCCGTCGGCGGCGACCGCGTAGTCCGCCCGGACGGTGCCCGTCGTCAGCTCGGCCGTGACGCCGGTCTCGTCCTGGGTGATGGCGGTGAGGGCCGCGCCGAAGGTGACGGCGCCGCCGAGTTCGGTGAGCCGGCTGTGCAGGATCTGCTGGGTGCGCCACTGGGGGAGCAGCCAGGGTTCGCCGTAGGGAGCCGCGTCCGTGGGCCCCGGGCGCTCGAACATGTCGTGCTCGCCGCGCCGTTCGCCGTCCTCCCAGAGCATTCCGACCGGCGCTCTGCCGCCCGCGGCGAGGACCGCGTCCACGACCCCGAGATCGTCGAGGACCTCCAGGGTGCGGGGCTGGAGGCCCTTGCCGCGGGAGCCCGGGAAGAGGGCGTCGGACTGCTCCACGACCAGCGTGCGGACCCCGCGGCGAGCGAGATCGCAGGCGAGGGCGAGCCCGGTGGGTCCGGCGCCGACGACGAGCACCCGGGTGTCCGTGATCCCGTCGTCCTTAACGTTGTTAAGTTCCATGTCCGTAGGGTGAACTTAACGGCGTTAAGTTGTCAAGGGGGTGTGGGAGGGTGGGCGCGTGGCTACGGAACGACTCGACCGGATCCGGGTGGCGCGCACCGCCCTGCGCCTGCTCAACGAGGTGGGCCTCGAAGGACTGACCCTGCGAGGGATCGCCAAGGAGCTCGACGTCAAGGCCCCGGCGCTGTACTGGCACTTCAAGGACAAGCAGGCGCTGCTCGACGAGATGGCCACCGAGATGCTCCGCCGCATGACGGCGGACCTCGCCGAGGCGCCCCCGCCGGCGGACTGGCGCGCGGCGTACGCGGCGGCGATGCGGGGGCTGCGGTCGCATCTCCTGCGCTACCGCGACGGCGCGCGCGTCTACAGCGGCACGCACTTCACGGACCTGAGCTACGCCGCGCCGATGGAGGCCCAGCTGCGGACGCTCACCGAGGCGGGATTCACGCCGGGAGCGGCGGCACGGGCGTGGCAGACCGGGTACAGCTACACGATCGGTTACGTGATCGAGGAACAGGCGACGGGCGAGGGGTACGACCTGCGGGCCCGGGAGGAACGCCTGTCGCAGTACCCGCTGGCCGCGCGGGCGGGCGAGGAACTGTTCGGCTCCCGGGACGAGGGCTTCGAAAACGGCCTGGCGGCGGTGGTGTCGGGCGTGGGTGCGGTGCTGGGCCCGGGGTGAACGGCGCCCGCCCGACCCGCTCCCGTCACCCCAGCGCCAGCTTCTTCAGGCGGCGGGCCCTGCGCGCCACCCTTCGCACCGCCGCGTGGCGGGGGACCGGGATGCCTCCCGGAAGGCCCAGCACCGTCAGGCGGCGGCGCTTGAAGTAGCGCCACGTCCGTCCGTTCAGGCTGCCGCCGAGGTACCGCTCCGCCGCCGGGCGCAGATCGGACCTGATCTGCGGCTGCATCGCGAAACCGACCGCGCTCAGCAGCCCGGTCAACTCCTCGTCCGCGGCCTTCGGCGCACCGGCCTCGCCCTCCGCCAGGTCCGGCACCAGCGCGTCGACGACCGTCAGCGGGATCCGGTTGCTGTTCTGGTACGGCGTGAGCCGGTCCAGCAGCGGCTCCGTGCCGACCCGGGCCACGGGAATGCCGTAGAACGTGCTCGCCGTGAACAGCGCGGTCGAGAAACAGCCCGCCACCAGCGCGGGACGCAGCTGCCGGTAGAGCACTTCCGCCAGCACCGGCCGGTCCAGCACGGTGAGTTCCGCGTCCAGTGCCTCCGCCTCCCGCTCCAGCGTCCGGGTCCAGGACGCCGGCGCCGTGGGGTGCGGTTTGAAGACGATCCGGCGGTGGCCGAGCGCGACCGCGCCCCGCACCATCCGCACGTGCAGGGCCTCTTCCTCCGCCGGCGTGATGATGCCGAGCGCCGCGAGGTACTGGCCGAGCAGCAGTGCCGCGCCCTCACCGACCGCGGACCGCGCCGGTGACTCCTCGACCCCGTCGGACAGTTCGGCGACGACCTTGACGAACGCCTCGGTCGCGACGACCCGCGGCTTCGCCCCGAACTCCGAGAGCAGCAGGGGCTGCAGACCCGGCACCAGATCCAGGTGGAACAGGGTGCGCACGCGCTCGCCGACCAGCGGGTCGATCTTGCTGCGGGTGGGGCCGTAGCTCATCAGCCCGTCCGCGTAGACGTCCAGCGCCGCGTCCGGGAAGAGCTGGGCGATCGCGAGGGCCGGCGTGACCTGGATCGACTCGACCGCGAGCTCGATCCGGTCGTCGCCGAGGTCCCACAGCATGCGCAGATACCGCTCCCACAGGGGCCCGTCGTCCGGGCGCGGTGACCAGCCGCCGGGGTGGAAGGGCGAGATGGCCTCGTTCCAGGAGATCACCCCGTCGAAGCGCCCGCGCAGCCGCTCGAAGCCCGGCATGGTGTCGAGCGAGGGCGAAGTCTCCGGCGTCGTGGCGTTGTTGGCGACCAGCAGCAGCCGCCGGTCCGCGGCCGGGAAGCAGCCGCTGTCGATCGCCGCGGACAGCGTCGCCGCACCGTACAGCGAGGAGGCGTAGAAGATCTGGGTCGTGGGCATCAGGCCGCGGCCTCCGAGGAGAGGGGGGAGGGACGGCGACGGAGCCTGCGCAGACGCGAGGCGCGTTCGGTGTCCATCGAGTCGAGCGCTTCCTTCAGAATGTCCTGCGGCATCCGTTTCAGCGCGGCCGCGCTCATCGCCCGCAATTTACGTGCCACCGCGGGTTCGAATCGCTCCACCGATCCCAGGTGATGAGAAATAACCGCGCAGTATGTCCGCACTGCTTTGGGAAGCAGCTGCGCGGAATCCGGATCCTGCGCCGTTTCTTCGAGTACCTGGTCGAATGCCCGAATGAAATCCAGCTGCCGAATGTCACCGATTTGTGTCAGGGACGACGCGACGCCGCGTCGATAGAAGATCCCCAGGTGGCTGATCACCGCGAACGTCTCGGCCTCGCGGTGCAGCCGCCAGATCCACGGCCGGTCCTCGGCGGTGCGCAGACCGTGGGTGAAGTGCAGCAGCCCGCGGTCGGCGAGCCGCCGGTGGTACATCCCGGCCCACGCGAAGGGGTAGTCCACGCCGGTCGAACGGTCGGCGGGCAGGATCGCGTCGCGCGGCCGCAGCACCTCGCCCCGCCGGCCGACGGGGACGCGGTGGACCGTGCGGGCCCTGGCCGTGCACTGCACATGGTCGGTGCGCACGAAGTCGCAGCCCAGGTCCTCCATGGCGGTGAGCAGATGCTCGAAGTGGCCCGGGGCGAGCCAGTCGTCGCCGTCCAGGAAGGCCAGATACTCCCCGCTCGCCGCGTCGAGACCGGTGTTGCGGGCGGTGGCGAGACCGCCGTTCTGCTCATGTCTGATCACCCGCGCCCCCGGCACCTCCCGCTCCGCGCGCTCGAGGATCTCCGGAGTCCCGTCCTTCGAACAGTCGTCGACAAGGAGGAATTCGAAGTCCTCGCGGGCGTTCGCCTGCAGGCTTCTGAGGGTGTCGGGCGCGTATGTCTGCACGTTGTAGAACGGCACGATGACGGAGAGCTTGACCACCCCCGTGAGGCTAGGGGCGGCCCCGGCATTCGTTCTGTCCCTGGCAAAGATGAAGGGTGAACAGAAGGCGACGGAGCGGTTGACCGACCAGTTTCCCGGGCGCTTTCGCCAACCGTAGACGCGCTGTTAACCATCTGTTGTGGTCGAGTTGGGCCGTCAAACGGAATGCCTTTCTAACGTCCTCGGCGTGCCATCAAGTACCAGCGAGGCCGTACGGGTCGCCGTACTCGCCGACTCCGACACCCGGTGGAAATGGGGCGCGCTCACAGCGCGTCGTATAACCCCGAACGACACCCCTGACTCCGTCGAGCTGAGCGGCTTTCTGCTGCGCGGCCGGGCCACTCCCACGGCCCGCCAGCTCGCCGAGGTCGGTGTGCGGGTGGACGAGTTGCGCGAGGTCACGGCGAACGAGTTCCTGCGCGCCGTCAAGGACGACGCGTACGACGTGATCGTGCTCGCCCTCGTCGGTGGTGCCGTCCAGGCCCTGCTGCACGGGCTGGCCGCACTGAAGATGCCGCTGCGCCCGGTCGTCGTGACCGGGTACGTGGGAGTCGTCTACGAGAAGCTCGCCGACGGACTGCTGCTGCGGCACGGAGCCGACGTCGTCCTCGCCAACTCCCGTCACGACGTGGACCGTTTCCGCGCGGTCTACGAGGGCGTGGGCGCCGATGCCTCGTCCGTCACCGAGGCCGCGCTGCCCTTCCTCGGCGGGGCGCCCTACCGGCCCGAGGCCGGCCGCGACACGGTCGTCTTCGCCGCCCAGCCCTCCGTCCCGGAGTCCCGCGTCCACCGCACCCACCTGCTGCGACGGCTCGTCGAGCACGCCCGTCTGCACCCCGGCCGTGAGGTGCTGCTGAAGCTGCGCTCCCGTCCGGGCGAGCACACGACACACCTCGAAGAACTCCCGTACCAGAAGCTCGCCGAGAAGCTCCCCGGCGGGCTGCCGCCCAACTTCCGTCTGGTGTACGGGAACATGGGCGAGGTCCTCGACCGCACCGACCTGCTGGTGACCGTCTCGTCGACGGCCGCGCTGGAGTCGCTGCACCGCGGCATACCGACGGCGATCCTCACCGACCTCGGTGTGCGCGAAGCCCTCGGCAACCACCACTTCCTCGGCTCCGGCCTGCTCACCTCGTGGGACCGCCTGGACGGCGGCCACCGCCCCCTGCCCGATCCGGACTGGCTGTCCCGGCAGGGCGTCGCCGCCGACGGGACCTACGACAGCGCCTTCGACGTGGCCCGGGAGCGCGTCGCCCTGCTGCTGGAGAAGCCCGAACTCCCGCCGATCACGCCGTACTACACCCCCGCGACGGCGCCCGGCTATCTGCCCGGCATCCTCGCCCGCCACCACCTCGGCGCCGACGGCACCCCGCTCCAGGGGGAGGCGAAGACCACCGAGATCAGCGTCGTCCGGCGCGTGGTGCGCGACGCCGTACGGGAGGTGGCGCGCGGCGCGTACCGCCACGGCGTGCAGCGTGTCGCCCCCGTCCTCCGCCGGATGGGCCGGCTGTGACCCACGAGAGCACCGGCGCACACCCGCAACCGACGTACCCAGGAGCCCAGATGACCGTGCTCGCCGTGATCCCCGCCCGAGGCGGCTCGAAGGGCGTACCGGCCAAGAACCTGGCGCCCGTGGGCGGAGTGCCGCTGGTGGCGCGGGCCGTGCGCGAGAGCCTCGCCGCCCGGCTGGTGACCGACGTCGTGGTCTCCACGGACGACCCGGACATCGCGGCGGCGGCCCGGAGCGCCGGCGCCGAGGTGGTCCTGCGGCCGGCCGCGATCGCCGGCGACACCGCCACCAGCGAGGCCGCCGTCCTGCACGCCATGGATGCCTTCGAGGCGATGAACGGCTGCCAGGTCGACGTGGTCCTGCTCGTCCAGTGCACCAGCCCCTTCCTGAGCCGCGAGGACGTCGAGGGCGTGGCCGCCGCGGTCGCCGAGCGCGGCGCGGACAGCGCGGTCACCGTGGCCCCGTTCCACGGCTTCGTCTGGCGTGAGGACGCCGAGGAGCCGGTCGGCGCCACGGGTGAACAGGCCGGGAACGCGGGCGAGTACGGGGCCGTGCGCCCCGCCGTCGGCGCACAGCCCACCGGCGCCGCCACCGCGCTGCCGGCCGGCACCGCCCCCGGCGGCCGCGGCGTCAACCACGACTCTTCCTTCCGCCCCCGCCGTCAGGACCGTCCGCAGGACTTCCTGGAGACGGGCGCCGCGTACGCCATGGCCGCCCCCGCCTTCCGCGAGGCCGGCCACCGCTTCTTCGGCCGCACCGCCCTGGTCCGTACCGACCCCGCCCGGGTCCTCGAAGTGGACGACCCCCACGATCTCGCGCGCGCCCGTGCGCTCGCCCCGCTCCTCGACACCCCCGCGCTGCCCACGCGCGAGGACGTCGACGCCGTCGTCCTCGACTTCGACGGCACCCAGACCGACGACCGGGTCCACATCGACGCGGAGGGCCGGGAAATCGTCTCGGTGCACCGCGGCGACGGCCTCGGCATCGCGCATCTGCGCAACGCCGGTCTGCCCCTGCTCATCCTGTCCACCGAGCAGAACCCGGTGGTCGCGGCGCGCGCCCGCAAGCTCAGGATCCCCGTCCTGCACGGCGTCGACCGCAAGGACCTCGCCCTCAAGCAGTGGTGCGAGGACCAGGGGATCGCGCCCGAGCGCGTGCTCTACGTCGGCAACGACGTCAACGATCTTCCGTGCTTCGACCTCGCCGGCTGGCCCGTGGCCGTCGCGAGCGCTCACGGATCCGTACGCGCCGCCGCGCGTGCCGTCACTACCACCCGCGGCGGTGAGGGGGCGATCCGCGAGATCGCCGCCTGGCTTCTCGGCCCGACCCTTCTCCACACCCCAGCAGGCGGTCCCCCAGCCCCTGCCGTGTCCCACAACACCCCCGAGAGTTAAGGATCTACCCCCCATGAGCACGTCCCGTCTGCGTACCCTCGGCACCAGGACCGCCGGGCCGGGCCACCCCGTCTACGTCACGGGTGAGATCGGCATCAACCACAACGGCGACCTCGACAACGCCTTCGCGCTCATCGACGCCGCGGCCGACGCCGGCTGCGACGCGGTCAAGTTCCAGAAGCGCACGCCGGAGATCTGCACACCGCGAGACCAGTGGGACATCGAGCGCGACACCCCCTGGGGCCGGATGACGTACATCGACTACCGCCACCGCGTGGAGTTCGGCGAGGACGAGTACCGCCGGATCGACGAGCACTGCAGGAAGCGCGGCATCGACTGGTTCGCCTCCCCGTGGGACACCGAGGCCGTGGCCTTCCTGGAGAAGTTCGACGTCCCGGCGCACAAGGTGGCCTCCGCCTCCCTCACCGACGACGAACTGCTGCGTGCGCTGCGCGGCACCGGCAAGACGGTCATCCTCTCCACCGGCATGTCGACGCCGCGGCAGATCCGCCACGCGGTGGAGGTGCTCGGGAGCGACAACATCCTGCTCTGCCACGCCACGTCGACGTACCCGGCGAAGGCCGAGGAGCTCAACCTGCGCGTCATCAACACGCTCCAGGCGGAGTACCCGAACGTCCCGATCGGCTACTCCGGCCACGAGACGGGTCTCCAGACCACGCTCGCCGCGGTCGCGCTCGGCGCCGCGTTCGTCGAGCGCCACATCACGCTCGACCGCGCCATGTGGGGCTCCGACCAGGCGGCCTCCGTCGAGCCGGGCGGCCTCCAGCGTCTGGTCCGCGACATCCGCACGATCGAGACCGCGCTGGGCGACGGCGTCAAGAAGGTCTACGACTCCGAGCTCGCCCCGATGAAGAAGCTGCGCCGGGTCGCGGGCGTCGTCGCCGAGGGGGGCGACCGCGAGCCCGCGGCGGTCTGACGGCCCGACCGCCGTCACCCCGGGGGCCGCACGCCGGTCTGACGGCCCGACCGCCGTCACCCCGGGGGCCGCACGCACCGCTCCCGTCACCCCGCACGACGGGTGACCCCGAGGTGCTGCCAACCCCGGGGGCGGCGGCCCTTCGGTCGTGGGCCGCGGCTCGTGGCCCACGGGGCCGGGGCTCCGGTCGTGGCCGGTGCACAGCCTGCCGGGCCGCGGTCGTGACGGTTGGACGGCCTTTCCCGGCCTCCGGTGCCGGGCGGTGGACACCGGCCCGCACGCCCCTGAGCGCCGCACCTGATCCCACCCCGGACGCCGTCCGCCCGGAACCGCGTCCACCCGGAACCCCGTACGCCGTGAATCGCCGTCCACCCGGAACTCCCGACCACCCCGATCACGAGGTGACCCACAGTGAATCTCGCCTTCGTCGAGAGTCCGGTCCAGCTCCTGAACGTCCTGGAGTGGGCCCACGCCCGGCCCGGTGCGCCGCCGGACGTGCTGCCGGACGGCCTCGGGCGGCGGGGTGACCGCGCGGCCGAGCTGATCGTGGTCGTGCTCTCGCCCACCGATCCCATGTCGCGCGGCCAGCTGCGCCGGATGGCGGAGCTGGCCCGCGACGAGGGGTTCACGGTCCGCTGGCAGGAGGCCCGCGGCGGGACCGGAGCGCCGCTGAAGACCGTGCGCCGGCTCGCCCCGATGCTGCACCGCGCGGAACGCATCGTCATAGGCGACCCCTTCTCCCGCTACGTGCAGCTGCTCCTCACCCTGGTCGGCGGCAAGGACCTGACCGTCGTCGACGACGGCACCGCCACGATGGAGTTCGTGGCCCAGCTGGCCCGCGGCGAGAAGCTCGTGCGCTGGCACCGGCGCGGCAGGCGCGGTCCGCGCGAGATGGTCCTCGCGCCCGTGACGTTCCTGGCCCGCCGCCGGCTCACCCCGTCCCGGTCCCGCCGGGTCGAGGTGTTCACCTCGATGCCGGTCGAGCCGCCGCCGGGGATCACCGTCACCCCCAACGTCTTCGGCTGGACCCGCGCCCGCTTCGGCCCGCCGAAGATCACTCGCGGCGCCGACCTGGTCGGGACGTCTCTGGTGGAGACGGGAGTGGTCGACCCCGACCAGTACGTGGAGGCGGTCACCGCGCTGGCCCGCACCCACGGCGCCACCCGCTACTTCGCGCACCGGCGGGAGAGCTCCGACAAGCTGCACCGGCTCGCGGTGGAGACCGGCCTGGAGATCGTCCGGCCGGATCTGCCGCTGGAGCTGATCGCCCGCCGGGGCCCGATCGGCGCCACGGTGCTCAGTTTTCCGTCGACCGTGGTGCACACGCTTCCGCTGGCGCTCGCGGGCACCGGCATCCGGGTGGCGGTCTGCGACATCTCCCCGGAATGGCTCAGGGACAGCGCCTCGCCCCGCGCACAGGGCTTCCTCGCCGGGGTCACCGGCACCGCACGGGATGTGCAGCGGTTGCCCGCACCGGCCTGAGACCATGATCCTCCGCCGGAGGATCGCTTCGGAGCGGCTTGAGGTACGGTCGAAAAGGGTGCGTGAGCTTACCCACACGGGTGGGCAACCATGCACCTCGGGGCCACCTTTCCTTCCCCTATCGGGTTGAACTTTTGTTGATCAGTGGTCAGTTGGCCCCCGCCTGGGCATACCCTTCAACAGGTGAACCAACTGATGTCCCGTGAGTCCGAAGCAGACCTGCCCGGGGGAGACGCACTGCCCGGCACGCTGTCCGAAGCGCTGCGTGCCGAGCTGATCGCCTTCCGCCGGGACATGCACATGCACCCGGAGCTCGGCAACCAGGAGTTCCGTACGACCGCCGCGATCAAGGCACGCCTGGAGAAGGCGGGCCTGAAGCCGCGCGTACTGGCCGTGGGCACCGGACTCATCTGTGACATCGGCGCCTGGGACGAGACGCGGCCGCTGCTGGGTATCCGCGCGGACATCGACGCTCTGCCCATCCCCGACACCAAGATCGGGGTTCCCTACCGCTCCACCGTCCCCGACCGCGCGCACGCCTGCGGTCACGACGTCCACACCACCGCCGTTCTCGGCGCCGGTCTGGTCCTGGCCGATCTGGACCGGCAGGGGCTGCTGCCGCAGCCGGTGCGGCTGATCTTCCAGCCCGCCGAGGAAGTGCTGCCGGGTGGTGCGCCGGACGCCATCGAGTCGGGTGTCCTGGACGGTGTCGGGAAGATCATCGGCGTGCACTGCGACCCCAAGGTCGACGCGGGAGTCATCGGACTGCGGCCCGGCCCCATCACCTCCGCCTGCGACCGGCTGGAGGTGACGCTCGACGGCCCCGGCGGCCACACCGCCCGTCCGCATCTGACCACCGATCTCGTCACGGCGGCCGCGAAGGTCGTCACCGAGGTCCCGGCCCTGCTCGCCCGCAGGGTCGACGCACGCTCCGGGCTCGCGGTCACCTGGGGCCGTATCGAGGCGGGCCACGCCTGCAACGTCATCCCGCAGCACGCCGAACTGTCCGGCACCGTCCGCTGCCTGGACCTGCCGGGCTGGCGCGCGGCCCCCGACCTGGTGCACGCGGCCATCGACGAGATCGCCACGCTCCACCGGGCCAAGTCCGAGATCAACTACATCCGCGGTGTGCCGCCGGTGGTCAACGACCCGGCGGTGACCGAACTGCTGCGGGACGCGCAGACCGCGCGCCGCGGATCGTATGCGATCGAGGACACCGAACAGAGCCTGGGCGGCGAGGACTTCTCCTGGTACCTGGAGCACGTCCCCGGCGCGATGGCCCGGCTCGGCGTGCGGACGCCCGGTGACACCACCCGGCGGGACCTGCACCGCGGCGACTTCGACGCCGACGAGCTGGCGATCGACGTCGGCGTCGAGCTGTTCACGGCGGCGGCCCTGCTCGACGGCCGGGCGGACAGGACCTAGCACCGGCGTCACGTTCTCGCCCCGGCCGCGCTCGACGGCCGGGCGTACGCTGCACTGGAGTACGTCGCGTGTCGATCAATGCGGCGCGCACCAAGCCCATGGCCGGTTCGCGACGATCCGATAACGACTGATGAACAGGTCTTTAACTGACATCTACGCGCGTTACGATCGCCGCGAAACCAGCGCCGGAAGTGGCGCTTTCGGTCAGGTTTTAAGGAGCCCCCCAGTGCGCCGGATCACCAGGATCGCCACCGTGGGCCTTGCGTCCACGGCTCTCGCACTGTCCGTCACCGCATGTGGCGGCAAATCGTCCTCGGACGCTGCCGAGGACAGCAGCAGCGCCGCCATCGCGTACGACATCGGTGGCCGCGGCGACCAGTCGTTCAACGACGCCGCGTTCGCCGGCCTCGAGAAGGCCGAGAAGGACCTCGACATCAAGGGGACCGAGGCCGAGCCGAGCGAGGGAGAGGGCGACCCGGACAAGGTCCAGCGCCTCACCGAGCTGGCCCGCGCCGGCAACAACCCCGTGATCGGTGTCGGCTTCGCGTACGCCCCGGCCATCGCCGAGGTCGCGCCGAAGTTCCCGAAGACCACCTTCGGCCTCATCGACGACACCTCGAAGACCGGCAAGAACATCGCCAACCTGGTCTTCAACGAGGAGCAGGGCTCCTACCTGGCCGGCGTCGCCGCCGCCAAGGTGACGAAGTCCAAGACCGTCGGCTTCATCGGTGGTGTCGAGACCCCGCTGATCAAGAAGTTCGAGGCGGGCTTCGTCCAGGGCGTCAAGGACACCAACAAGAGCGTCAACGTCAAGGTCCAGTACCTGACGCAGCCGCCGGACTTCGGTGGCTTCTCCAAGCCCGACCTCGGCAAGGCGGCCGCGCAGGGCCAGCTCGACGCGGGCGCCGACGTGATCTACGCCGCCGCCGGTCTCGCCGGCTCGGGCTCGATCGAGGCCACCGCCAAGGCGAAGAAGTGGTCCATCGGCGTCGACTCGGACCAGTACAACCAGAAGGGTCTCGCGCCCTACAAGGAGTACATCCTCACCTCGGTGACCAAGGATGTCGCGGGCTCCGTCTACAACCTGATCAAGTCGGTCAAGGACGGCAAGCCGCAGTCCGGTGAGATCCGCTACGGCCTGGACAAGGACGGCGTCGGCCTGGCGACGTCCAACCCGGCCTACACCAAGCTGACCGATGTGACCGCCGCGGTCGACAAGGCCCGCGCCGCCATCATCGCCGGCACGGTCAAGGTCAAGACCGCTCCGTAGTCGCCGGTCGGAAACCCTTCGTTCCGCGGGCCCGGAGGGGCGGTGCACACCGCCCCCCGGGCCCCGGGCCGGGTTCCGGCCACGGGTTTTTATCATTCGGCAGCGCTACGCGCGTAGAGCCCTCTCCGGCGCGATAACTTCGCCCCTGCCCCCGAACCCCCCTCCGCCCTGCCTCCCTGCTCCTTTCCCGCCAAGGAGAGTGCGTCATCAACGCGTCCAGCCCTCCTGCCGCCGTAGAACTGCGCGGCATCACCAAGCGCTTCCCGGGTGTCGTCGCCAACCACGACATCGACATCACCGTCCACAAGGGCACCGTGCACGCCCTCGTCGGTGAGAACGGCGCCGGTAAGTCGACCCTGATGAAGATCCTTTACGGCATGCAGAAGCCGGACGAGGGCACCATCACCGTCGACGGCTCCCAGGTCTCCTTCTCCAGCCCCGCCGACGCCATCGCGCGCGGAATCGGCATGGTGCACCAGCACTTCATGCTGGCCGACAACCTCACCGTGCTGGAGAACGTCGTTCTCGGGGGCGAGAAGCTCTACGGCATCGGCGCCAAGGCGCGCAAGAAGATCAAGGAGCTGTCGGAGGCGTACGGGCTGAACGTCCGCCCCGACGTCCTGGTCGAACAGCTCGGTGTCGCCGACCGGCAGCGCGTGGAGATCCTCAAGGTCCTCTACCGCGGGGCGCACACCCTCATCCTCGACGAGCCGACCGCGGTGCTCGTGCCGCAGGAGGTCGACGCGCTCTTCGCGAACCTGCGCGAGCTCAAGGCCGAGGGCCTGACCGTCATCTTCATCTCGCACAAGCTCGGCGAAGTCCTCTCCGTCGCCGACGAGATCACGGTCATCCGCCGCGGCACCACGGTCGGCACCGCCGACCCGAGGACCACCACGACCAAGCAGCTCGCCGAGCTGATGGTCGGCAGCGAACTGCCGTCGCCCGAGACCCGTGAGTCGACGGTGACCGATGTCCCGATGCTGACCGTGGACAGCCTGCGGCTGACCGCGACCGACCCCGACGGCGTCGTGCGCGAGGTCCTCGACGGCATCAACTTCACCATCCACCAGGGCGAGGTGATGGGCATCGCCGGCGTCGAGGGCAACGGTCAGACCGAGCTCATCGAAGCCCTGATGGGCATGCGCGACCCCGACGGCGGTGTGATCACGCTCGGCGAGAACGACATCTCGCACGCGCCCACCCGCAAGCGCCGCGAGGACGGCATCGGTTACATCCCCGAGGACCGCCACCGGCACGGGCTGCTGCTGGAGTCCCCGCTGTGGGAGAACCGCATCCTCGGCCATGTCACCGAGCGCCCCAACAGCAAGCACGGCCTGCTCGACCTCAAGGCGGCCCGCAAGGACACCGAGCGGATCGTGCGCGAGTACGACGTGCGCACCCCCGGCATCGAGGTCACCGCGGCCTCCCTCTCCGGCGGCAACCAGCAGAAGCTGATCGTCGGCCGCGAGATGAGCCACGCGCCGAAGCTGCTCATCGCCGCCCACCCCACCCGTGGTGTGGACGTCGGCGCCCAGGCGGCGATCTGGGACCAGATCCGGGAGGCGCGCCACGAGGGTCTCGCGGTGCTGCTGATCTCCGCCGACCTGGACGAGCTCATCGGGCTCTCCGACACCCTGCGGGTGATGTACCGGGGCCGGCTGGTCGCGGACGCCGACCCCGCCACCATCACCCCGGAGGAGCTGGGCTCGGCCATGACCGGCGCCGCCACCGGCCACCTGGAAGCACCCGAGCAGCCCGAGAACGGTGAGGCCCGATGAAGAAGTTCGACAAGGACCGGCTGATCCTGGGCCTCGCCGGCCCGGCGCTCGCCCTGGTCGTGGCCTTCCTGCTCACCTCGGTGGTGCTGCTCGTCTCGGACCGTGATCCGATCGAGCCGTACACCCTGATGATCCAGAACGCCGAGTACACCGACGTCCAGGTGCTGATCGTCAACCAGGCCGGTACGTACTACCTCGCCGCCCTGGCCGTCGCCATCGGCTTCCGGATGAACCTGTTCAACATCGGTGTGGACGGCCAGTACCGCCTCGCGGCGATGCTGGCGGCGGTCGTCGGCGCCTCCGTGGAACTGCCCGGCCCGCTCCACATCCTGCTGATCGTGCTTGTCGCCATGTTCGTCGGCGCCTTCTGGGCCGGTATCGCGGGCATCCTGAAGACCACCCGCGGTGTCAGCGAGGTCGTCTCGACGATCATGCTGAACGCGATCGCGACCAGCCTGATCGCCTGGATGATCCTGCCCGCGAACCTCGGTGTGCAGCCGAAGGGTTCCAACGACCTGACGACCGGTGAGATCGCCGAGTCCGGCTGGTTCCCGGGCCTCGACACCGGCGAGGGCGGCGTCGTCTACGGCTTCACCTTCATCGCGTTCGGCCTGGGCATCGTCTACTGGTTCATCCTCAACCGCACCCGCTTCGGCTTCGACCTGCGCGCCACCGGCGCCAGCCAGTCCGCGGCCCAGGCGAGCGGCGTGGACGCCAAGAAGATGGTCCTCACCGCCATGCTGATCTCCGGCGCGGTGGCGGGCCTGTCCGGTCTGCCGCTGCTGCTGGGCCAGACGCACACGTACAGCCTGAGCTTCCCGGTCGGCGTCGGCTTCACCGGCATCACGATCGCGCTGCTCGGCCGCAACAACCCGGTCGGCATCTTCTTCGCCGCACTGCTGATCGCCTTCCTGGAGAAGACCTCGGCCTCGCTGGACCAGCACGGCTACGAGAAGGAGATCGCCACGATCATGCAGGGCCTGATCGTGATCTCGGTCGTCGTGTCCTACGAACTCGTTCGTCAGTACGGGCTGCGCCGCCAGCAGCAGAAGGTCGGCGAGGAACTCGCCGCCCAGGCCCGTAAGTCCCGTGAGGAGGCTGTCCTGTGAGCGACGCACACGAGGCCGTCGGGCTTCGGACGACGAGGATGGCCGCGCCCCTGCGCCGAGTGGGCGGAGAAGCGAGTGAAGGCAGGACAGCGTGAGCACCAGCACCGTCTCGATGACGTCGACCGCACCCAAGAAGGGCGGCGGCCGCCGCAAGCTGTCCCTGCCGGTGATCATGCTGATCATCGCTGCGGGCCTGCTGCTGTTCTCCCTGGTCCGGGTGATCAGCGGCGCCAATGACCTCACCTCGGTGGGCCAGGTCGCCGGCGCACTCCAGCTGGCGGTGCCGATCGGCCTCGCGGGACTCGGCGGCCTGTGGGCCGAGCGGGCCGGCGTGGTCAACATCGGCCTCGAGGGCATGATGATCCTCGGCACCTGGTTCGGTGCCTGGGCCGGCTACCAGTGGGGTCCGTGGACCGGTGTCCTGCTGGGCATCGTCGGCGGCGCGCTCGGCGGTCTGCTGCACGCCGTGATCACCGTGACCTTCAACGTCAACCACATCGTCTCCGGTGTGGCCATCAACATCCTGGCCGTCGGTGTCACCCGCTACCTGTCGAACTTCACGTTCGCCGAGGCGGACGGCGGTTCCTCCAAGCAGTCCCCGCGCATCGACCAGATCACCGACATCACCATTCCGGGACTCTCGGACTGGATGATCGATCTCCAGGCCAAACACTGGTTCTTCGTGTCCGACCTGGCCGGTGTGGTCGGCGGTCTGGTGACCAACCTGTCGCTGCTGACCGTCGTCGCCATCCTGCTGATCCCCGGCACCTGGTGGATTCTGTGGCGCACCGCGTTCGGTCTGCGGCTGCGTTCCTGCGGTGAGAACCCCGTCGCCGCCGAGTCCCTGGGCGTCAACGTCTACAAGTACAAGTACATCGCGGTCACCGTCTCCGGCGGTCTGGCCGGTCTCGGCGGTGCGTTCCTCGCGATCGTCGCGACCGGTATCTACCAGGAGGGCCAGACCGGCGGGCGCGGCTACATCGGTCTCGCGGCCATGATCTTCGGCAACTGGATGCCGGGCGGCATGGCGCTGGGCGCCGGACTCTTCGGCTTCACCGACGGTCTGAAGCTGCGCGGTGGCGCGGAGAACGTCCACGCGATGCTGCTCCTGCTGGCGATCCTGCTGGTGCTCGTCGTGGGCTGGCAGCTCTACAAGCGCAAGCATGTGCAGGCCGCGATCGCCGCGTTCGTCTCGGCGCTGCTGTTCCTCTGGTACGCGATGACGGACGCGCTGCCGAGCCAGTTCGTGGACGCGGCGCCGTACGTCACCACGCTGCTGGTCCTCGCCCTGTCCGCACAGCGCCTGCGGCCGCCCAAGGCCGACGGCCTGCCGTACCGCAAGGGCGAGGGCAAGTGACGACCCCGTCCGTGACGGACGTCGACTGGGAGCTCCTGCGGGAGCGGGCACGCGAAGCGATGGCGCGCGCGTACGCCCCCTACTCGGGCTACCCGGTCGGCGTGGCGGCGCTCGTCGACGACGGCCGCATCATCGTCGGCTGCAACGTCGAGAACGCCTCGTACGGTCTGTCGCTGTGCGCGGAGTGCGGCCTGGTCTCGCAGCTCCATGCCACCGGCGGTGGCCGGCTCACCCACTTCGCGTGTGTGGACGGCCGGGGCGAGGTGCTGGTGCCGTGCGGGCGGTGCCGGCAGCTGCTGTACGAATTCGGCGGCCCCGAGCTGCTGTTGGACACCCCGGAAGGGATCCTGACCCTGGACGAGATGCTCCCGCAGGCGTTCGGGCCGCAGCATCTCTCGTAGGAGCACGGCCGCGGCCCTTCCGCTCCGGCGGAGGGGCCGCGGTCATACCCTCTTTCTATGCGCGTAGAGCAACTCTGGAGGAATCCCATGGACGTCATCTCCGTCATCCGCACCAAGCGGGACCGGGGTGAGCTGAGCCCCGAGCAGATCGACTGGGTCATCGACACCTACACCCGGGGTGAGGTCGCCGACGAGCAGATGTCGGCGCTGGCGATGGCGATCCTGCTGAACGGCATGAACCGCACCGAGATCGCCCGGTGGACGGCGGCGATGATCGCCTCCGGCGAGCGCATGAACTTCGACGCCCTTTCCCGCCCCACCGCCGACAAGCACTCCACCGGTGGGGTCGGCGACAAGATCACGCTGCCGCTCGCCCCGCTGGTCGCCGCGTGCGGTGCGGCCGTCCCGCAGCTCTCCGGCCGCGGTCTCGGCCACACCGGCGGCACGCTCGACAAGCTGGAGTCCATCCCCGGCTGGCGCGCGCTGCTGTCCAACGAGGAGATGCTGAACGTCCTCGACACCACCGGCGCCGTGATCTGCGCGGCCGGTGACGGGCTCGCCCCCGCCGACAAGAAGCTCTACGCGCTCCGCGATGTCACCGGCACCGTCGAGGCCATCCCGCTGATCGCCTCCTCGATCATGTCCAAGAAGATCGCCGAGGGCACCGGCTCGCTGGTCCTGGACGTCAAGGTCGGCACCGGCGCCTTCATGAAGACCATCGAGGACGCTCGCGAACTGGCCTCCACCATGGTCGCGTTGGGCACGGACAGCGGAGTGCGGACCGTCGCGCTGCTCACCGACATGTCCACCCCGCTCGGCCTCACCGCGGGCAACGCGCTCGAGGTCCGCGAGTCCGTCGAGGTCCTCGCCGGCGGCGGTCCCTCCGACGTCGTCGAGCTGACCCTGGCGCTGGCCCGCGAAATGCTGGACGCGGCCGGCATCAAGGACGCCGACCCGGCGAAGGCGCTGGCCGACGGCTCGGCGATGGACGTCTGGAAGCGCATGATCGCGGCCCAGGGCGGCGACCCGGACGCGACGCTCCCGGTGGCCCGCGAGCAGCACGTCGTCACCGCTTCCGCCTCCGGCGTCCTGACCCGCCTCGACGCGTACGACGTCGGCATCGCCGCCTGGCGCCTCGGAGCGGGCCGGGCCCGCAAGGAGGACCCGGTGCAGGCGGGTGCGGGCGTCGAACTGCACGCCAAGCCGGGCGAGACGGTGACGGCGGGACAGCCGCTGATGACCCTGCACACGGACACCCCGGAGAAGTTCGACTACGCGCTCCAGTCCCTGGGCTCGGCGTACGACATCGCCCCGGCGGGCACGGAGTTCACCCCGAACCCGATCGTGCTGGACCGCATCGCCTGACCGGCGCAGCTGTGACGAACGGCGGGACCCGTGGAGATCCACGGGTCCCGCCGTTCGTCGTGGCACCGATGAGAACGGGCGCCCGCGCCGGTCCCCAGAACAGGACGTATCCGTACGACGACGGGACGGGATCGTGAGCCATGCGCCGAAGTCTTCTGACAGCGATGAGTTACGGCCGCAGGGGCAGTCTGATACGTGTGGACGCCACACAGCCCGTCGTCATGCGCCTTTCCGGGAGGCTGACCCCGGACGATGTGCCGCGCCTGTGCGAGGAGTTGCACGCACGGCTCTCCGGCACCGGCGCCACCGAGGCGATCTGTGACGTCGGAGGGCTGACACACGCCACCCTGACCGCTGTGAACGCCCTTGCGCGGATGCAGCTCACGGCCCGGCGGCTGGGGTGCCGGGTCCGGATGAGGGGTGCCGGGCCGGAGCTGCGCGCACTGCTGGAACTGGTGGGCCTGGGCGAAGTCGCCTGACGGGGATCGCCGGCCGGGGAAGCCGGAAGGCGAGCCGCCGGAAGGGCCGGTCCTAGCCCGCCGCCTTCGGGGCCTCCGCTTCCGCCCCCTCGCCCGCGACGGCCTCCGGGGCCACCTCGGCGACCGGGGCGCCGTCCTTGTCGAGGGCCGGCGGCAGATCGAACAGCGGGAACCACCTCTTGGTGTCCAGGAAGAAGTCCATCCCGCCGACCTTGCCGTCGGAGAGCTCCAGGACGATGAGCGCCCACGGCTCGTACCCCTCGCCGGACGCGCTCGGGTGGTAGTGCGCGAACGCCGGCGAGCCGTTCGCCACGGTCGGGACCAGCTTCGATCCCCGGCACACGTCGCCCACGCCGAGCATCCAGCCCACGATGTTGTCGTGGCCGCGCAGCCACAGGTCGTAGGGCGGCATGGACATCGTCGCGTCCTCGTGGAGGAGGGCGGTCAGCGCCTGCATGTCGTACCCCTCGAAGGCCGCCACATAGCGGGCGAGGAGCTTCTGCTGTTCTTCGTCGAGAGGGTCGGCGCCGTCCGAGGAGGCCGGCTCCGACTCGGCGAGGGTCGCCCGCGCCCGCTGGAGCGCGCTGTTCACCGAGGCGACCGTGGTGCCCAGCAGCTCGGCGACCTCGCTCGCCTTCCAGGCCAGCACCTCGCGCAGGATCAGGACGGCGCGCTGCTTGGGCGGCAGATGCTGGAGCGCGGCGACGAAGGCCAGCCTGATCGTCTCGCGCTCCACCGCGGTCTCCGCGGGGTCGGCCACCGAGGGCAGCACCCGCCCGTCGGGCACCGGCTCGAGCCAGGTGACCTCCGGGCGGCTGGTGAGCTGGGCCTGGGCGACGGGGGTCGCGGCCGTGAGGTCCATGGGGCGGGCGCGGCGGTTGCCTGCGTTCAGCATGTCGAGACAGACGTTCGTCGCGATGCGGTACAGCCACGACCGCAGCGACGAACGCCCTTCGAACTTCTCGAAATTCCGCCAGGCCCGGACCATGGTGTCCTGCACCGCGTCCTCCGCCTCGAAAGCGGAGCCGAGCATGCGGTAGCAGTAACCGGTCAGCTCTCGCCGGTACTGCTCCAGTCTCGAATCCAGGTCCTGCGTCGTTGCCAGATCACTCATCGGGTCCACCCCTGTCGCCCATTCGGCACCAGCCCTTCGGAACCTACAGGAGGGGACTGACAGCGGGGGTCAGGTTCCCGGCTTGCGCCCGTACACGTGCACGTCGTCGCCGTTCTTCAGCAAATTCCAGTATGCCTTCGCCTCCGCGGGCCGCATATTGACGCAGCCCCCAGAGCCCGGCGGGTTGTACATCGACTTCGTGACCGAGTGGAAGGCCTGGCCGCCGTCGAAGAACTGCGAATACGGCATCCGGACCTTGTAGAGGGTCGAGAAGTGATTGATGCTCCGCCAGTAGATCTTCCTGGCGCCGGTACGGGTCTCGGTGCCGTTCTTGCCCGTACGCACCGCGACCGGTCCGTAGACCAGCTTCTTGCCGTCCTGGATCCAGGTCAGCTGACGGGTCAGGTCGACACAGGCGATGCGGCCCTTGTTGGTCGGACACTTGCCCGCCGCGTTCGGGTTCTTCCCCGCCGCGCGCTGCGCCAGGATCGTGTTCATCGTCTGCCAGGTCAGCGGGCCGGCGTAGCCGATGGTCGGGGTGATCCCGTGCCATCCCTGGAAGGTCCGGATCGCCTTGCAGTCGGCCGCCGACTGCTTGCCGTCCACCGGACGCCCCATGAACTTCTCGACCTGCTTCTGGTACGGCCCCGTCGCCGTCGTGCACGAGGCCGCGGCGGCCGGCGCGCTGCCTATCGCCATCGTGAGCGGGACCACCAGACCGGTCAGGCCGAGCACCACTCCCGCCCGTCTCCGTATGCCCTGCGTCCCCCCGGTGCGACCCATCGCCACCAACTCCCCTCCGTGGACCGCGCCGACGCGCGGGTCTGCCAGCTTTGACGCTCACGGAGGAGCCGCGGTTGTACGGGAGAGGGACCAATTTCGCGCGGGTTCGTCAGCGCTGTGCGCCGGCGAGCAGCATCCGGTGCTCGGCGCGGGCCACCCGGGTCCCGTAGAGCGTGATCGACACGACGCCGAGCACGGCCAGCAGGCCCAGCAGGACCGTGCCCGCCCAGCCGCCGGAGTGGTAGGCGAGGGCGCCGAGCGCACCGCCCGCGCTGCTGCCGAGGTAGTACGCGGACTGGTACAGCGCGGACGCCTGGGCCCGGCCCGTCTTCGCCGTGCGGCTCACCGAGGACGAGGCGACCGCGTGCCCCGCGAAGAACCCCGCGGTGATCAGCACCAGGCCGAGCAGCACCGCCGGCAGCGTGTCCGCCAGCGAGAGCAGCAGACCCGCGGCGGTCGTGGTGACCGCGAGGTAGAGGGCTCCGCGGCGGCCGAGGCGGCCGACGAGCTTCCCGGCGGCGGCGGAGGAGACCGTACCGACGAGATACACCAGGAAGATCGAACCGACGATGCCCTGCGGCAGGCTGAAGGGGGCCTCGACCAGCCGGTAGCCGATCACCGTGTAGACCGCGCCGAACACCGTCATGAACAGCGCGCCGATGGCGTACAGCCGCAGCAGCAGCGGGTCGGCGAGATGACCGCGGACGGTCGCGACGAGGGCGCGCGGGTTCACCGAACCGGGCGTGAAATGACGGGCCCTGGGGAGCATCGCGCGGAACACCAGCGCGCACACGAGGGCCATCAGGCCGACTGCGGCGAGCGCCGCGCGCCAGCCCCAGAGCTGCGCCACCCATCCGGTGACGATCCGCCCGCTCATCCCGCCGATGCTGTTGCCCGCCACGAACAGGCCGATCGCTGCCACCAGCGCCTTCGGCCGCACCTCCTCCGCGAGATACGCCATCGCCGAGGCCGGTAGTCCGGCCAGCGCCGCGCCCTGCACGGCGCGCAGCGCCACCAGCCACTCCAGGCTCGGCGCGAACGGCACCAGCAGTCCCACCGCCACGGCGACGGCCAGCGACGCCGTCATCACGGTGCGCCGACCGAAGCGCTCGGAGAGCGAGCTCATCGGCAGGACGCACACGGCCAGCGCGGCGGTCGCCGCGGAGACGGTCCAGCTGGCGGCGGACGCGCTCACGCCGAAGTCGGCGGAGACGGCGGGCAGCAGCGCCTGCGTGGAGTAGAGGAGGGCGAAGGTGGCCATACCGGCGGCGAAGAGCGCGAAGCTCATGCGGCGATAGCCGGGCTGCCCGGGGGAGAGGCGTTCGGGGGACGACGGGCCGGCGCCCACGGGAGTGGACGCCTTGGTACTGGCGGGAGACATGCTTCGAACGTAGGCGCCGGAACTTCATGCGTCCAATGCATGGATTGGCCATAATCGTTCCCATGGTGCATGACCACAGCTCACAGCCTCGGCTGTCACCGAGTAGTTACGAAGAAGACATCACGCTGCTGCTCGCGCCGCGCCTCGCGTACTTCGCCGGAGTCGCCCGCCACGAGCATGTGACGCGCGCCGCACAGGAGATGGGGGTGCCGCAGTCGACCCTGTCCCGGGCGATGGTGCGCCTGGAGCACGACCTCGGTCTGTCCCTGTTCGCGCGCAAGGGCCGCACCGTCTCGCTCACTCCGGCGGGCCGGACCTTCCTCGCCTCCGTGGAGCGGGCGCTGGGCGAGGTCGAGCGGGCGGCGGACTCGGTGCGGGCGGACGCCGATCCCAGCGCGGGAAAGGTGGCGTTCGGTTTTCTGCACACCATGGGGTCGGAGACCGTGCCGGGGCTGCTGCGGGCCTTCCGCGCCGACCATCCGCGCATCCGCTTCACTCTCGTGCAGAACTACGGCGAGGCCATGCTGGAGCGGCTGCGCGCGGGAGAGCTCGACCTGTGCCTGACCTCGCCGGTACCGGACGCACCCGACCTGGTCGCCCGGCGCCTGGACGAGCAGCGGCTGCGCCTGGTGGTGCCCGACGACCACCGGCTCGCAGGCCGCCGCCGCATCCGGCTGGCGGAGGCGGCGGACGAGGTCTTCGTGACCCTCGAACCCGGCTACGGTCTGCGCCGGATCACCGACGACCTGTGCGCGGAGGCCGGCTTCACCCCGCGGGTCGCCTTCGAGGGCGAGGAGGCGGAGACCCTGCGCGGGCTGGTGGCCGCGGGCCTGGGCGTGGCCCTGCTGCCGCCGCCGGCCGTCGCGCGACCGGGTGTGGTGGAGCTGACGGTGACCGCCCCGCGCGCGGTCCGCGAGATCGGCCTCGCCTGGCTCGACGGACACCCCGACACCGCCCCGGTGGCGGCGTTCAAGAAGTTCCTGCTCTCCCGCCGGGGCAACCTGCTCCCGGACTGAGAAGCCCGTCCGGGAGGCGTCCGGGCAGGCACCTGCCAGGGCGGCGCGGGCCTACCGTCGCAGCGATCGGCCGAAGCCGGCCGCCAGCGGCATCCGCAGCCCGAGCGGCGGCGGGGCCGCGAGCGCGTCGGCCACCGGGCGGGCGTAGGGCCGGGTGAAGAGGGCGCCCAGGACGAAGTCGGCCGCCAGCGCCTGGACTTCACCGTGGTGCTGCCGCAGCGCGTTGCCGTCCGTGTGGACCTCGAAGCGGCAGGTGTCGCGGTTGGTCTTCTTCGCCCGCTCGGCCAGCCGGTAGGACAACTCCGGGTCCGTACGCGCGTCGTTCGTGCCGTGCACGATCAGGACCTGCCGGCCGACGAGCTGTTTCACCGGTTCGGGTGCGGCCGCCATGTCGTCCTCGGGCAGCCACGGGGCAAGCGCCAGAACGGAGTTGACCGCCGCGTGGCCCGCGGCGTGCAGGGCCGCGCGACCGCCGATGCCATGGCCCACGAGACAGACGGGCACATCCCCGTACCGCTGGAGCACCTCGTCCGCCACCCGCGCCGCGTCGACGGCGGGCTGAGCGTCCGTTCCGTTCCAGCCCCGGAAGCGGTAGTGGACCGCGTGCACCACCAGTCCGTGCTCGCGCCCCGCGCGGGCCAGCGACCGGCCCATCGGCAAGGCCGCCGCGTACGCCAGCGGTGAGGGTCTGCGGACGGACTCGGGCTCCCCGTCGGGCAGGAGCAGCACCACTCCGCCGACCGCCGGACCGGCGCCCGCCGCCCGGCCGCCCACCGGCCGGCCCAGCCGGGCCTCCCGCCTGCGCCGGCTGTCTCGCTCTCCCCTCGCCACGGTCGCCTCACGGCGGGTTCCCGTACCTCTGGCCTGGTCGCCCGGACGCCCCCACCACAGGGGCGATGCGTGGTGTGCCATGACAGAACAGTCTCAGAAGGGCGGGTGTACTCCACCCGTACGCACGGTCACTGTTACGTATCGACCCGGCTCTCTCTACGCGCGTAGGGGCTAGAGTGCGCAGATGACGAGCCAGACCCTCAACACGCCCACCGCGGACCAGATCCGCCGTGCTCCGAAGGTGCTCCTGCACGACCACCTCGACGGCGGGCTGCGTCCGGGCACGATCATCGAACTCGCCCAGGCACACGGCTACGAACGGCTCCCCGAGTCCGAGCCGGACAAGCTGGGCATCTGGTTCCGCGAGGCCGCCGACTCCGGCTCGCTGGAGCGCTATCTGGAGACCTTCGCGCACACCTGCGCCGTCATGCAGACCCGTGACGCCCTCTTCCGGGTCGCCGCCGAGTGCGCCGAGGACCTCGCCGAGGACGGCGTGGTCTACGCGGAGGTGCGGTACGCCCCCGAGCAGCACCTGGAGGCAGGTCTCACGCTCGAAGAGGTCGTCGAGGCCGTCAACGAAGGCTTCCGTGAGGGCGAGCGGCGTGCCCGTGAGAGCGGTCACCGCATCCGTGTCGGCGCGCTGCTCACCGCCATGCGGCACGCGGCCCGTGCCCTGGAGATCGCCGAACTGGCGAACCGCTACCGCGATCTGGGCGTCGTCGGCTTCGACATCGCGGGCGCCGAGGCGGGCTTCCCGCCCACCCGTCACCTGGACGCCTTCGAGTACCTGAAGCGCGAGAACAACCACTTCACCATCCACGCCGGTGAGGCCTTCGGTCTGCCGTCGATCTGGCAGGCGCTCCAGTGGTGCGGCGCCGACCGCCTCGGGCACGGCGTGCGCATCATCGACGACATCGAGGTGGCGGACGACGGCACGGTGCGGCTCGGCCGCCTCGCCGCGTACGTACGGGACAAGCGCATCCCGCTGGAGCTCTGCCCGACGTCGAACCTGCAGACCGGCGCCGCCGACTCGTACGCCGACCACCCCATCGGGCTGCTGCGGAAACTGCACTTCAGGGCCACCGTCAACACCGACAACCGGCTGATGAGCGGCACCAGCATGACCCGTGAATTCGAGTTGCTGACCGACACCTTCGGATACACGCTCGACGACATGCAGTGGTTCACCGTCAATGCGATGAAGTCGGCGTTCATTCCTTTCGATGAACGACTGGCGATGATCAATGACGTGATCAAGCCCGGATACGCCGAGTTGAAATCCGAATGGCTGTTCCGTCAGACCGCCACGACCAGCGATTCTTCCTCCGGCGGAAAGTGATCGTACTTATCGGGAAGCGGCCGGGAACGTCAACACTCGGCCGCTTCATGGTGTTTGCCACTCCTGTGGGGCGGGGCTAGCTTGCAGAGCCGCTCATATTCCCGTCCCGAGGAAAACCCCTGATGAAGCAGTCTGCTGTCAAGACTCTCGGTGCCGCCGCTCTCGGTGCCGCCTTCGCCGCCGCCGCCGCGGGCTCCGCCGCCGCTGCCCCGGCGACGCTCCCCGACACCGCCACCCCGCTCGACAGCGTCACGAGCGTGGCGCCCGTGCAGAACGCCGTCACCAAGCTCCCGGCGGGTGCCCCCGCGTCGCTGGCCGGTGGCCAGCAGGCGCTGACCGACGCCGTCGGCCCGGTGGCGGCCACGCTGGAGGGCGTCACGGACAAGGCGCTGCCCACCGACGGTGCTGCCGACCCGGTCGCGGGTCTGCTCGGCGGCCTCCCGATCGCCGGGGGCCTTCCGCTGAACGGTCTGCCGCTGAACGGCCTTCCGCTCGGCGGCCTCCCCCTCGGCTGAGACACGGACGGACGGCGATCTTCCGACGGGCGCAACCGACATCCGCCGGACGCCACTGAAGTGGGGCGCACATCCCGAATCGGATGTGGGCCCCACGTCTGTGTGCCAGGATCGCCGCCATGCGCCCGATGACCGCCGGGACAAGCGCCCGACCGACCCTGCTGACAGCCCTCTCCGCCTTCTCCGCCCTCCTGCTGGCCACGGCCTGCACGAGTGACGACGGCAAGGAACCCGCCAAGGGCTCGGATGCGCCCGCGAGTTCGGGCGCGACCACCGGCGCCGGACCGGCCGACGGGGGGAGCGGCGACGGTGGTGCCGGCGGTGACAGTGACAAGGGAGACGGCGGCGACACCTCGAAGCCGCTCAGCAGCCCCCAGTTGGAGCGCTCCGCGCTGGCCACCGGAGATCTGCCCGGCTTCCAGGTGTCCAGCGGCAAGAGCGCCCTCGCCCCCGCCGGGCAGCCCGCCGCCGACACCCCGACGTGCCAGCCGCTCGCCGATGCCATGGGTGACGCGCCGAGCCCCCGGGCGAAGAGCACGGTCAACCGCGGGCTGGGCTCGGTCAAGAACGTCGGGCTGGCGGTGTCCGCCTCGGTCAGTGCCTACAGCGAGGCGGACGCGGTGAAGCTCATGGACGGACTGAAGAAGGCCGTCGGCGCGTGCGGCAAGGGATTCACCGCGACCCTCCAGGGCCGCAGCGGCTCCTACCGCGAGGTGAAGGAGAGCCCCTTCACCACCAAGGGCGCCGACGAGACCGTCAGCTGGACGGCGGTCGGGACCAACGAGGGCGTGGCCACCCCGGTCCATCTGGTCGTGGTGCGCCAAGGCGCCACGGTGGCGCGGTTCATGGCGCTCGATCTCGCGCGGCGCGTACCGCCGCGCGTCCCCCGGGAAGTCGCCGACAAGCAGCTGGCGAAGGTCGGCCAGGTGCGGGCCGGCTGAACCGGCAGGTGCTCTACCAGGCCGTCGTGGCGGTCTTCTCGGCCGGCAGGAACAGCCACAGCGCCAGATAGACCAGGAACTGCGGGCCGGGCAGCAGGCACGAGACGGCGAAGATGACCCGCATGGTGCCGGCGGATGTGCCGAAGCGCTGTGCCAGCGCGGCGCACACGCCACCGATCATGCGTCCCTCACGCGGGCGGACAAGTGCGGCCATGATGGGCTCCTTTGCGAGAACCGTATGCGGATGTTCAGGAGCGGTTCCCGGTGGCTCCTGATGTATCCATGGTGGCTCTCGACAGGGGTGCAAAGCGTCGCTCTACGGTGCGATCCCGACCCTGGGAATCGTCGGGGTCGCCCCCTGAGACGGCTCCTCCCGCAGGACGGCACCGCGCGGCCGCGAGGAGGACCCGGCGCCCGCGCCCCCCTGCCTGCGGCGCAGCCGGGCCCGCCCGGCGGGCACGACCAGCAGATGGGCGATCGTCACCCCGGCGGTGTTCAGCAGCAGCGAGTCGACGTCGAGCACCCGCCCCGGTACACCGGTCTGGAGTAGCTCTATGGCGAGGGAGAGGAACGCGCCGGCCGCGACGGTGCGGGCCAGCGAGGCCAGCGGCGAGACCATGAGCCGGCCGCCGGCCATGGGCAGCAGGACGCCGAGCGGCGCGAGCAGCAGCAGTCCCTCACCCATCCGGCGAGCGGCCTCCACGGGGCCCAGCGCGAGGTCGGCCTTGATACCGGCGAAGGGCTCGAGATTCGCGGCCGTCACCCACAGCACGTCCAGCGGGCGCAGGGTCAGCCATGCCACGAGCAGCAGATGCGCGAGGAGGAGGGTGACCCCCGCCGCGCGGAAGCGGATGACGGCACTGCCGCCCTGACCTTGACGCTGCACGCCCCCCAAGACGCACGCTGCGCGCGAATCGGTTCCGGAAGCTTTCAAGTGGAAGCCGTACGGGTCGCTCCGCGCGGCTCCGTACGGACCGTCGCCGCACCCCACAGCGCCGTCGGCGGGACGGACGTGACGTACGTCCCAGGGCCTGTCGCTACTCCGACACGGACGGGGACGGCAGCGCTCCGAGCGTCGGCACCGTCTCGTCGGGGCGCTCCTTGGCCGTCTGGGAGCAGGAGTAGCTCCGGGGGGCGTACGCACCGGGGCCGCCGAGCACCACCGCGCCTCCCGGGGCCGCGGCCCGGCTCTCCGCGAACGTGCAGACGATCTGGGCGAGCGCCGGCGCGGGCAGGTCCTCGGGCTGGCGGTTCAGCCGCAGCGTGCCCGCCGGGTCCCCCTTGCGCGGCCCGCCGGCCACGATCGGCCCGCGGACGTACGTGGCGAAGCCCGCCTCGCGCTCCGAGGACGACGGCTCCTTCTGCAACTCGTCGATCAGCGCCTGGGCCACCTGCACCCGGTCGGTCAGCGCCTTCTTCTCGGGCACCCCGGCCGTACGGTCCACGGACTCCAGCTGGGAGGCGCAGACGAGATAGACGCGCACCGGGACACCGCTCTCCGGCTGTGCCTGGGTGATGTTGCCGCCCGACACCTCGCACGGCACCCGCGACGGCGCCGGTCCGGCGTCGACGGGGACCTGGGTGGACCTGATGCCGCACCCGCCGATGGCGAGAGCGCCCAGGAGGGCGGCGAGCGCCACCACCGCCCGCCTGCCCGCTGCGTCCGGCGTCACCGTGTGCCTTCCTCTCCCCGGTCACGGCTCTGTGCGTCCGTGCCCTCGTCCGGCCCGGTGTCCACGTCGGTGTCGCCGTGCCCGTCGCAGTCCTTCGCGTCGGAGGACTCGCGCGGCAGCCGCAGCACGAACACCGCACCGTCACCGTCCGGCGAGTTCGCCGCGGTGATGGTGCCGCCGTGGATGTGCGCGTTCTCCATCGCGATCGACAGGCCCAGGCCGCTGCCCTCGGAACGCGGCCGTGACGCGCTCGCCTTGTAGAAGCGGTCGAAGACATGCGGCAGGACGTCCTCGGGGATGCCGGGCCCGTGGTCCCGTACCTCGATGAGCAGTTCGCCGTCGACCGGGCGCACCGACACGCGTACCGGCGAGCCGCCGTGCTTGAGCGCGTTGCCGATCAGGTTCGCGAGGATCACGTCGAGCCGGCGCGGGTCGAGCCGCGCCATGATGCCGCGCTCGGCGTCCAGGTCCACGGCGTCCAGCCAGGCGCGGGCGTCGATGCACGCGGTGACCTGGTCGGCGACGTCGACGTTGTCCACGACGAGCCTCGCGGTGCCGGCGTCGAAGCGGGTGACCTCCATGAGGTTCTCCACCAGATCGCCGAGCCGCCGGGTCTCGCTCACCACCAGGTTCACCGCCGGCGCGATCATCGGGTCGAGCGTGTCGACCTCGTCCTCCAGCACTTCGGTGACGGCGGTCAGCGCGGTGAGCGGAGTGCGCAGTTCGTGCGACATGTCGGCGACGAAGCGGCGGCTGGACTCCTCCCGCGCGCTCATGTCGTCGACCTTCTTCTCCAGCGACTCGGCCGTCTTGTTGAACGTCCGTGCCAGTTCGGCCAGTTCGTCCGTCCCCGACACCCGCAGCCGGGTGTCGAGCTTGCCCTCGCCGAGCCGCCGGGCCGCCTCGCCCAGCCGGTGCACCGGCTTCAGTACGGTCGTGGCCGCGGCCTGGGCGAGCAGCGCCGAGCCGACGAGCGCCAGCGCGGTCGCGATTCCCAGCGACCAGGCCAGCGAGTTGAGGTCCTGCCGTTCCTGGTCCAGCGACTTGAAGACGTAGCCCGTCGGGCCGCCGCCGACGATGCGGGTGCCGCCGACGAGGAAGGGCGAGCCGTTGCGCTCGGTGCGCAGCCAGTACAGGTGGTACGGGACCTGGTTGCCCGCACCTATGTCCTGCCGCTTGTCCACCGCATCGCGCAGCCGCCCCGGCACGTCGTCCAGCGTGAAGGTGTCCGGGTCGGAGGTGACGACCACCGGCTTGCCCTCGTCGCGCTGACCGATGAGGAGCACGCTGTAGTCGGCGTTGCCGTCGGCCATCTGCTCGGCGGCCTCCTGGAGTTCGGCCTGCGTCGGCTCCAGCGGCAGCGCGGCCGCCCGGTTCTGCATGTCCTGCCGGAAGTCCGCGAGGGCTGAGTCCTGCGTACGGGTCAGCACGGCTTCCCGGTTCAGCCAGTACGCGATGCCCGAGGCGGAGACCGCCGCGGTCAGCGCGACCGCGGCGAAGACCACGACCAGCCGGAGCCTGAGGCTCGTCCAGCGAAGCGGGGCGAGTATCGCGCGCTTTGCGGCACTGCTCACCGAGGGGTTCCGTTCATGGGAATGACGGTGCAGACATGTGTCACTGCGGAACGTCCAGCCGGTAGCCCACACCGCGCACCGTGCGGATCAGGGTCGGCGAGGACGGCACGTCCTCGACCTTCGCCCGCAGCCGCTGGACGCAGGCGTCCACCAGTCGTGAGTCGCCGAGATAGTCGTGCTCCCACACCAGACGCAGCAGTTGCTGCCGCGAGAGCGCCTGCCCGGGCCTGCGGCTCAGTTCGAGCAGCAGCCGCAGCTCGGTGGGCGTGAGCTGGAGGTCCTCGCCGTTCTTGGTGACCGTCATCGCCGAGCGGTCGATGACCAGGGAGCCGAAGGTCGCCGAGTCGGTGGACTCCCGCTCGCCGCGGCGCAGTACGGCCCGGATACGGGCGTCCAGCACACGGCCCTGCACGGGTTTGACGACATAGTCGTCCGCGCCCGACTCCAGGCCGACCACCACGTCGATGTCGTCGCTGCGTGCGGTCAGCAGAATGATCGGCAGCTGATCGGTGCGCCTGATGCGGCGGCACACCTCGAAACCGTCGATCCCGGGCAGCATCACATCCAGCACGATCAGGTCCGGTCGCTGCTCGCGCAGCAGTTTCAGACCGTCCTCTCCCGTCGCCGCGGTGGCCACTCGGTGGCCCTGGCGTGACAGCGAGAGTTCGAGGGCCGTGCGGATGGCGTCGTCGTCCTCGATCAGCAACAGGAAAGGCACGGTGGTCATTCTGGCCCATGTGTGCGCCGTAGTTCGACTGCTGGAGCGCTCTCACACGCTTCCTCCCCTTGTGAGAGGCGTAAAGAGAGCTTTGCGAACCGGTGGCGAAGCAGGGCCGTGACGTCCCGGCGGCCCCTGTGACAGGCCTGTGACAGTCGGCGGACACCGCCATGAAATCGCCTGGGCAAGCTTTTGGCACACGGACGGAAACAGACTCCACCGACGGGGGGCGCGAGATGAACGCACTGCACAGCACCAACTCAAGCGCAGTTGTCACGCGTCTCCATGACGTCGTGAGGGGACCGGAGAAGTCCGGCGCCGTGAACGGGCGGGGGTGCGTTCGGGGCGCCGGGCGTCAGCACAAGCCGTCGTACATGACGGTCGTTGACGTGCCCACGGGGGGCAGCGGAGCGGCGTACGGGGAGGGCTCGGGGGAGCAGGCAGGACTGTCGGAGGCGGAGTTCACCGCCTACGTGCAGGAGCGCCGTTCCTCCCTGTACGCCACCGCCTACCACCTGACCGGTGACCGGTTCGAGGCCGAGGACCTGCTGCAGAGCGCGCTGTTCTCGACCTACCGGGCCTGGGACCGGATCAGTGACAAGGCGGCGGTCGGGGGCTACCTCCGCCGCACCATGACCAACCTGCACATCAGCGCCTGGCGCCGGCGCAAGCTCAACGAGTACCCCACGGAGGAGCTGCCGGAGACGGCGAGCGACACCGACGCGATGCGGGGCACGGAGCTGCGTGCGGTGCTGTGGCAGGCGCTGGCCAGGCTGCCCGAACTCCAGCGGACGATGCTGGTCCTTCGCTACTACGAGGGCCGCACCGACCCGGAGATCGCGGAGATCCTGGACATCAGTGTCGGCACGGTGAAGTCGAGCATCTGGCGGTCGCTCCGCCGGCTGCGCGAGGACGAGGTCCTCAGCTTCGGCCGTGACGAGGAGGAGTCCTTCGGCGAGCTCGTGGCCTGAAGGCACCGGGGGGAAAGAGAAGGGGGCCGCCGTTTCGGGGGAGACGGCGGGAGTGGGGGATCACGGGGGTCACGGGGGACCCACGGGGGAAACGGAGCGGGACCGGACAGGCCGGGGGGTCTTGTCCGGCCCCGCTCTGTCGTGTTGCGGGGTGTGCGAACCGCCGCCGCGGGGCGCGTCACCCGGCGTGCCGGGCGGGTGTTACGCGGGCGTACGGCGCGAGGCCGTTACGCGGGCATGCGGCGTGCGCGCGTCATGCGAGGGTCGCGGGCGCGCGGCGGCAGCGGCCCGCCGCGGCTGCCGCGAACCGGCCGAGCGCCTCGTCCTTGCCGCACGGATACGCGCCCAGCTCCCGCTGCCGCGCCACGATGCCCCGCTCGGCCCGCATGAGCCGCCAGCCGCGGCGCACGAGGAAGCCCACCGACTTGCGGCCCTCGCGCAGATCCCGCACCAGCCGGCGCCGGAAGGTCGTGGACGGCCGCCCGCGCAGACAGAGCGCGTCCGCCAGTACGCCGAGGTCCTGGCATCGCGCCACGATGTCCGCCGCGAAGATGCCCTCCGCCACGAACAGCGGTGTGCGCCCGATGTCGAGCGACTCCCGGTCCACTCGCGCGCTGGTGGCGAGGTCGTACACGGGAACGGTTGTCCGTCCCGTACGGCACAGCTCCACCACGGCGGCCACCGCCGCGTCCGCGTCCCACGACCCGGGGGAGTCCCAGTCGATGTCGGAGGTGCCCTCCACCAGCGGAAGCGTCGGGTCGTCACCCTCCTTGTAGAAGTCGTCGAGGCGCAGCACGGGCAGGCCCGTACGGGCGGCGAGGGACGACTTCCCGGATCCTGAGGGGCCCGAGAGCAGCACGACACGAGTCGGTATGGGGGATGAGCTCACGGGACACCAGTGTGACGCATTGACCCGTGAAGGG
This sequence comes from Streptomyces sp. NPDC058685, assembly GCF_042714725.1. NCBI lineage: Bacteria > Bacillati > Actinomycetota > Actinomycetes > Kitasatosporales > Streptomycetaceae > Streptomyces > Streptomyces sp. NPDC058685. The sequence goes on from NZ_JBHXSL010000001.1 coordinate 307,872, forward strand.
GACCCCTCGGGGCAGACGTTGGTATTCGACGTCACACCTCAACTACGCTGCGTGCCCAACCGATTACTCGTCTCGTCCAGTCAGGAAATCCCATGGCACGTCACACAGCCCCCCAGTCCCGGCGGCTCGCCCTCCGCGCAGGTCTGACCGTCGCGGCGGTGGCCGCGGCCCTCGGCGCGAGCGATGCCGCCCACGCGGCACCGGCGGCTCCCGTGGGTCTCGATGCGCTCGGCGCCGCCCTGCCGGCCGGGCAGGACGCCGGACCGGCCGCCGGTCTGACCGGTGTGGTCACCAACTCGGTCACCGGTGTCGCCCAGCTCCGCAGCCTCCAGCTGAACCCCTTGGCCAACACCGGAGTCGACCCGCTGGCCAACGGAGTCGCCACCCAGGTCGCCGACTTCAAGCCGCTCTCCACCACCGCCGCCACCGGGCCGCTCGCGTCGGGCGCGGCGCTCGAGGACCTGCCGGTGATCGGCGGTGTCGTGGGAGCCCTGCCGCTCTGAGCACCTCGCTCATGTCCGGGCCCCTGTGCGGCCGGACACGAGAGGAGCCCCCTGCCGCCGGACGGGACGGCAGGGGGCTCCTGATCGGGGGGCTCCTGATCGGGGAGCCGGATCAGCTCAGTAGGCCGAGCCGGACGCGCCGAGCGAACCCGTCGGGTGCCAGACCGTCTTGGTCTCCAGGAACGCGGTCATACGGTGCGTACCGGGGTCGGCCGCGTAATCCACAGCCTGGGGACGGAGAACCCGCTTCAGGTTGTCAGCCGCCGCGATCTCCAGCTCCCTCGCCAGCATCTCGTCGGCGCCGGTCAGGTCGATGGCGTTGACGTCCTGGTGCGAGGCGAGCGGGGTCGCGATCTCGGCCGTACGGCCGGAGAGCACGTTGACCACACCGCCGGGCAGGTCGGAGGTGGCCAGCACCTCGCCGAGCGAGAGCGCCGGCAGCGGTGCCTTCTCGCTCGCCACGACGATCACCGTGTTGCCCGTGGCGATGACCGGGGCGATCACCGAGACCAGGCCGAGGAACGACGACTCCTGCGGCGCGAGCACGGCGACGACACCGGTCGGCTCGGGGGTCGACAGGTTGAAGAACGGACCCGCGACCGGGTTCGCGCCGCCCACGACCTGGGCGATCTTGTCCGTCCAGCCCGCGTACCAGACCCAGCGGTCGATCGCCGCGTCCACGACCGCCGACGCCGCGGACTTGGACAGCCCCTCGGCGGCCGCGACCTCGTTGCTGAACTGCTTGTGCCGGCCCTCCAGCATCTCCGCGATGCGGTAGAGGATCTGACCGCGGTTGTACGCGGTCGCGCCCGACCAGCCGCCGAACGCCTTGCGCGCCGCGACGACCGCGTCACGGGCGTCCTTGCGGGACGAGAGGGGCGCGTTGGCCAGCCAGGTGCCCTTGCCCGCCGCGTCAGCCGCTGATGTTTTCGCCGTCACCTCGTACACCCGGCCGCTCTCGGAGCGGGGGAACTTGCCCCCGACGTACAGCTTGTAGGTCTTGAAGACGCTCAGACGAGTCACGTCAGACATCGAGGTAGGCCTCCAGACCGTGGCGGCCGCCCTCGCGGCCGAAGCCCGACTCCTTGTAGCCGCCGAAGGGCGAGGTCGGGTCGAACTTGTTGAAGGTGTTGGCCCACACCACGCCCGCGCGGAGCTTGCCCGCGACCGCGAGGATGCGCGAGCCCTTCTCCGTCCAGATGCCGGCGGAGAGGCCGTACTGGCTGTTGTTCGCCTTCGCGACCGCCTCGTCCGGCGTACGGAAGGTGAGTACCGACAGCACCGGGCCGAAGATCTCGTCACGGGCGACGGTGTGGGCCTGGGTGACGCCCGTGAACAGCGTCGGCGCGAACCAGTAGCCCGAGGAGGGCAGCTCGCACGGAGCCGACCAGCGCTCGGCACCCTCGGCCTCACCGGTCTCGGCGAGCGCGGTGATCCGCGCCAGCTGCTCCGCGGAGTTGATCGCGCCGATATCGGTGTTCTTGTCCAGCGGGTCGCCCAGACGCAGCGTCGACAGCCTGCGCTTCAGCGAGTCCAGCAACTCGTCCTGGATCGACTCCTGGACGAGCAGCCGGGAGCCGGCGCAGCAGACCTGGCCCTGGTTGAAGAAGATGCCGGTGACGATGCCCTCGACGGCCTGGTCGATGGGGGCGTCGTCGAAGACGATGTTGGCGCCCTTGCCGCCGAGTTCCAGGGTGGCCTTCTTGCCGGTGCCCGCGATCTGGCGGGCGATCGCCTTGCCGACGCCGGTCGAGCCGGTGAAGGCGACCTTGTCGACGCCCGGGTGCTCGACGAGCGCGGCGCCGGTCTCGCCGTAGCCGGGAAGGATGTTGACGACACCCTTCGGCAGGCCCGCCTGACGGCAGATGTCGGCGAAGAACAGCGCGGAGAGCGGGGTCGTCTCGGCGGGCTTCAGCACCACCGTGTTGCCCGTGGCGAGCGCGGGCGCGATCTTCCACGCCAGCATCAGCAGCGGGAAGTTCCAGGGGATGACCTGGCCGGCGACGCCGAGCGGGCGCGGGCTGGGGCCGTAGCCCGCGTGGTCGAGCTTGTCGGCCCAGCCCGCGTAGTAGAAGAAGTGCGCGGCGACGAGGGGGAGGTCCGCGTCACGCGTCTCCCTGATCGGCTTGCCGTTGTCCAGCGTCTCGAGGACGGCGAGCTCGCGGCTGCGCTCCTGGATGATCCGCGCGATGCGGAACAGGTACTTGGCACGCTCGGCGCCGGGCAGCGCGGACCACTTCTCGAACGCCTTGCGGGCGGCCTTCACGGCACGGTCCACGTCCTCGGTGCCGGCCTGGGCGACCTCGGCGAGGACCTCCTCGGTCGACGGCGAGACGGTCTTGAAGACCTTGCCGTCGGCGGCGTCGGTGAACTCGCCGTCGATGAACAGGCCGTACGACGGCGCGATGTCGACGACCGAACGCGACTCGGGGGCCGGCGCGTATGCGAATGTCTGCTTGTCCATGGGGTCTCAGTCCACCGTGACGTAGTCGGGGCCGGAGTAGCGGCCGGTGGCCAGCTTCTGGCGCTGCATCAGCAGGTCGTTGAGCAGGCTCGACGCACCGAAGCGGAACCAGTGGTTGTCCAGCCAGTCCTCGCCGACGGTCTCGTTGACGAGGACGAGGAACTTGATCGCGTCCTTGCTGGTACGGATGCCGCCCGCGGGCTTCACGCCCACCTGTACCCCAGTCTGCTCCCGGAAGTCGCGAACGGCCTCGAGCATGAGCAGGGTGTTCGACGGGGTGGCGTTGACCGCGACCTTGCCCGTCGACGTCTTGATGAAGTCGGCGCCCGCGAGCATGCCGAGCCAGGAGGCGCGGCGGATGTTGTCGTACGTGGAGAGCTCGCCGGTCTCGAAGATGACCTTCAGGCGGGCGGCGCCGGAAGCCTCCTTCACGGCGAGGATCTCCTCGTACACCTTGAGGTACCGGCCGGCGAGGAACGCGCCGCGGTCGATGACCATGTCGATCTCGTCCGCACCCGCGGCGACGGCGTCGCGGACGTCCGCGAGCTTCACGTCGAGGGCGGCGCGGCCGGCGGGGAACGCGGTGGCGACGGAGGCGACCTTCACGTCCGAACCCTGGAGGGCGGCCTTGGCGGTCGCGACCATGTCGGGGTAGACACAGACGGCGGCGGTCGTCGGGGTGCCGCGGTCGGTCGGATCGGGACGTACGGCCTTGGCGGCGAGCGCCCGGACCTTGCCCGGGGTGTCCGCGCCTTCGAGCGTCGTCAGGTCGATCATGGAGATGGCCAGGTCGATGGCGTAAGCCTTGGCCGTGGTCTTGATCGAACGGGTACCGAGGGACGCGGCGCGCGCTTCGAGGCCGACGGGGTCGACGCCGGGGAGCCCGTGCAGGAAGCGGCGCAGCGCAGTGTCGGACGCCGTCGCGTCGGCGAATGCAGGTGCAGTGGTGGGCATGGTCACCAGATGAGCATATCTACGCGCGTAGCGACCTGTACAGGGGGAGGGGGGTGGTTGTGCGGGTCGCTGGGGCGGGGCCAGGGTGCTTGGGGGGTGGGTGCTTGTGGGGTGCGGGTCCCTGGGGCGGGGCCTGGGTGCTTGGGGCGCGGGTGCTTGTGGGGTGCGGGTTGCTGGGGCGGGGCCAGGGTGCTTGGGCCTCGGGTGCTTGTGGGGTGCGAGTCCCTGGGCGGGGCCTGGGTGCTTGGGGCGCGGGTTCTTTTCGGGCGTCGGGTCCGGGGGCCCTCCGGGCTCGACTCCTCGGGGTCGGCGGCGTACAGCTGTGTCGTGTTGGTCACCCGGGTGTTGCCGCCGATCCCCTGCGGGGCCGACCCTGCACGCCCCCTCCCGGCGGGTTGAGGACCCGGCCGGTGGCGGTGCGGGTACATGTGAGCCCGAGCCGGTTCGGGCGGCCGGGGTGGGATGCGGCGCGAAGCTGCCGCAGAGGGGGTGTGGGGCGCAGCCCCAAGGGATCACCTCCACCCGCACCTGACCGGGGGCGGCCAGCCGGCGCCGCGCGAAGCTGCCGCAGCCAGGGGGTGTGGGGCGCAGCCCCAAAGGATCACCTCTCCACCCGCACCTGACCGGGGCGGCCAGCCGGCGCGGCGCGAAGCTGCCGCAGCGGGGGTGTGGGGTGCGGCCCCGCATGAACCAGTTCGTCCACCAGGACGGCGTGGGGGCGCCAACTCCGCAGGCACGGGGCCTGGGGGCCCAGCCACCAGGACCTTTCCCGCCCGCACCGGACAGGTGCGGTCAGCCGAGGCGGCGCGAAGCTGCGCCGCGCAGAGGGGCGTGGGGCGCCGGCCCCACAACCCCTACTCCGACTCGCACCGGACGGTGCGGAGCCCTCGCGGCGCGAAGCTGCCGCAGGCAAGTGGGTGTGGGGCAGCCCCATAACCCCGTCCCGCCCGCACCCGGCAGTCATCCCCGTCGGGCGCGGCCGCACCGGGGCGTGGGGCGCAGGTCCGCGGGATCTGCGGTTGTGCGGCAGCAGGGGGTCTGGGGCGCAGCATCAGGCGGGGGTGCGGCAGAATCGGGGGATGAGCAGTTCGCCGAGTCCCGCCGAGAGCACCTATGCCGACCGCGTCTTCCGGTCGTCCGCCGGAATGGGCGGTGGGGTGTTGCTGCTCGCCCTCGTCGCATGGATCGCCGGGGACGCTCTCGTCCGGGGCGAGGGGCGCACCCCCTGGATCGCCCTCGCCGGGGCCCTGCTCGTCGTGCCCGTCGTCGTCGCGTTCACGATGCGGCCCGCCGTCTTCGCCAACGACGACCGGCTGCGGATCAGGAACCCGTTCCGGACGATCACCCTGCCCTGGGGGGACGTCGCCGATGTGCGGGCGTCGTTCTCGAGCGAGGTGTTCACGCAGGACGGGAAGAAGGTCCAGCTGTGGGCCGTGCCCGTGTCGTTGCGGCAGCGCAAGCGGGTCTCGCGGCGGCAGATGCAGCGGGCGCACGACGATCCGCACGGGCGGACGTCCGTGAACGCCGATGTGAGCGACAAGGCACGACTGGCGCCGGCTGATCAGACCGTCGCCGATCTGCGGGAGATGGCCGAGCGCAATGCCTCCCGGCCCGAAGCGCAGGGGCACATGCAGGTCCGCTGGGCGTACGAGCTGCTCGCGCCCACCCTCGCCGGGCTCGTCCTGCTCGTCGTCCTGCTGGCCGTCTGACCCGTTCCACCGGGCGATGGCCTGGGGGCGGCCGAGGGGCAACGCCCGGATGAAGGACCGCTCCACCTCCCCTGTTCGGCCCCGCCCCTCCCGTACGCATCCTTAGATTGCCCCTGCCGACGCAGTGGGGGTGAGGCATGGTCGGGCGAGCCGACGAAGGCAGTTGGACAGCCGGGTTGTCCGGGACGAGGTGCCGGATCGACGTCGACGGCGCAGGCCGGTACGGCTGGCGGCTGATCGCCCCGAACGGGCGCGTGGTGGCCGTGTCGGCGAGCACGTTCGGCGATCACGGCTCGTGCGCCGCCGCGTTCGTGTCCTTGTGCGCCGGGCACGCCGAGATGACCGGCGGGGTGCAGCACACCCCCGACGGCAACGGCTGGGTGTGGCTGCTCCGCGACGCCGACGGCCGGGCCGCGGCCGTCTCCGGGCGGGCGTACGAACGCCATTCGACGTGCCGCGCCGCACAGCAGCGTTTCCGCTCGCTCCTCGCGGAGTCGGCCGTCGGCGGACACGGCTGAGAGGTCACGGCGGCCCCTTCCAGACCAGCAGCATGTACGCGCCCAGCCACGCGGACATCAGTGTGGAGGCGCCGAGGACGACGGCGACCGTCGCCTTGCGCCGGGCCCGGGCCAGTGCCTGGGCCACCGGAAGCAGCAGCGGGAATCCGGGCAGCAGGAAGCGCGCCCGGGGGAAGTAGACGCCGCCGCTGCCGAGCACCACCAGCAGCAGTACGCCGGTGAACACCAGCAGGGGCAGCGGCTGCCGGTCCACCGCGCACAGCAGGAAGAGCACGACGGAGAGGATCAGCACCGCGGAGACGGCCAGCACGAACAGCTGGGGCCGGGTCATGTAGATCAGTTGCTGCCGCAGCTCCAGCAGGGTCGCCCGGCCGCCGTCCCAGTCGTTCTTCCACAGCCGTTGCACGGCGAAGTAGCCGTCCACGCGGCCCACTCGCGCCCCGACCCAGGCGACGAACCCCAGCCAGCCCAGCGGCGCGAGGCACGCGCCGGCCACGGCCGCCCGGCGGACGCCGGGGTCGCGCCGGGCGGCGAGCAGCGCGGCGAGGCAGACGGCCGCCGCCACCGCGATGCCCGTGGGCCGGGTCAGCCCCGCCAGGGACGCGAGCGAACCCGCCCAGAGCCAGCGGCCGGTGAGCACCGCGTACAGGGCCCAGGCCGCGAGGGCGGTGAACAGCGACTCCGTGTAGCCCATCCACTGCACCATCGCGACCGGCAGCGTGCCCCACAGGACCGTGAGCAGGGTGCCGACCCGTCGGCCGCGGAGCCGGTCGCCGACCGCGAAGACGCCCCACGCGGCGACGAACGAGCAGACGATCGCGAGCATCAGGCCGACCGAGGCACGGGAGCCGGGCGTGACCGCGGCGGCCGCCTTCACCAGCGCCGGATAGAGCGGGAAGAAGGCGAGGTTGTTCTCGTTGACCGCGGTGCCGAGCCGGTCGGTGTACCCGTGCTCGGCGATGCCGAGGTACCAGTCGGAGTCCCAGGAGGTGGCCAGCGTGGGCCAGATGCCGTGGCCCTTGGCGTGGGCGAGGCGGGCGACGACCAGCAGTCCGCACAGGCGGACCGCGAGATAGGCGGTCAGGGCCGGGGCCGCGCGCCGCAGCGAGCGCAGCAGCCGGCTCCCCGCGCCGGGTGCGTCCCCCCGCCCCGGGGCCGGTGGCCGCCGGGAGGCGGGGACGAATGCGTGGACGGTCGCGGCGGGAGACACGGCGGCTGCTCCTGGGACTCGGCGTGCGCTACCGGGTCACACCCTTGCCCGGACGGCCCCGGGGAGCGGGGCGGGCTGCCGCCACGCCGTACGAGATTCACCCGTACGGGCGGCCCCGCGCGGTGCCCTGGCCCGCGCCCGCCGTCAGATGCCGGCCGCCGCCGAGAGGTCCCGCTTGACCGCCGTCAGCACCTCGGTGGCCCGCTCGCGCGCGGCGGGCAGCGCGGCCGCGTCCCCGACCGGGACGACGACCTCCAGGTAGCACTTGAGCTTGGGCTCCGTGCCGCTCGGGCGGACGATGACGCGGGCGGTGAACTCGCCGTCGAGGTGGTACCGCAGACCGTCCGTCGGCGGCAGCGTCTCCGTACCGCGGGTCAGGTCCTCCGCGCTGGTGATCCGCAGCCCGGCCAGTTCGGCCGGCGGCTGCTCGCGAAGCCGGCGCATCGCGTCCGCGATGATGCTCAGGTCCTCGACCCGCACCGAGAGCTGGTCCGTGGCGTGCAGACCGTGTTCGACGGCCAGGTCGTCGAGCAGATCGGTCAGTCCGCGGCCCTGCTCCTTGAGTTCCGACGCCAGCTCGGCGACGAGCAGCGCGGCGGTGATGCCGTCCTTGTCGCGGACGCCCTCGGGGTCGACGCAGTAGCCGAGGGCCTCCTCGTAGCCGTAGCGCAGGCCCTCGGCGCGGGCGATCCACTTGAAGCCGGTGAGCGTCTCCACGAAGGGCAGCCCGGCCGCTTCCGCGATCCGGCCCAGCAGGGACGAGGACACGATCGACTCCGCGAAGGTGCCCGTCGCGCCCTTGCGGACGAGGTGGGCGGCGAGCAGCGCGCCGACCTCGTCGCCGCGCAGCATGCGCCACTGGCCGACCGCGCTGTCGTCGGGCACCGCGACGGCGCAGCGGTCGGCGTCGGGGTCGTTGGCGATGACGATGTCCGGCCGGACCCGGCGCGCGGTCTCGAAGGCGAGATCCATCGCACCCGGCTCCTCGGGGTTCGGGAACGCGACGGTCGGGAACGCGGGATCGGGCTCGGCCTGCTCCGCCACGAGGACCGGTTCCGGGAAGCCGGCCCGGGCGAAGGCGGCGGTGAACACCTCCGTGCCGACGCCGTGCAGGGCCGTGTGGACGACACGGACGCCCCGCGGGGACCCGGCGGCCAGCACGGCGTCCGTACGCGCCAGATAGGCCTCCAGGACCTCCTCGCCGAGGATTTCCCAGCCGGACTCGGCGCGCGGCACGTCGTGCAGGCTGTGGATCGCGTCGATCTCGGCGGCGATCTCCGCGTCGGCGGGTGGCACGATCTGCGAGCCGTCGCCGAGGTAGACCTTGTAGCCGTTGTCGCGCGGCGGGTTGTGGCTCGCGGTGACCTCGACTCCCGCGACGGCGCCCAGCTGCCTTATGGCGAAGGCGAGTACGGGAGTCGGCAGCGGACGCGGCAGCACGGCGGCCCGGAGGCCGGCGGCGACCATGACCGCCGCGGTGTCGCGCGCGAAGTCGGCGGACTTGTAGCGGGCGTCGTAGCCGATGACGACGAGGCCGCCCTCCTCGCCCTTGGCCCGCAGATATGCGGCGAGGCCCGCTGCCGCGCGGATCACGACGGCTCGGTTCATCCGCATGGGACCCGCGCCGAGCTCGCCGCGCAGACCGGCGGTGCCGAACTGGAGCGTGCCCGCGAACCGGGCCGCGAGCTCGTCGGTCTCCCGGGACTCGATGAGCTTGCGCAGCTCGTCGCGGGTCTCGCTGTCCGGGTCCTCGGCCAGCCAGGCCTCGGCCCGGGCGATGAGGTCCTGCGTCACGGTGTGTGCCTCTCGTGATGGGTCGGGGGGAACTCCGGCCCGGCCGGCGATGAAGGGCACGACCGGGGGCCGTTCTCCGGGGACCCGGGTCCCCGGAGGCGACAGACGTCAGATCCGGTCCAGGACCCTCGTCAGCAGCGAACCCATGCGCGCCGCCGAGTCGCGGCCCGCCTGGAGCACCTCTTCGTGGTTGAGCGGCTCGCCCGTCAGTCCGGCCGCCAGGTTGGTGACGAGGGAGATGCCGAGCACCTCCGCGCCGGCCTCACGGGCGGCGATGGCTTCGAGCACCGTGGACATGCCGACCAGGTCGCCGCCCATGACGCGGACCATGTTGATCTCCGCCGGCGTCTCGTAGTGCGGGCCGGGGAACTGGACGTAGACCCCCTCCTCCAGCGAGGAGTCGATCTCCTTGCACAGCGCGCGCAGCCGCGGCGAGTACAGGTCGGTCAGGTCGACGAAGTTCGCGCCGATGATCGGGGAGGCCGCCGTCAGGTTGATGTGGTCGCTGATCAGCACCGGCTGACCGGGGCGCATGCCCTCGCGCAGACCCCCGCAGCCGTTGGTCAGGACGACGGTCTTGCAGCCCGCTGCCACCGCGGTGCGCACACCGTGTGCGACGGCGGCGACGCCGCGGCCCTCGTAGTAGTGCGTACGGCCCAGGAAGACGAGCGCGCGCTTGCCGCCGATGCGGTACGAGCGGATCTTGCCGCCGTGGCCCTCGACCGCCGGGGGCGGGAAACCGGGCAGTTCGGTGACCGGGAACTCGGCCTCGGGAGCACCGAGCGCGTCCACGGCGGGCGCCCAGCCGGAGCCCATCACCAGGGCTACGTCGTGTGTCTCGGCGCCGGTGAGCTCGCGCAGGCGGGCGGCGGCGGCGTCGGCCGCGCCATGGGGGTCGGCGGAGACGCCGTTGAGGTCCGGGTTCACTGATGCGTTCACGCGAATGAGGGTAGCCGGTCATTTCCTACGCGCGTAGATGACGCAGCATACGGCCTTCGGATCGTTGTCTTGTCGTTTCCGACGAACACGCTCCGTGTCCGGCCCGGTGCCCGGCGCGGCCGTCAGCAGGGCCGCTTCCGCAGCTCCATCACATAGTCATGAGGCGCCCCGGCCGAGTCGGCCGCGTCCGCGAGCTCGCCGAGATAGCGCGCCGACGGCAGGCCGCCCTCGTAGCCGTTCAGCACGTACACCCAGGCCGGCTCCTCGCCGTCCAGGGTGTCCACGCGGACCCGCATCCGCCGGTAGATGTCCATGCCGACACCCTCCCAGCGGTCCATCGAGTCCTCGTCCATCGGGGCGATGTCGTACAGCGCGACGAAGACCTGGGAACGCGGCGCCTCCACGATCGTGGCCAGCGCTCCCTCCCAGCCCATCTGCTCGCCGCCGAACGTCAGCCGGTGGCCGTTCAGCCAGCCGGTGCCGCGCAGCGGGGAGTGCGGGGCGCGGCGGGACATCAGCCGCGCGTCGAGGTTGCCGGCGTACGCGGCGTAGAGCGACATGGGATTGAGGGTACGGGAGGGGCACGGGTGCGGGCTCGTGCGGGCGAGGTGGGGCGGGGGGTGTGGTGGGTTCTGTCCGGTGGGGGGACGGCGGAGGTGGGGGTCCCCTGGCGGGTGCCTGGGGGACGGGTTCTTGTTCGGCGTCGGGTCCGGGGGCGGGTGCCTGGGGCGTCGGGTTCTTGTCGGGCGTCGGGTCCCTGGGCCGGGCGTGTGCCTGGGGCGTCGGGTTCCTGTCCGGCGTCGGGTCCGGGGGCCCTCCGGGCTCGACTCCTCGGGGTCGGCGGCGTACAGCTGTGTTGCATTGCGTACCCGGGTGTTGCCGCCGATCCCCTGCGGGGACGACCCTGCACGCCCCCTCCCGGGGGTCGAGGGCGGGTGCGAGTCCTGGGGACGAGCTGGGCGGGTGGGCGGTCGGGGGATCTTCCGGGACACTCGGGGTGGACGCCTTCCCCCATGGGAGGCCCCGGGAGTGAGCGGGTTGAAGCGTGCGGGACAATGGAGTACGTACTCCAGCCCAGCGGGACACCCCACCCGGCAGTAACGAGAGCGCGAGGCGTAACCCCTGTGACCCGGATCGTGATCATCGGCGGCGGACCCGGCGGATACGAGGCGGCCCTGGTGGGCGCCCAACTCGGCGCGGAGGTGACCGTCGTGGACTGCGACGGCCTCGGCGGCGCATCCGTACTGACGGACTGTGTGCCCTCCAAGACCCTCATCGCCACGGCCGAGGTGATGACCACCTTCGACTCCTCGTACGAGGAACTGGGCATCATCGTCGCCGACGACACCCCGCACATCGAGCAGGCCGCCCGGGTGGTCGGCGTGGACCTCGGCAAGGTCAACCGCCGTGTGAAGCGTCTCGCTCTCGCCCAGTCCCACGACATCACCGCCTCCGTCACCCGGGCAGGCGCACGCGTGATGCGGGGCCGCGGCCGGCTGGAGGGCCAGCAGGCGATGGACGGGTCCCGCAAGGTGATCGTGCGCGCCGCCGACGGGAGCGAGGAGACGCTCACCGCCGACGCCGTGCTCATCGCGACCGGTGGCCACCCCCGGGAGATCCCGGACGCCCTCCCCGACGGAGAGCGCATTCTGAACTGGACGCAGGTGTACGACCTGGACGAGCTCCCCGAGGAGCTCATCGTGGTCGGCTCCGGTGTCACCGGTGCCGAGTTCGCCGGTGCCTACCAGGCGCTCGGCTCCCGGGTCACCCTCGTCTCCTCCCGCGACCGCGTGCTGCCCGGTGAGGACCCGGACGCCGCCGCGGTCCTCGAGGACGTCTTCCGCCGCCGCGGCATGAACGTCATGGCCCGCTCCCGCGCCGAGTCCGCGAAGCGCGTCGGCGACCGGGTCGAGGTCACGCTCTCCGACGGCCGGGTCATCTCCGGCTCGCACTGTCTGATGGCGGTCGGCGCGATCCCCAACTCCGCGGGCATGGGCCTGGAGGACGCGGGCGTACGGCTCAGGGACTCGGGACACATCTGGACCGACAAGGTCTCGCGCACCAGTGCCCCGGGCGTGTACGCGGCCGGTGACGTCACCGGCGTCTTCGCGCTCGCCTCGGTCGCCGCCATGCAGGGCCGGATCGCGATGTACCACTTCCTCGGTGACGCGGTGCAGCCCCTCAACCTCAAGACGGTCTCGTCGAACGTCTTCACCGACCCGGAGATCGCGACCGTCGGCTACACGCAGGCCGACGTGGACGCGGGCAAGATCGACGCCCGTTCGGTGAAACTCCCGCTGCTGCGCAACCCGCGCGCGAAGATGCAGGGCATCCGCGACGGTTTCGTCAAGATCTTCTGCCGTCCGGGCACGGGCATCGTGGTCGGCGGCTGTGTGGTGGCGCCGCGTGCGAGCGAGCTCATCCATCCCATCTCGATCGCGGTCGACAACAATCTGACGGTCGAACAGATCGCAAACGCTTTCACCGTGTACCCCTCTCTGTCGGGGTCGATCGCGGAGGTGGCACGCCAGTTGCACACCCGGAAGACGGCCGGCGAGGCGTAAATCCGAAGAACCCCGGGCACTTGGCGCACCGGCGGTCAACTTCTGCTCCGCCTATACCACTTGCCGAACTCCGATTTGGGCAACTTCTGCTATTCGGCGCATAGTGCTGAAAACTATCGGCCGGTGGGGTTACTGTCAGTTTCGTGTTCGCTGCAGAACGTCGCCAATTGATCCTCGAAATGGTGCGCGCCAACGGAGCCGTGTCGCTCCGTGAGCTCGCCCGCGTCGTCCAGACCTCCGAAGTGACCGTACGTCGGGACGTGCGGGCGCTGGAGGCAGAAGGACTCCTCGACCGCCGCCACGGCGGTGCGGTACTGCCGGGTGGATTCACCAGAGAGTCCGGCTTCCCGCAGAAATCCCTGTCCGCCACCGCGGAGAAGACGGCCATCGCCGACCTCGCCGCGGGCCTCGTCGAAGAAGGCGAGGCCATCGTCGTCGGCGCCGGTACGACCACGCAGGAGCTGGCCCGCCGGCTCGCGCGTGTTCCGGGGCTGACCGTCGTCACCAACTCCCTGCTGGTCGCCCAGGCGCTGGCCCATGCCAACCGCGTCGAGGTCGTCATGACCGGCGGGACCCTGCGTGGCTCGAACTACGCGCTGGTCGGCAGTGGGGCGGAACAGTCGCTCCAGGGACTGCGGGTCTCCCGTGCCTTCCTGTCCGGGAGCGGGCTCACCGCCGAGCGCGGTCTGTCCACCTCCAACATGCTCTCCGCGAGCGTCGACCGGGCGCTGGTGCAGGCCGCCGCCGAGGTGGTGGTCCTCGCGGACCACACCAAGCTGGGCACCGACACCATGTTCCAGACCGTGCCGACGGACGTGATCACCAGGCTGGTCACGGACGAGCCGCCGGCCCATGACGACCGCGCGGCCACCGAGCTCCAGGCGCTCGCCGACCAGGGGGTGCAGATCGCCGTGGCCGGTGCGGCAGGGGCCGCCGAGACGGCCCCCGGCCGCCCGCCCCGCCGTGATGTGCCGCTCCCGGGACAGCGCCGCACCCGCGGCGGGCCGGGGCATCAGCTGCGCAGCGCGGCCGGAGCGCTCGCGCCCGACCCCGGTGTGGAGCGGGCGGCGAGGGTGGCGGACCTCCGCCGCCGGTAGGCCTTCCGTGCGCGGGCCGTGTCCGGCGCCCGAGCCCGGCCCCGAGGTCGGTGCACGAGTCCGGCGTACTACGGGCGCTCCGGCCGCAGGCCCTTCAGGGTGAGCAGCAGGAGCCGGTCCGCCAGTTCGGGGTCGTCGGGTGTCTGCTCCGCTGCCAGCGCGATCGCGTTGGTCAGCTGCATCAGATCCGCGATCGAGACGTCCGGGCGCACGGCGCCGCTCTCCTGCGCCCGTACCAGCAATTCGTTGCCCGCCTCGCGCAGTGGCTCACAGGACTGCGAGAGTGCCGAACTCCGGTCGTGGGACGCCGACATGAGCGCCCTGGAGAGGCCCCGGTACTCACCCGCATGAGTGATGATGGCGCGCAGCCACTCCACCAGCGCCGTGCACGGCCGCTCCGCGCCGGCCAGTTCGCGGGAGCGCTCCAGCAGTGACGCGAGCGCGTCCTGGAAGACCGCGTTCATCATCGCGTGACGGTTGGGGAAGTGCCGGTACAGCGTGCCGATTCCGACCCCCGACCGGCGGGCGATCTCCTCCAGCGAGGCGTCGGTGCCGTGCTCGGCGAAGGCGGCACGGGCCTCGCCGAGCAGCCGTTCGTAGTTCCGGCGCGCGTCCGCCCGCCTCGGCCGTGCCGAGGCCGCTGTCGTACTCGTGGTCATCGTGCCGTCCTCCCTGGGCCGCACCGGTCTCCAGGATGCCACCGAGCGGCCGGCGGCTTCCCGGGTGCGGAGACGGGACCGCCCCGCCGGTCCGGGGACTCGGCGGGGCGGGATCCGCACCTGTGTACTACGGGACGTCAGTCCTTGATCTCGCAGATGGCCGCGCCGGACGAGACGGAGGCTCCGACCTCGGCGGCGAGGCCCTTGATGGTGCCCGCGCGGTGCGCGTTCAGGGGCTGCTCCATCTTCATGGCCTCCAGGACGACGATCAGGTCGCCCTCCTTGACCTCCTGGCCCTCCTCGACCGCGATCTTGACGATCGTGCCCTGCATCGGGGACGCGAGGGTGTCGCCGGAGGCGGCGGACGCGGACTTCTTCGCGGCACGGCGCTTGGGCTTGGCGCCCGCGGCCAGACCGGTGCGGGCCAGCGACATGCCGAGGGAGACCGGCAGCGAGACTTCGAGGCGCTTCCCGCCGACCTCGACGACGACCGTCTCGCGGCCCGGCTCGTCCTCGACCTCGGCCTCCGCCGGGGCGGCGAACGCGGGGATCTCGTTGACGAACTCGGTCTCGATCCAGCGGGTGTGGACGCGGAACGGGTCGCTCGTGAACGCCGGGTCGCGGACGACCGCACGGTGGAACGGGATGGCCGTGGCCATGCCTTCCACCGTGAACTCGTCCAGCGCACGCGCGGCACGCTGGAGCGCCTGCTCACGGCTGGCGCCGGAGACGATCAGCTTGGCCAGCAGGGAGTCCCACGCCGGGCCGATCACGCTGCCGGACTCCACACCCGCGTCCAGGCGGACACCGGGGCCCGAGGGCGGGGCGAAGGTGGTCACCGTGCCGGGTGCGGGCAGGAAGCCCCGGCCCGGGTCCTCGCCGTTGATGCGGAACTCGAAGGAGTGGCCGCGCACCTCCGGGTCGCCGTAGCCGAGCTCCTCGCCGTCGGCGACGCGGAACATCTCGCGCACCAGGTCGATGCCGGTGACCTCTTCGGTGACCGGGTGCTCGACCTGGAGACGGGTGTTGACCTCCAGGAAGGAGATCGTGCCGTCGACACCGACGAGGAACTCCACCGTGCCGGCGCCGACGTAGCCGGCCTCCTTGAGGATGGCCTTCGACGCGGCGTACAGCTCGGCGTTCTGCTCGTCCGTCAGGAACGGCGCGGGCGCCTCCTCCACCAGCTTCTGGTGGCGGCGCTGGAGCGAGCAGTCACGGGTCGAGACGACCACGACGTTGCCGTGCTGGTCGGCCAGGCACTGGGTCTCGACGTGCCGCGGCTTGTCCAGGTAACGCTCGACGAAGCACTCGCCGCGACCGAAGGCGGCGACCGCCTCGCGGACCGCGGAGTCGTACAGCTCCGGCACCTCTTCCAAAGTGCGGGCGACCTTCAGACCGCGACCGCCGCCGCCGAAGGCGGCCTTGATCGCGATCGGCAGGCCGTGCTCCTTGGCGAACGCGACGACCTCGTCGGCGCCGGAGACCGGGTCGGGCGTGCCGGCCACCAGCGGAGCGCCGGCGCGCTGAGCGATGTGACGGGCGGCGACCTTGTCACCCAGATCGCGGATCGCCTGCGGCGGCGGGCCGATCCAGGTCAGCCCGGCGTCCAGCACTGCCTGCGCGAACTCGGCGTTCTCGGAGAGGAAGCCGTATCCAGGATGGATGGCGTCCGCACCGGAGTCCTTCGCGGCCTGAAGGACCTTGGCCATGTCCAGATAGCTGGCTGCCGGAGTGTCACCGCCCAGGGCGAACGCTTCGTCTGCCGCGCGGACGTGCAGAGCGTCCCGGTCCGGATCGGCGTAGACGGCTACGCTCGCGATCCCGGCGTCCCGGCAGGCCCGGGCAACACGGACAGCGATTTCGCCTCGGTTGGCGATGAGCACCTTGCGCACGATGGCTCCCTCCTTGAAACAAGCTGAGTTTAGGGACAGCCGACACGGCCTTTCGACCCGTCCCCAATGGTGAGCTTGCCCACACGGAGCGTGATTCGAGGCTCGCCCCAGTCGCGAAATCCCTTGTCGCACCACGGTACGACGGGTTTCCTCCTCGCACAGTAGCCCTCTTGTGTGGCGCAGGTCTCTGTTCGTGGAGCCAGCGGCCGAACGGGTTTCTTTGTGGAGTCCCTACGAATGGGCGAATGATTCTTTGCCGCGCGACCGAGCGTGCCGAGACCCTTGTCCTGCCATTTACCCGTTAGTAGCGTTCGCGCTGTCGTACGTACTTCCGGTAACTGAGGGTTGGGGGCGCCGTGATGCGCAGAACGGTGGCCGTGGTGGCCGCGGCTGTACTGCTGATGGAGGCCGTGGGCTTCGTCGTCGTCAACGGCATCCTCGCCACGTTCGTGGACGGTCAGGACATGTCCCTCGCGGGGATGGACCCGGACGCGATGGTCACCGGCACCTGGGCGATGGGGATCGTGTTCGGCCTCTACCTGGCGGCCTGCGCCGTCGTGGCCCTGGTGGCCGGGGTGCGCGACCGGGCGCCGGGGCGCTTCGGGCGCATCCTGCTGATCACCGCGGCGGTGACGCACGGCGTGCTCGGCGCGCTGACCGTGGGGCTGGTGGGCTGGTCCGCCTTCGCGTTCATGATGGTCGTGCTCGCGCTGATCGTGATGGTGCTGGTCTTCTTCGGCAGGGAGCGCACACCGCGTGACGCGAAGCCGGCGCCGCAGGCCGGGCCCGCGCCGACGAACGGTGCCGCGCCGGCCTGACACCGGCCGGCGGACCTGTCAGTCCTGGCGGGATCCGTCAGGACCGGCACGCCTCTGTCAGGGGGTGTCAGGCTCGTTCACCGGCGGCCGCCGCGGGCGTCTTCGGGGCGCCCGGGCAGTGCGGCTCCGGGGGCCGGCCGGTCGGGGTCCGGGTCCGGCCGTGAGGATGCGGGGTCCGATCAGGCCCACAGGTCCGTGATCGAGTAGCCCAGTTCGGCCAGCAGCCCGCGCAGCAGTGGCAGGGACAGGCCGATGACGTTGCTGTGGTCGCCCTCGATCCCCTCGATGAACGGCGCCGAGCGGCCGTCGAGGGTGAACGCGCCCGCCACGTGCAGCGGTTCGCCGCTCGCCACGTACGCGGCGACCTCGGCGTCCGACGGTTCACCGAAGCGGACCGTGGTCGACGCGGTGGCGGACGCGATCCGGCCCGTCGTGGTGTCGGTGACGCAGTGACCGGTCTGCAGCACGCCCGAGCGTCCGCGCATCGCCTTCCAGCGGGCCGTGGCCTCTTCCTCGTCGACGGGTTTGCCGAGGGCCTCGCCGCCGAGTTCGAGGACCGAGTCGCAGCCGATGACCAGGGCGCCGGCGGCTTCGGGGCGCGCGGCGACGACGGCCGCCTTGGCCTCGGCGAGTACGAGGGCGAGTTCGGCGGGGGTCGGGGCGCTCAGGGCGTCCTCGTCGACACCGCTGACGATCACCTCGGGCGCGAGCCCGGCCTGGCGCAGCAGATTCAGGCGGGCGGGGGAGGCGGAGGCCAGAACAAGGCGGGGGGCTTGGACGGTCATGGCGCCATCGTAGGCGGCGCTCAGTGCAGGCCGACCACAAACATCGCAAGCACCATGGCCAACGCCAGCACCAGACCGACGCGGCGCATCATCGCCTGGGTCTGGCGCAGTTCCTCGGGGGGTTCGTTCTCCGGGTCGGACCACAGCATGCTTCCGATCCTGCGGCCGGACGGCCCTCCGGCGCCTGAGTACGGATACTCAACGGCCTGGGTACGGGCGAATCGTTCATGATGACCCCGCCGGCCCGCCCCAGCCCTAAATGGGCTTGCTGTTCCATTAGGACTCCCCATGGTGCTACCTTTGCCTCATCGCTTAATGGAACTCTCGACCCGTTAGGGCTCGGGATCGGGAAGGAGCACCGCCATGCACCGGTATCTGCGCCGTGCCGTCGCCCCGCTCGCCGCCGTCGCCGTGGGGCTCGGCCTCGTCGCCGGCACGGACGCCCGGGCCGCGGCGCCCACCCGCGACGACACCCGTCACCCCCACTGGACGGCGGCCTGGGCCGCCTCGCCGCAAGCCCCCAGTACCGGCTTCACGCCGAACTGGTCCCAGGAGGGCTTCTCCCGGCAGACCGTCCGCCAGGTCGTCCGGGTCACCGCGGGCGGCGACCGGATCAGAATCCGGCTGTCCAACGCCTACGGCACCTCCCCGCTGCACCTCACGGGTGCCACCGTCGCCCGCGCGGGCGGGGGCGCGTCGGTGCGGCCCGGCTCGGTGCGCACTCTCACCTTCGGCGGCAGCCGCTCGGTCTCGATTCCCGCGCACGGCGAACTGCGCAGCGACGCGGCCCGGTTGCCGCTGACGTCGCTGGAGCCGGTCACCGTGACGCTGTACTTCGCCGGCACCACGGGGCCCGCGACCTTCCACGCCCAGGGCTGGACCGACACGTACCGCGCCGCCGGGGACCGCCGCGCGGACACCTCGGGCGCCCGCTTCACCGAGGTCACGCAGTCCTGGTACTACCTCTCCGGCGTCGAGGTGGCGGGCAACGCGCGGCCCGCCCACGGCGGCGGCATCGTGCTCTTCGGCGACTCCGTCACCGACGGCTTCGGGTCCACGCCGGGCGCCGACCGGCGCTGGTCCGACGCCCTCGCCGAACGCGTCGGCCGGCCCGTCCTCAACGCGGGCATCGGCGGCAATCTCGTCCTCAACGACTCCGCCTGGTACGGCGAGCGGGCCACCGCGCGCTTCCGCCGTGACGCCCTCGACCAGCCCGGCGTCTCCACCGTCGTCCTGCTCCAGGGCCTCAACGACATCGGCTTCAGCGAGGCGGAGGACCAGCCCACGTACAAGCCCGCCCCGGTCGTGCCGGCGGCCGAGCTGATCGCCGGGTACCGCGAGCTGATACGGCAGGCCCACACCCGCGGGGTGGAGATCGTGGGCGCGACGCTGCTGCCGCTGAAGGGCTCCGACCACTGGGGGCCGCACTCGGCGCGCGTCAGCGACGCGGTCAACCGCTGGATCCGTACGTCGGGGGAGTTCGACGCCGTCGTCGACCTCGACCGGGCGCTGGCCGATCCGGCGGACCCGGACCGGCTCGCCCCTGTCTACGACCACGGCGACGCGCTGCACCCCAACGACGCCGGCTACCTCCGCATGGCGGCGGAGGCAGCCGGGGTGCTGTCACGGTCCCGGTGAGCCGGGAGCCCCGGTCAGACCGGCCAGAAGGTGCGGGCCCACGCCCGCGGACCGGGCAGCGGACGGCGGCTGCGGGCGATCCTCGCCGGGTCCGACCACTGCTCGGCCGGCGCCACGTCACCCTCCGGTGCTGAGGCCGACGCCGCGGCGCGGGCCCGGACCACCGCCAGGGCGGCGGCCAGTTCCTCGGGGGTCGGGTTTCCTCGTACGACCTTGATCATCGTCAGGTCCCTTCCTAGAGGGGGATGTTGCCGTGCTTCTTCGGCGGGAGGTTCTCCCGCTTGGTGCGCAGTTGACGCAGTCCCTTCACGACCTGCGACCGGGTGTCCGACGGCATGACCACGGCATCGATGTAGCCGCGCTCGGCCGCCGTGTAGGGGTTGAGCAGCGCGTCCTCGTACTCCTCGATCAGCCGGGCGCGCGCGGCCTCCTGGGCCGCCTCGTCGCCGGCGGCCGCGATCGTGCGGCGGTGGAGGATGTTCACCGCGCCCTGCGCGCCCATCACGGCGATCTGCGCGGTCGGCCAGGCGAGGTTCAGGTCGGCGCCCAGGTGCTTGGAGCCCATGACGTCGTACGCGCCGCCGAACGCCTTCCGCGTGATCACCGTGATCAGCGGGACGGTGGCCTCCGCGTACGCGTAGATCAGCTTGGCGCCGCGGCGGATGATGCCGCCGTACTCCTGGTCGACACCGGGCAGGAAGCCGGGGACGTCGACGAAGGTCAGCACCGGCACGTTGAACGCGTCGCAGGTGCGCACGAAACGGGCGGCCTTCTCGGAGGCGTTGATGTCGAGACAGCCGGCGAACTGCATCGGCTGGTTCGCCACGATGCCCACCGGGAAGCCCTCGACCCGGCCGAACCCGGTGAGGATGTTCGGCGCGAACATCGCCTGGGTCTCCAGGAACTCGCCCTCGTCCAGCACGTGTTCGATGACGGTGTGCATGTCGTACGGCTGGTTCGCCGAGTCCGGGATGAGGACGTCGAGCTCGCGGTCCTCGTCGTTCGTCGCGAGGTCGGCCTCCTCGGGGAAGGCCGGCGGCTCGGAGAGGTTGTTGGACGGCAGGTACGACAGCAGGGACTTGACGTACTCGATGGCGTCCTTCTCGTCGCCCGCCATGTGGTGCGCGACGCCGGAGGTGCTGTTGTGCGTACGGGCGCCGCCGAGGGCCTCGAAGCCGACGTCCTCACCGGTCACGGTCTTGATGACGTCCGGGCCCGTGATGAACATGTGCGAGGTCTGGTCGACCATCACCGTGAAGTCGGTGATCGCGGGGGAGTACACGGCGCCGCCGGCGCACGGTCCGACGACCAGCGAGATCTGCGGGATCACGCCGGAGGCGTGGGTGTTGCGGCGGAAGATCTCGCCGTACATGCCGAGCGCGCTGACGCCCTCCTGGATGCGGGCGCCGCCGGAGTCGTTGATCCCGATGACCGGGCAGCCGGTCTTCAGGGCGAAGTCCATGACCTTGATGATCTTCTGGCCGTAGACCTCGCCGAGCGCACCGCCGAAGACGGTGAAGTCCTGCGAGAACACGGCGACCGGGCGGCCGTCGACCGTGCCGTAGCCGGTGACCACTCCGTCACCGTACGGACGGGTCTCCTCCAGGCCGAAACTGGTGGAGCGGTGCCGGGCGAACTCGTCGAACTCCACGAACGAATCCTCGTCCAGCAGCAGATCGACCCGCTCACGGGCCGTCAACTTGCCCTTGGCATGCTGCTTTTCCACCGCGCGGGCGGAGCCGGCGTGCGTCGCCTCCTCGATGCGGCGCTGCAGGTCCGCGATCTTGCCCGCGGTGGTGTGGCTGCTGGGACTGCTGGAGCTGGCGATCTGTTCCGGCTCGGACATCGGGATGCGGCTCCCTGGCTGATCACGGGGTCGTTGGCTACTGACTCGTAGCGTATCGGCGTGGATACCGTTCGGCAGTGCGTCGTTTACCACACCTAACCTGGCTTGCATGACGTTTGAGAATGCGCCCGGGAGCCGCTGGTCCGACCTGGACCGGCCGCCGCTGAACGCCTCCGCGCTGCGCCGCGCCCTGCTGCAGCCGGGCGGGCTGTGGACTTCGTTCGACATCGTGCCCGCCACCGGGTCGACCAACTCGGATCTGGCGGCGAAAGCGGGCTCCCTGCAGGAAGGGGCCGTACTCGTCGCCGAGGAGCAGACCGCCGGGAGGGGCCGCCTGGACCGCAGCTGGACCGCGCCCGCCCGCTCGGGACTCTTCCTGTCCGTGCTGCTGCGCCCCGGCCCCCAGGTGCCCGTGGAGCGCTACGGATGGCTTCCGCTGCTCACCGGAGTGGCCGTCGCGACGGGGCTCAGCCGGGCCGCCGGGGTGGACATGTCCCTCAAGTGGCCCAACGACCTCCTGGTGACTGTGGGTGGCGAGGAACGCAAGACCGGCGGGATCCTCGCGGAGCGTGCGGGCGACGGCGGCGTGGTGATCGGCATGGGGATCAATGTCACGCTCCGTGAGGAGGAGCTGCCCGTGCCGTCGGCGGGCTCCCTCGGGCTGGCCAACGCCGTCTCCACGGACCGTGACACGCTGCTGCGGGCCGTCCTGCGCTCCCTGGAGCAGTGGTACGGCAAGTGGCGCGAAGCCGGCGGCGACGCGGGACTCTCGGGAGTGCAGGAGGCGTACGCGGCGGGCTGCGCCACGCTGGGCCGCAGGGTCCGCGCGGAGCTGCCCGGGGACCGTTCGGTGACCGGTGAGGCCATCGCCCTGGACGGCGCCGGACGGCTGGTTCTGGCCACCGGCGACGGCACCCGGGAGACGGTCGGCGCGGGCGACATCGTGCACCTGCGGCCGGCCGGCTGAGCCGGTGCGTCGCGCCGCTGAACCAGCCGGGCCACTCGGACGTGAGCCAGGGCACACCTGCCGTATCGTTGAGGCGATCGAGCGACAGATCGGCAGGACAGTGCGCAGGGAACGGGCAGGAGGCGGCTGGTGACCGTCGACGACACCACTTCCGGCGCGGACGATTCCGGCTCCGGTTCCGAGTCCGGGGGGTCCGGGGCGGGCGATTTCGAGTCAGGTTCTCCCGAGTCCGCCGCCGGGGCCGGCAACGCGGCATCCGGCAGTTCCGGGGCAGTGCATCCCACGCCCCACCACGCCGTCGACCACACGGTCGAACCGACCGACGATCCCCTGGCCATCCGGCTGGAACAGCTGATCCTCGGCGCCGAACGGCGCTACACCCCTTTCCAGGCGGCGCGTACCGCGGGCGTCTCCATGGAGCTCGCCTCCCGTTTCTGGCGGGCGATGGGCTTCGCGGACATCGGCCAGGCCAAGGCGCTCACGGAGGCGGACGTCCTCGCGCTGCGCAGGCTCGCCGGTCTCGTCGAGGCCGGCCTGCTGAGCGAGCCCATGGCGGTCCAGGTGGCGCGCTCCACCGGGCAGACCACCGCCCGGCTGGCCGAATGGCAGATCGATTCCTTCCTGGAGGGCCTCACCGAGCCTCCCGAGCCCGGGATGACGCGGACGGAAGTCACCTATCCCCTGGTGGAGCTGCTCCTGCCGGAGCTGGAGGAGTTCCTGATCTACGTCTGGCGACGACAGCTGGCCGCGGCCACCGGACGGGTCGTCCAGGCCGCGGACGACGAGGAGATGGTCGACCGCAGGCTCGCGGTCGGCTTCGCGGACCTCGTCGGCTTCACCCGGCTGACGCGACGCCTGGAGGAAGAGGAACTGGGCGAGCTGGTCGAGGCGTTCGAGACCACGTCCGCCGACCTGGTGGCCGCCCACGGCGGCCGGCTGATCAAGACGCTGGGTGACGAGGTCCTGTACGCGGCGGACGAAGCCGGCACGGCCGCGGAGATCGCCCTGCGGCTCATCGAGACGATGACCCACGACGA
The DNA here is from genome assembly GCF_042714725.1 of Streptomyces sp. NPDC058685. Lineage (NCBI taxonomy): Bacteria > Bacillati > Actinomycetota > Actinomycetes > Kitasatosporales > Streptomycetaceae > Streptomyces > Streptomyces sp. NPDC058685. Next base: position 331,266 of record NZ_JBHXSL010000001.1, read on the forward strand.
GTCGATGCCGGCGCTGCGCGTCGGCATCGCTTTCGGCACGGTCACGACGCGGATGGGCGATGTCTTCGGCACCACGGTCAATCTGGCGAGCCGGCTCACCTCGATAGCGCCGAAGGACGCCGTACTGGTGGACGGGGCGTTCGCCGAGGAGCTGGTGCGGACCGGCGAGGCGCCGGCGTCGGAGGCCGAGGCTGCGGAGGAGGCGACGAAGGCCGAGAAGGAGGGCCGGGAGCCGCCCTCGTACCGTTTCGCGCTCCAGCCGATGTGGCAGCGGCCGGTCCGCGGTCTGGGCGTCGTCGAGCCCTGGCTGCTCTCCCGTCGCCCGCAGTGAGCCTCCCGGGCCCCAGGGACCCGGGCCCCGCACGGCCGGGAACGCCGCGGGCCTATGATCCGGTGAACCGTCGTTAACCGGGAGGGTCCTCATGTCCGAGTCCGAGCAGCGGTTCGGAGAATTCGTCCTCGTCCGCACGCACCAGCACGTCGCCGAGCTCGTCCTCGACCGGCCCAAGGCGATGAACGCCGTCTCCACGGAGATGGCGCGCTCGCTCGCCGCCGCCTGTGACGCCCTCGCCGCCGACCGGGACGTCCGCGTCACCGTGGTCACCTCCTCGAACGACCGCGCCTTCTGCGTCGGCGCCGACCTGAAGGAGCGCAACTCCTTCTCGGACGCCGAGCTGGTCCGGCAGCGGCCGACCGCCCGCGCCGCGTACACCGGCGTGCTGGAGCTGCCGATGCCCACGGTCGCCGCGGTACACGGATACGCGCTCGGCGGAGGGTTCGAGCTGGCTCTGGCCTGCGATCTGATCGTCGCCGACGCGACCGCGGTCGTGGGCCTGCCCGAGGTGTCCGTGGGCGTCATCCCCGGCGGCGGCGGTACGCAGCTGCTGCCGCGCCGGGTGGGGGCCGCCCGCGCCGCCGAGCTGGTGTTCTCCGCACGGCGTGTAGAGGCGGCGGAGGCCCGGGAGTTGGGGCTCGTCGACCAGCTCGCGGAGGACGCCCGCACCGAGGCGCTCGCCCTCGCCGCCCGGATCGCCGCGAACTCGCCCGTGGGGCTGCGCGCCGCCAAGCGGGCCCTGCGCCTCGGGCAGGGGCTCGATCTGCGTGCCGGACTGGAGGTCGAGGACGCGGCCTGGCGCTCGGTCGCCTTCTCCGGGGACCGGGCCGAGGGCGTCGCCGCCTTCAACGAGAAGCGGAAGCCGCAGTGGCCCGGCGAGTGACCCGGAGAATCTCGGCGCACTCCAACTGATCAAATCCTCCCAAACCTCCCTAAGCTGGGTTGATGGCTGAGGATCGGCGGTTGCGAGCGGTGGTGGCGCTGGCGCAGGCGATGGCTGCCGCGCACACCCCGCGCGAGTCGTGGCGTGCGGCGGCGCTGGGCGCGTGTTCCGCGCTGGCGGGCTCCTTCGCGGCGCTGTCCGTGTGGGAGCGGGAGCTCGGGCGGCTCAAGGTGCTCGTGAACGCGGGTGAACGGGCCGTCGGCGAGGAGGAGTTCCCCGAGTCGGAGACCTATCCCGTCAACCGCTTTCCCGAGATCACGGAGTTCCTGCACGAGCAGTGGGCGGGCGGCGGTGAGCCGGACGCCTGGGTGGAGACCGTGGACGGCCCGGCGACGCCGGAGCACGGCTACTGCCACCAGAGGGTGGCGGCCCTGCGCCGGCGCCGCCGCGGCTGCTGCGTCGTGGCGCCGATAGTGCTGCACGGCCGGGCCTGGGGCGAGCTCTATGTCGCCCGTCCGCTCGGCGTCGCCGTCTTCGACCGCCACGACGCCGACTTCGCGACCGTCCTCGCCTCCGTGATCGCCGCCGGGATCGCCCAGACCGAGCGGCTCGAAGAGGTCCGCCGCCTCGCCTTCACCGACCCGCTGACCGGTCTCGCCAACCGCCGTGCCGTCGACACCCGTCTCGACGAGGCGCTGGAGCGCCACCGCGAGGACGATTCCGTCGTCAGCCTGGTGGTCTGTGACCTGAACGGCCTCAAGCGGGTCAACGACACGCACGGTCACGCGGTCGGCGACCGGCTGCTGGAACGATTCGGTTCGGTCCTGTCACTGTGCGGCGCCATGCTGCCCGGGGCGCTCGCGGCCCGGCTCGGCGGCGACGAGTTCTGCCTCGTCGCGGTCGGGCCCTCGTCCGACGAGGTGGTCCGGGTGGCCGACGAACTCTGCGTCCGCGCGGCCGAGTTGGAGCTCGGCGAAGGAGTGGCGTGCGGGGTCGCGTCGACCGGCGACCCGATCGGGCACGTCCGCTCGGGCCGCCGGCTGTTCCGGCTGGCGGACGCGGCCCAGTACCGGGCGAAGGCGGCCCGCTCGCCGAAGCCGGTGGTGGCGGGCCGCGACGGCACGGTGCTGCGCCTCGCGGACGCCCCGCCGCGCTCGCACCAGGACCGCCGCCGTTTCCGGGGGGTGCGGCCGGAAGAGGTCGAGGAGCCCTGGAGCGAGCCGTAGGGCGTGGGCCCTCGCCGCGCGGGGGGCGTGCGGCTCGTGGGGGCGCCGGTGGGGTGCTGGGGGAGTAAGGGGCCCACCCGCCCACCACTAGTGACAGGTTGCGATTCAATCCGTACGCTGCTGAATATGGATATGCATACCGTCGTGGTGGGGACGTCCGGTACCACCGCCGATGACGTCGTCGCCGTGGCCCGCCTGGGCGCCCGTATCGAGATCTCCGCCGAGGCACAGGCCGCCCTCGCCGCCGCCCGCGCCGTCGTGGACACCCTGGCCGCCAAGCCCGAGCCCGTCTACGGGGTCTCCACCGGCTTCGGCGCACTCGCCAGCCGGCACATCAGCCATGAACTCCGCGCCCAGCTCCAGCGCAACATCGTGCGCTCGCACGCCGCCGGCATGGGCCCGCGCGTCGAGCGCGAGGTCGTCCGCGCGCTGATGTTCCTGCGGCTGAAGACCGTCTGCTCCGGGCACACCGGCGTACGCCCCGAGGTCGCCCAGACCATGGCGGACGTGCTGAACGCCGGGATCACGCCCGTCGTGCACGAGTACGGCTCCCTCGGCTGCTCCGGCGACCTCGCGCCGCTGTCCCACTGCGCCCTGACCCTCATGGGCGAGGGCGACGCGGAGGGGCCCGACGGCGTGGTGCGTCCCGCGGGCGAGCTGCTCGCCGAGCACGGCATCGCACCCGTCGAACTCCGCGAGAAGGAGGGCCTCGCCCTCCTGAACGGCACCGACGGCATGCTCGGCATGCTGGTCATGGCGCTCGCCGACCTCCAGCGCCTCTACACCTCGGCCGACATCACCGCCGCGCTCTCGCTGGAGGCGCTCCTCGGCACCGACAAGGTGCTCGCCCCCGAGCTGCACGCCATCCGCCCGCACCCGGGCCAGGGCGTCTCCGCCGCCAACATGAGCGCCGTGCTCAAGGGCTCCGGACTCGTCGGCCACTTCCAGCACGACGAGGCGCCCCGGGTCCAGGACGCCTACTCCGTGCGCTGCGCCCCGCAGGTCGCGGGCGCCGGGCGGGACACCCTCGCGCACGCCCGCCTGGTCGCCGAGCGCGAACTCGCCTCCGCCGTCGACAACCCGGTCGTCCTGCCCGACGGCCGCGTGGAGTCCAACGGCAACTTCCACGGCGCGCCCGTGGCCTACGTCCTCGACTTCCTCGCCATCGTCGCCGCGGACCTCGGCTCCATCGCCGAGCGCCGCACCGACCGGCTGCTCGACAAGAACCGCAGCCACGGGCTGCCGCCGTTCCTCGCCGACGACGCCGGCGTGGACTCGGGCCTGATGATCGCCCAGTACACGCAGGCCGCCCTGGTCAGCGAGATGAAGCGGCTCGCGGTCCCCGCGTCCGCCGACTCGATCCCGTCCTCCGCGATGCAGGAGGACCATGTGTCCATGGGCTGGTCGGCGGCGCGCAAGCTGCGCACCGCGGTCGGCAACCTGAACCGGATCATCGCCGTCGAGCTCTACGCGGCCACCCGCGGTATCGAGCTGCGGCACGGTCTGACCCCCGCGCCCGCCTCGCAGGCCGCCATCGAGGCGCTGCGCGCGGCAGGTGTCCAGGGGCCCGGGCCGGATCGTTTCCTCGCCCCCGACCTGGAGGCGGCGGACGTCTTCGTCCGCGACGGCGGGCTCATCGCCGCCGTGGAACCGGTGACGGGGCCGCTGGCCTGACCACGAGCCCGGCACGAGGCTCACGATGACCCGGGGCGGCGCCCCGGGTCATCCGGCTTTCACAGCGCGGTTGTTGCGCCCGTCGCGCCGGTGGCGCTCCGGCGTATGGAGTAGGTCACGAAGCCCACGCCGAGTCCCAGGAACGTCGTGCCGCCGATGATGTACGGCGTGGTGTCGAAGGTGCCCGTGTCGGCGAGTTTCAGGTCCTGGGGCGTCGCCGCCGCACCGGTCTGCTGTCTGTCCACGCCCTCCCGCTCGGCAGTGGCGTTCGCTGACGGAACGAACCACAGCGCGCAGAGCAGGGTCCCAGCGGCAGTGGCGGTCAGAAGCGGTCGACGTGCGACGGACACGGACTCGATCCCCCTTGAGGCATCCTCGAATTGGCCGGTGCGCTGATGCTAGTGAAAGCAGCGGGTCGTGGGAAAGCCGGGCAGCCGGGAGCCCTACTCTCCGTCGTATGACCACTTCTGAGACATCACGGTATGTGCGCCTGCGGGTGGAATTGGTGCTGGAGATCGGGGAACCCGCATCACTGACCGGCGCCGCGCTGGAGCGGATCGCCTCGGACGAGTACATGCCCGAGGAGGAGCGCGCACACGCGGAGTCGGCGGTGCGCGAGGACGAGGCCGAGGCCGTCGCGTATCTCGTGGACCCGTTCGACCTGGTCGGCGACGTTCCCGGCGTCGAACTGGCGCAGGCGTCCTGGACCAGCGAGCAGATCGAGTACGACCCCGATGCCGAGGAGTGGGACCTCGACGAGGAAGATGGAGAGTACGACGCCGCCGAAGATGCCGACGACGCCGGTGAACCGGACGACGTGGACGCCGGCGGCGGACGCCCGTAGCCTGCTGGACCGGCAGTTTTCCGGACCGGCCGGCCAGAGCCCCGGTTCCACGGGCCGGGGCCCGGCCGGACGGATGCCGCGGGACTGCAACCGGCACCGCTGCGGCTGCGTCGATGAGTGGTGTTCCCCACATCGGTTGGGGATGTGGAACCGGGTAACCCGGATTGGGTGTTTTCCCCAATAGTGCGATCAGGCGATTCGGCAACGATGGAGAAGCGTGTGATGACGGACAGCAAGCGGCGCAGGGCCCTCATGGTCGCGTCCGCGGTGCTCGGCGGCGTTCTGGTGCTGTCGGCATGCAGTGGCGACGGCGACAAGGGCGGTAGCGCCGAGGGCTCGAAGAAGTCGCAGGCCCAGGTCGACGAGGCGGCGGCGAAGGACGCCTCCAAGGCCCGAATAGCCATCTCCCCGAAGAACGGTGCGACGAACGCCGGCATCAACGACGACGCCAAGGTCACCGTCAGCGAGGGCACGCTGACGCAGGTCACGATGACCACCGCCGACGGCGCCGCGGTGAAGGGCACGCTCGCCCCCGACGGCAAGAGCTGGAAGCCGGACGATCAGCTCGAGCGCTCCACCACGTACAAGATCTCCGCCTCCGCCAAGGACTCCGAGGGCATGGAGGCCCACGAGAACTCCTCCTTCACCACGGTCTCGCCCGCCAACAGCTTCATCGGCAACTTCACGCCGGAGGACGGTTCCACCGTCGGTGTCGGCATGCCGGTGTCGATCAACTTCAACAAGGCGATCACCGACAAGAAGGCCGTGCAGGCCGGTATCACCGTGGAGTCGAGCAGCGGCCAGGAGGTCGTCGGTCACTGGTTCAACGGCCAGCGTCTGGACTTCCGGCCGGACCAGTACTGGCAGGAGGGCTCGACCGTCACGCTGAAGCTGAACCTCGACGGTGTCGAGGGGGCCGAGGGAGTCTTCGGCGTCCAGCAGAAGACGGTCACCTTCAAGATCGGCCGCAACCAGGTCTCCACCGTCGACGCCGCGACGAAGACGATGACGATCACCCAGGACGGCAAGACCGTCAAGACGATCCCGATCTCCGCCGGTTCCACCGAGAACCCCACGTACAACGGTCAGATGGTGATCTCCGAGAAGTTCAAGGAGACCCGGATGAACGGTGCGACCGTCGGCTTCACGGACGACGACGGCAAGGGCGAGTACGACATCAAGAACGTCCCGCACGCCATGCGGCTGTCCACGTCGGGCACCTTCATCCACGGCAACTACTGGGGCGCCGACTCGATCTTCGGCAGCGCCAACACCAGCCACGGCTGTGTCGGCCTGAACGATGTCGAGGGCGCGGGCGACCCGAACCAGCCCGCCGCGTGGCTGTACGACAACTCCATCGTCGGTGACGTCGTAATCGTCAAGAACTCCAAGGACAAGACGATCAAGCCGGACAACGGCCTCAACGGCTGGAACATGAGCTGGGCGGAGTGGCAGGCCGGCTCCGCGGCCTGATCCGACCGGCCACCGAGCCGTACAGCGGAAGGCGGGTCACCCTTCGGGGGTGACCCGCCTTCGGCGTGTGCGGGGGCCGGAGCGACCGCGAGGACAGGCCCTAGGCGCCCGCCGCGGGTCCCGGCCGCAGCCGCGCGTCGTCCTCCTCGCCGTCGACGCCCCAGCCCGCCAGCAGTCGCAGCGACTCGGCCGACCGCGTGCCCGGCTCCGCGTGGTAGGTGACCAGCGACAGATCGTGATCGTCCGGCAGTCGCAGCGTCTCGTACGACAGCGTCATCTCGCCGACCAGCGGATGGTGGACGCGCTTCACGCCGTGGCCCTTGTCCTGCACCGTGTGCGCGGCCCAGAGCCGCCGGAACTCCTCGCTCTTGACCGAGAGATCGCCGATCAGCTCCGGCAGCTGCGGATCGTCCGCCGAGCATCCCGCGTACATCCGCAGCACGCTCACCACCTCGGTCGCCTTGCACTCCCAGTCCATGTACAGATCCGTGGCGTTGGGGTCGAGGAAGACCATCCGGGCCATGTTGCGGTCCTTCGCGGACAGGGCCGCGAAGTCACCGAACAGCGCTCGGGCCGTGCGGTTCCAGCCCAGGATGTCCAGCCGCCGCCCCACCACATAAGCGGGCACGCCCTCCATGGCGTCCATCAGCTGCTGCACGGACGGGCGCAGCTGCTGCGGCCTGCCCATCCGCCGGTGCTTCTTCTGCTTCGGCTTCGCGAGATGGCTCAGGTGGTCGCGCTCGGCGTCCGACAGCCGCAGCGCCCGCCCGATCGCGTCCAGCACCTCGGTGGACACATTGCGCCCGTTGCCCTGTTCCAGGCGGGTGTAGTACGCCACGGACACCCCGGCGAGCTGCGCCAGCTCCTCGCGGCGGAGCCCCGGTACCCGCCGGCGGCGGCCCAGCTGCGGCAGGCCGACGTCCTCGGGCTGCAGCCGGGCGCGGCGTGAGCGGAGGAATTCGCTGAGTTCGGCGCGCTGGTCCATGCTCACCAGTATCGCGCCACCCTTCCCACGCAGCCTGACCCTGCCAGTGGTACGCACGCCGGACGTAGGTACAACAGAGGGCTGGGTAGGTTCCGCGTACTTCGGCACAGTCGACTCCATGACCACGACTGTTTCCGCATACGCCGCTCCCGCCGCCAAGGCGCCGCTGGAGCGGACGACCATCCCGCGCCGTCCGGTGGGCGAGCACGACGTGCTCATCGAGATCAAGTACGCGGGCATCTGCCACTCCGACATCCACCAGGCCCGTGACGGCTGGGGCGAGGGCATCTTCCCGATGGTCCCGGGACACGAGATCGCGGGGATCGTCACCAAGACCGGCCCGGGCGTCACCAAGTTCGCCGTCGGCGACCGGGTGGGCGTCGGCTGCATGGTCGACTCCTGCCGGGAGTGCGACAACTGCAAGGCCGGACTCGAGCAGTACTGCTCCGGCGGCAACGTCGGCACGTACAACGCCCTCGACAAGAACGGCGAGCCCACCTACGGCGGCTACTCCACCCACATCGTGGTGGACGAGGCGTTCACCCTGCGCATCCCGGACGGCCTCTCGCTCGACGTCGCCGCCCCGCTGCTGTGCGCCGGCATCACCCTCTACTCGCCGCTGGCGCACTGGAAGGCCGGCCCGGGCAAGAAGGTCGCCATCGTCGGCCTCGGCGGTCTCGGCCACATGGGCGTCAAGATCGCGCACGCGCTGGGCGCCGAGGTGACCGTTCTCAGCCAGTCGCTGCGCAAGAAGGACGACGGTCTGCGCCTCGGTGCCGACCACTACTACGCGACCAGTGACGAGGCGACCTTCGAGCAGCTGGCGGGCACGTTCGACCTCGTCGTCTCGACGGTGTCGGCGCCGCTGCCGCTGGACACCTATCTGGGGCTCCTGCGGACGGACGGAGCGCTGGTGAACGTGGGCGCTCCCGAGGAGCCGGTGTCGCTCAACCTCTTCTCCGTCATCGCCGGCCGCAAGACCCTCGCGGGCTCCGGCATCGGCGGTATCCGCGAGACCCAGGAGATGCTCGACTTCTGCGCCGAGCACGGCCTCGGCGCGGAGATCGAGGTGATCGGCGCCGACCGGATCAACGAGGCCTACGAGCGGGTGCTGTCGAGCGACGTGCGCTACCGCTTCGTGATCGACGCGGCCACCATCTGAGCGACCCGCGGCCCCTTTCCGGGGCCCCTTCCGACACCCCGGCCCGCGGTGGATCAGGCCCCCTCCTGACCGCCGTGGCCGGGGTTCCGCGGTACTGCACATCCGGCCAGTCCGACCCAACTGAACAGTTGGAGGGTCCTACGCTCGGACCATGGCCTGGGACACCGCACGCACCCGCAGAGTCCTGCTCGCGGCGGCCGTCGACGAATTTGCCGAGTACGGCTTCGAAGGGGCGCGGATCGACCGCATCGGCGCCCGGGCGGGCGTCAACAAGGAGCGGATCTACCAGTACTTCGGCAACAAGCAGCAGCTCTTCGACCATGTTCTGGACACCGAACGGGAGCGGATCGCGCGAACGGTCCCGGTGACCGGCGAACAGCTCGACGACCTGGGGGAGTACGCCGGCCGGCTGTACGACTACCACTGCGCGCACCCGCAGTTCATCCGCCTCCTCCAGTGGGAGGGACTCCAGGACACCGGCGGTCCGGCGCTGCGCGAGGCCGACCGTACGGCGGCTCACGGCGTGGCGGTGCGGGCGCTCGGCGACGCGCAGAAGAAGGGCACGCTCGACGCGCGGCTCGCCCCCGAGGCCCTGTTCTACGCCGTACTCGCCCTGGGCGCCTGGTGGTTCAGCGCCCCGCAGGCCGTCCGCATGATCTACGCGGAGGCGCCGGGGGAGGAGACGGAACGCGCCACTCTGGTGGAGCTGGTGCGCCGGCTCGCGGGCCAGGAGCGCTGAGGACCGCCCGTCACCCGGCCGGTGGCAGACCGCCTCCACGTTGTTGCCGTCCGGGTCCCGTACGAACGCGCCGTAGGCCGTAGTACGCCGGGTGGTACTCCGGCCGCACCCGCGGCTCGTGGAGCACCTCGGCGCCCCGCCGACCGCCGCGTCGAAGAACGTGTGCACCGCCGCACGGTCGGCCGCCTCGAAGGCGATGTGCGCCTCGCGCGCCGCACCGTCCGTCGTCACCGGGCCGATCCAGAACCGCGGCTGCGCCGTGCCCCAGCCGATCACCTGGCCGAAGTCGAGCAGGCGGGTGCTGCCCAGCGGCGCGAGCACCCGGTCGTAGAAGGCGGCCGAGGCGGCCGGGTCCGCCACCTGGAGCGAGATGTGGTCCAGCATGGCCCGAGCCTGGCACACGGCACCGGCAGCGCCCCGACGACGAGCCGTGGCCGCCCCGCGGGATCGCGGCACCCGCCTCAGCAGTCGGATCCGGCCGAACGCGGCACCCGGTAGGGCGAGTCCAGCCGGTAGTCCCCGGCCCGCGGCACGGTCAGCCGCGTCCACTCGCCCTCCTGCCGCAGACAGGCACCGCTCGCCCGCAGCCACGGCGAGTACGCCACCCGTACCGTCACCGAGCCGGCGGCCGGCATCCGTACCGTCAGTGACGCGTCGTCCCCGTCCACCACCGTCGCCGGGGACGACACCAGCGGTACCGCGTCGCGCACCCGGTAGACCGTCCAGCCCTCGTCCTGCCACACCTGCTCCAGCCACGACGGCGCGCCGCGGACGATCGCGGCCTCGTCCTCCGCCGGCCCGTCCGGGCGCCCGTGCGGCAGCACCACATAGCCGACCGCCCAGCGGTCCAGCCACTGCCGGTACGTCGCCGGGTTCAGCGAGCCGTCGTAGAAGAGCCGCCCGCGCTCGACGTCGAGCTGACGGTTCCAGCCGCGTGCCAGGTTGATGTGGGGGGCGAGCGCGGTCGCCTCGCGGTGGTTGCGGGCGGGGACGACCTCGACCCGCGTACGGTCCGCGCCCAGCCGCTCCAGCTCGCGGACGACACCGTCGGTGTGCGCCGCCCAGGACGGGACGTCGGTGGAGACGACCAGATCGTCCTCGGTCTTGTCGATCAGCCAGTACGTGCTGAAGAAGAGCGCGATCGCGAGCACGGCCCGTGCGGGGCGCACCAGACCGCGGGCGAACTCCCCGGCCCACGCCGCCGGCCCGGACCCGGTGCGCGGTTGCTCGCCGAACCGTGTGAGCAGCGCCGCGAGCAGCACCGGAGCCGCCGCGAGGCCGAGCAGCCGCTCGACGTTCGTGCCGATCGGCGAGGCGATGAGATACGTCAGCACGACGCCGAGGCCGTACACCCCGGCGCCGAAGCGCACCACCCGCCACGTGCGGGGCGCGGCGACCGCCACCGCTGCCGAGACGGCCAGCGGCATCCACAGTTTCTCCGTCGCCATGGGCTGCTCGCCCCGGAAGGGGAACAGCCATGTCACCACGCCCACCACCACGAACGGCGGGAGTGTCAGCGCGAGCCCTTTGCGCCACTGCCGGTCCAGCAGCCAGGCCGTACCGGCCACCACCAGGAACAGTCCGGCCACGGGACTCGCCGTCGCGGCGAGCGCCGCGCAGACCACGGCGACGCCCGTTCTGCGGACGTACAGCAGGGCGGGCAGACCGATCGCGACGCCCAGCGCGAACGTGGTCCGCCCCGACGCGATGTTGCACCACAGCGCCAGCGCCCCGACCACGGCCGGAGCGAGCGGCCACCGCACCCCGGTCCGCACGAACAGGCGGGCCAGCACCCACGTGCCGACGAGACCGGCCAGCACCGACACCGTCCGCACCCCGAGCACCGCCATCAACGCGGGTGCCAGCAGGCTGTAGTTGGCGGTGTGCGTGCCCCCGTACCAGGAGAAGTTGTACGCGGTGGCCGGGTGACGCTCCATGAACCCGGCCCATGCCAGCTGGGCGGCCAGATCCCCGCCACCGGTGGCGAGCCACACCGCCCACAGCGCGTACAGCGGCACGGCCACGGCGGTCGCGACGAGCGGGACGCGCCACCACGGCGGTGCGTCCCGCTCAACTGCCCGTGCCGGCAACGTCCGAGCCCGCTCACTGATCCCCACGAGCAAACCCTAATGGCGGGGCCTCGCCGGGCAGCGGGCCCGGACAGCGGTCCTGCCGGATCCGGTCAGGCGGCCCGGCTCACGCGACCGAGCACGGGCGGCCCGGGCCGTCCGCGGTCAGGCGACGTGGTCAGGCGACCGCGCGGCCCGACCGCAACTCCAGCCGATCGCCCGTGAATCGGCTCCGGAACCGCCGGTCGTGCGAGACGACGACCACCGCGCCCTCGTAGGCCGCCAGCGCCTCCTCCAGATCCTCCACCAGACTCAGGGCCACATGGTTCGTGGGCTCGTCCAGGACGAGCAGATCCGCGGGGGCCGCCAGCAGCCGGGCCAGTTCGAGTCGCCGCTGCTGACCCACGGACAGCGCCGCGACCGGCACCGTCAGATCCTCCTCGCGGAACAGTCCGAGACCGAGCAGTTCGGCGGCGTACTCCTCGGGGAGACCGCGCCGCCCCGCCGCGTACGCCGCCAGCAGTGGTCCGCGGGACGGTACGGCCGGCAGCTCCTGCGGCAGATAGCCGACCCGGACCCGCTCCTGACGGTGCACCGTGCCCTCGTCGGGGCGCACCTCCCCGGCCAGCACCCGCAGCAGCGTGGTCTTGCCGGCGCCGTTCGGACCGGTCACCAGAAGCCGCTGTCCGGACTCCACCCGCAGCGCCTCCAGCCGAAGCCGGTCACCGACGGCGATGCCGGTCAGCTCGGTCAGCAGCCCCTCCCGGCCGCCGCCGGCCGGCCTGGCCGTGAAGCGCAGCGGCTCCGAAGGCGCGGGCACCGGCTCCCTGCGCAGCCGTTCCAACCGCACGCGTGCGGCCCTGACCTGCCCGGACAGCTTCGTCTCATGGGAACGCCGGTGCTTGCCGAACCCCTGGTGCGGATCCTTCCCGGTCGTCGCCAGCCGCTGCCCGGCCGCCGCCACCAGTTCCTCCGTCCGGGCCACGTCCGCCAGCCACTCCTGGTGGTCGAGCTCCCGGCGGCGGCGGGCGGCGGCCTTCGCGGTCCGGTAGCCGTGCCAGCCGTCGCCGTACCGGGTCACCGCACGGGTGTCGCGGTCGACCTCGAGGATCGTGGTCGCGATGCGTTCGAGGAAGGCGCGGTCGTGCGTCACGGCGACGACCGTGCCCCGGTGCGCCCGCAGCCGGTCCTCCAGCCACTCGGTGGCCCGCCGGTCGAGATGGTTCGTCGGCTCGTCGAGCAGCAGCAGTTCGGGCGCGGCGGACAGCACACAGGCGAGGGCCAGCCGCGACTGCTCCCCGCCGGAGAGCGTGCCGATCTCACGCTCGCGGGTGATGTGGGTCAGCCCGAGAGCGTGCAGCGCGGCGTCCACGCGGGCGTCCGCCTCGTATCCGCCGCGCTCGTCGAAGGAGGTGAGGAGGTCCCCGTACGCGGCGAGCTCGTCCTCGTCGGCCTCGGCGAGACGCTCCTCGGCGTGCCGCAGCCGCCGCTCGATCTCCCGCAGCTCGGCGAGCGCGGCGTCGACGGCCTGCTGCACGGTGTGCCCGGGCCCCAGGCCGAAGGTCTGCGCCAGGGTCTGGGCGAGATGCCCGGTGCCGCCGGGCGCGCCGACGGTGATCTCCCCGGCGTCGGGCGCCTCGGCTCCCGCGATCAGCCGCAGCAGGGTCGATTTGCCGGAGCCGTTCTCCCCGATGACACCGGCGCGTTCGCCGGGCCGGACGGTGAAGGACACCTGGTCGAGTACGGAGCGGTCCCCATAGGTCTTGGAGACGTCCTTCATGGTCAGTTGGGCGCGTTCGCGCATGGTCTTTCCCTGAAAATGACATGCCCGCGAAGGGGTGCGCGACGGCGCACCGCAGGGCAGGGGTGGGTTCTGCCGGACCGGGGGACGTCAGCGCGGTGCTACGACGAGCACGCGGCGTCCGCGGCCGGAATCAGAGAAAGAAGTAGTGCTTGTGCGAACCCATGCGTCCAGTCTAGCCAGGACCCCTCCGCGGAGAGGAGTCATTTTCGCCGCCGGGATCTCTCCGGCAACGGGGCTGTCCTGCTGCGGGACGAGCGGGCCGAGCGGGACGGACCGGTCTCGGCGAGGTCGAGGCGAAGGCGCGGCGAAATGACCCGCCGGGCACGGGATTTCGCGTCGGGCGGAACGCCGCCACACCCTCCGCGGCGCCCATCGCTCCTACTCTGATGTGGTGAGCAGCCACGCGCCGAACCGAGACCGCGTCCTTCCCCTGCGCCCGCTGACGGCGGCGCCCGCAGCCCGGGAGCCGCTGTGGCGGAACATCGTCGGGGACGTCCTGCGCCGTGAGCGGCGCGCCCAGCAGCGCACGCTCCAGGACGTGGCCGACGCGGCGCGTATCTCGATGCCGTATCTCTCCGAGCTCGAACGCGGCCGCAAGGAGGCATCGTCGGAGGTCCTCGCCGCGGCCGCCCACGCCCTCGGTCTCGGGCTGGCCGATCTTCTCGCCCTGGCCCACCGCGAACTGGCGCGTCCGGCGCGGACGCGGCACGGCAGGCCCGGGCCCGCCGCCCCGGCCGTCCCCGCTGCTCCTGCCGTGCCCGCCGCTCCCGCCGTTCCCGAGCGGGCTGCTGTCGAAGCCGCCGAGGACACGCGCGTCGACGACGGCACGGCGACGACCGCGGTGGAGCTGAGCGCGCGAGCCGTACGGAGTACGGCGTTCACGCGCCCGGCCGGTTCCCGGACGGCACCGCGCCGGGGCGACGTCCGCCTCGCCGCCTGACGGACGGGCGGACGGACGCCAGGCGCAGGCGCCTGTGCCGAACAGCCGCCGCCGGCACGGAAGGTGCCGGACGGCGGCCGTCGGTGCCGCGGGACTCAGACCCTCACGAGCCGGCGGCTGAGCACCTCGTCGGCGAGCCCGTACGCCACCGCCTCCTGCGCGGTGAAGAACTTGTCGCGGTCCATGTCCGCCCGCAGGGTCGCCGCGTCGTGCGGGACATGGCGGGAGAGCACGTCCTCGACCTGCGAGCGGATCCGGAGCACTTCCCTGGCCTGCAGGGCGAGGTCGGAGACCGTCCCCTGTCGGCCGCCGCTGGTCGGCTGCCCCAGCAGTACCCGCGCGTGTTCGAGCACGAACCGCCGGCCCGGGTCCCCGCCCGCCAGCAGCACCGCGGCGGTCGAGGCCGCCTGCCCGACACAGAACGTCGAGATCGGCGCACGGACGAAGGTCATCGTGTCGTAGATCGCCATGAGCGAAGTGAACGAGCCGCCCGGCGAGTTGATGTAGATCGCGATCTCGGTGTCCGGACTCGACGACTCGAGGTGGAGCAGCTGTGCGATGACGACATTGGCCACGCCGTCGTCGATCTCGGTGCCGAGGAAGATGATCCGTTCGGACAGCAGCCTGCTGAACACGTCGTAGGACCGCTCGCCCTGCGCGGTGCGCTCCACGACGTTCGGAATCGTGTACTGGCCCATGTCAGAGTCCCGCCCGTCGCCGTGAACCGGCCGGCCGCACGTCGTCGAGCGACTCGACGACCCGGTCGACCATGCCGTACTCCCGCGCCTGCTCGGCCGTGAACCAGCGGTCGCGGTCGCCGTCGCGGGAGATCGTCTCCTCGCTCTGGCCGGTGTGCTCCGCCGTGATCCGTTCGACGGCCTTCTTGGTGTACTCCAGGTTCTCTGCCTGGATCGCGATGTCGGCGGCGGTGCCGCCGATGCCGGCGGAGGGCTGGTGCATCATGATCCGCGCGTTCGGCAGCGCGAAACGCTTCCCCGCGGTGCCCACGGTGACCAGGAACTGCCCCATGCTGGCGGCGAATCCCATCGCCAGCGTCGAGACGTCGTTGGGGATCAGCCGCATCGTGTCGTAGATCGCCAGCCCGGCCGTCACCGAACCGCCCGGACTGTTGATGTAGAGGCAGATGTCGGTCCGCGAGTCCTCCGCCGACAGGAGCAGCATCTGCGCGCAGACCCGGTTGGCCGAGACCTCGTCGACCTGGGTGCCGAGCAGGACGATGCGCTGGTTCAGGAGCTGTGCGGCCAGATGGTCGTCGAAGCGGGTGGGCGCGGTGTCACCCTCGGAGGCGCGTGGGCCGAAGGCCGGGTCACGGCCGGTGATGAGTGCTGACATCGGACCTCCTTGTGGTGGCGCGGCGACCGTCGCCGCGATCTCCACCATCGGTCCGCACGGGCGGCCGGGTCAGGTTTCTCGGCCCGCAGCAGATTCGCCCTCGGCAGAGCGGGAGGCCGGTGGCCGGATCCGTGCCCCCACCGGTCAGGGGAGGATCTCCAGCCGTTCGTACTCGTGCGGCCGGTCGCCGACCCAGTTCACCCAGGTGGGGTCGTCGAGCATGAGCTCCGCGTCGGGCAGGCCGGCCCGCCTCAGGAACTCCAGAAGATCGCGGTCCGAGTGGGCGAGCCCCATGATCTGCTCGCGCACGGTGACCCGTCGTCCCCCGGACGGGCTGATGCGGTGCACGACGATCGGTGCGCGGCTCATGCTTCCAGGCTGCGTCGCATCACGGCTCACAGCACACCGAGCTCTCGGTCGGGACGGCAGATGGGGCAGGGGTCCACCTGCTCGGCGAGCGCGCGGAGCGCCTCTTCCCGGCCGACCGGCTTCGACCGGGCGCCGCGCATCGCACAGCTCCCGACGTGCACATACGCGGGCGGCCGCCCCGCGCCGATGCCGTATTCGACGACCCAGTCGGGGGGAGGCGGCGCGACATGGGCGTCCCGCTGGGCCCGGTCCTCCTCCTGGAGGAGCCACCGCCGCGTCTGGTCGAGCTGCTGAAGCTGCACACGCTGGAGGAACCGGAGAAGCTCCAGACGCGACGGCGGGCGATCGTTCACATGTTCGATTCTAGGCGCGATCAGCGCCGATGTTCCACCGCGGGGTGCGGATGCCCGGGGGTGACCCCCGTCCGGCGCCCGCAGCGGCGCCGCCGGATCGCGCCGGACGCCAGGCGACGACGGGCGCGCTGTCGCCGTCACGTACGCCACGTCGCGTGGCACCCGAGCGGACAGTGGTGCCCGACCGCGCGGCGCAGGGCCGCATGCCGCCTGTGCAGGGGCAGTTGCTCCTCGCGCACCCTGGGGGCGCGGGTCCCGTAGCTCACCGGCGATCGTCACCCGCCGGCCCTGGGGCACCCCGGCCGGGCGCGACACAACGGTCCCGCCCGGAGGCGCCTGCCCGGGTGCCGCTCAGGAGGGCTCCTCGGTGACCTGATGGGCGAAGACCGTGAACTCCGCGTACCCGTCGTCGCCGACGGATCGGTGGTCGATGCCCACGAGGACCCGGTCGCCGGGCAGGCCCGACTCGACGACCATCGCGTCCAGAAGGACCGCGATGGGCAACTCCGACTCCAGGTCGGGGTAGAAGTCCCAGAACAGGGGCGTCTTGTCGATGATCGAGTGCCGCACGCCCTCGGCGTCGTCGAAGACGACCTCGACGACGTACGGGAATTGACTGGTGTCCACCCACCGCACTGCCGCGGCGTGCACCAGGACGGTGGGTGACTCGGCCGGCTCAGTCATCGGCCGACGCGATGCCCGTCGGGCACGACGCACCCCAGTTCGTCTCGAACGGGTCGCCCAGCTGGACTCCCGTCCCGCCGATCCCGCAGTACCCCGCCGGGTTCTTGTCGAGATACTGCTGGTGATACCCCTCGGCCGGATAGAACGGGCGGCCCTCCGACGGAAGCAGTTCCGTCGTGATCGTGTCGAAGCCCGAGCCCGTCAGGACCTTCTGGTACGCCTCGCGGGAGGCCTCCGCGATCGCCGACTGGGACGGGGAGTGGGTGTAGATCGCCGACCGGTACTGGGTGCCGCGGTCGTTGCCCTGGCGGAAGCCCTGGGTCGGGTTGTGGGACTCCCAGAAGACCTTCAGCAGCTGCTGGTACGAGACGACCGACGGGTCGAAGACCACGCGGACCGCCTCGGTGTGGCCGGTCAGGCCGGAGCAGGCCTCTTCGTACGTCGGGTTCGGGGTATGACCGCCCTGGTAGCCGACCAGGGTCGTCCAGACACCGGGGATCCGCCAGAACGTGCGCTCGGCGCCCCAGAAACAGCCCATGCCGAAGTCCGCCACTTCGAGGCCCTCGGGGTACGGGCCGAGCAGCGGGTTGCCCAGGACCGTGTGACGGTCGGGCACGGAGAACGTCGGGTCCGGACGGCCCTTCAGGGCCTGCTCGACGGTGGGGAGCTCGGGGACACGGCGGGACAGGAACATGCGATGGCTCCTCGGGTTCGGTACCTGAAGAACGTCATGCGCCCGGCAGAGATTCCCCCGGAAACGGGGGCGCCGACCGGCCGGTCGGCGCCCCGGGTCACCGCCTGCGGCCCCACCGAGGAACCGTTCGACGCGCGCCGCATCCGCTACCGCAGCAGCGTCGCCGGGCTCCCCCCGTTCGCCTCGTACCCCGCCACCGCCAGGTTCCGGTACACGGTGTACTCCGCCGCCGGATCACCGCTCAGGGTCCACGGGACCGCGCCCACATGGCCGTCCACGCGCACCAGTTGGTTCATCGCCTCGGCCCACCGCTCGGACCGTACGAGGAAGAGCACCAGCAGATGGCGTACGTGCGCCAGCATCGGGTCGTCCGGGCGGGCCGCGTGGACCGCGAAGAGCGCGCCCTCGACCGCCTTGCTGACCACCGCGGTCCGGTGGAAGTCCTGCACCAGGACCACGTCCGGGATGTGCTCGAAGACCGCGAACAGCGGCAGCGCCGCCAGCAGCGAACCCTGAGGTGCGCGGGCCGCGGCCGTCGTCGCGAAGTGGTCGGCCTCCTCGCGGCTGCCGTGCCACTTCTCGCACCAGTAGTGCAGCGCGGCCAGATGCGCGCCCATGTGCTGCGGGGCGCGGTCGATGACCTTCAGCCACACCTGGTCGAACTGCTCGTGCGTGTAGTTCAGGCCGCGCGCGACGGCCAGCTCCGTGATGTACGGGACGGGGTCGCCCGGGGCGAGCAGGGCCGCGTCGCCGCAGACCGAACGGGCCTCCTCCAGGATGATCCGGAATTCGTCCGTCCCCGCGCTCGACGACCGCCACGCCTGCTGCACCAGGAACTCCGCGTGCACCTGGGCGGCGCCCGCGTCCTTCGGCGACTCCGAACGCCAGGCGCGCAGCCACGACCCGCCGGCGCCCGGCTTCTGCTGGAGCTCCAGCGAGGCGGCGCCGGCGAACGCCTGCACGCGCTGCCAGCGCACCTCGCCCTCCTTCGGAGTACCGGCGAGCAGCTGCGCGGCCGCCCGCCAGTCCTGGGTCGCCTGGACGACGTCGAGCACGTCGAGCAGGTCCTGGTCGGGTCCGGGCAGGCGGACGTCCAGCTCCTCCTGGCGCACGAATCCGTACGTGTCGGGGTCGGCCGCGTCGGGCGAACCGGGCGCCACCTGGTGGATACCGACACGGCGGCGCCTGACGAACGGACCGATCACCGCGACCAGCAGGCCCACCGCGATCAGGAACCAGAGAATCTCCATGGGTCCATTGTCCCGGACGACGTTCGGGGCGGACCACGCGCTGCCCCTTCACAGGACTACGCTCGGGCCTCATGAGCGACCAGCACAGCTTCCACAGCCTCGAGACCCTCGCCATTCACGCGGGAAACACCGCCGATCCGCTGACCGGCGCGGTCGTCCCGCCGATCTATCAGGTGTCCACCTACAAGCAGGACGGTGTGGGCGGACTCCGCGGCGGCTACGAGTACAGCCGCAGCGCCAACCCGACGCGTACGGCGTTGGAGGAGAACCTCGCGGCGCTGGAGGGCGGCCGCCGCGGTCTCGCCTTCGCGTCCGGGCTCGCGGCCGAGGACTGCCTGTTGCGCGCGCTGCTGGAGCCGGGCGACCACGTGGTCATCCCGAACGACGCCTACGGCGGCACCTTCCGGCTGTTCGCGAAGGTCGTCTCGCGCTGGGGCGTCTCCTGGTCGGTCGCCGACACCTCCGACGCGGCCGCGGTCCGCGCGGCGGTCACCGAGAACACGAAGCTGATCTGGGTCGAGACGCCGTCGAACCCGCTGCTCGGCATCACCGACATCGCCGCCGTGGCGGAGGTCGCGCGCAGCTCGAACGTCAAGCTGGTCGTGGACAACACCTTCGCCAGCCCGTATCTCCAGCAGCCGATCTCGCTCGGCGCCGACATCGTCGTGCACTCGCTGACCAAGTACATGGGCGGCCACTCGGACGTCGTGGGCGGCGCGCTGATCGCGGCGGACGCGTCGGTCGGCGAGGAGCTGGCGTACCACCAGAACGCCATGGGTGCCGTAGCGGGCCCGTTCGACGCGTGGCTGGTGCTGCGGGGCATCAAGACCCTGCCGGTCCGGATGGACCGGCACAGCGAGAACGCGGGCCGGTTGGTCGAGATGCTGACCCGCCACCCGAAGGTCACCGAGGTCCTCTACCCGGGGCTGCCGGAGCACCCGGGCCACGAGATCGCGGCCAAGCAGATGAAGTCCTTCGGCGGCATGGTCTCCTTCCGCGTCCAGGGCGGCGAAGAGGCGGCCGTCGAGGTCTGCAACCGCACGAAGCTGTTCACGCTGGGGGAGTCCCTCGGCGGTGTCGAGTCCCTGATCGAGCACCCGGGCCGTATGACGCACGCGTCCGTGGCGGGCTCCGCGCTGGAGGTCCCGGCGGACCTGGTGCGGGCGTCCGTGGGCATCGAGTCGGCGGACGACCTGATCGCGGACCTCCAGCAGGCGCTCGGCTAGGACAGGGCCTCGGCACGTCCGGCGTCGCGGGCGGCGCGCGCTTCGGCCGGCGTCCGGCGGGGCCCTTTCGGGGCCCGGCCGGGCGCCGGCTCGCGTTCCGTGCCCGCTCGGGACGCGCCGACGACCGCGCCGGGCTGTCGGCCCACGGCGGCGCCGGCGTGTCCCGCCGCGGTGACGACCGCGCGGCTTCACGGTCCCGCCGCGGCGACTGCGCCGGCCGCCCGGTCCGGCCGGGTCGACGCGTTCCGCATGCCCGCGGCCTGCGCGGCGACCGGTCCTGCCCGCGGCCTGCGCGACGACCGGTCCTGCCCGCACGAAGCGAAGACCCTCTGCTACGCGGGGACCTTCTCGTCCTCCAGCGACCCGCGGATCCCGTCCCGCAGCTCCGGGGTGTCGTCGTGCCCGTGCACGGAGACCGCGTGTTCGCTCGCGGCCCGTACGACTTCCTCTTCCTCGCCGGAAATGGTGAGACTGCAGCCCGACTCGCTCGGCATCTTGCGGCAGTCGGCGACTTTCCTGGTCATGACGGCCTCCTCGCGGCGTCGGTGCACCGCTCATTCCAGGATAGTTCCGCACGCACCGGGCGAACCCGTCGATGCGCGCACAGTCCCGGTACGCCGGCGCTACCAGCCTTCGAGTGGAGGCGTCATGTCCGACGGGGGAGCCACCCACGGCTCGGCGACCGACGCCCACACCGCGAACGCGACGGCCGCCGCCACCAGAATCAGCCAGGTCAGCCGGCGGACCGCACGGTGTCGCCGCAGCAGCCGGCCGCCGTGCACGGCGGCGCGCGCCGCCAGGTCCGCGGGCACCGCGGGATGCTGGGCCTCCAGCATCCGGCGGACCTCGTCCTCCTTGCGGTCGGCGCCGCTCATGACACCGCCTCGGCCGGGGCGCGCGGTGGCGCGGGCGGTGTGCTGCGCATGGTCGCCACGGCACGGGCGCAGATGGCGCGGACGCGTTCGACGGGGAGTCCGATCAGCGCCGCGGTCTGCTCCTCGGCCACCCCCTCGTACAGGCGCAGCACCAGAATCAGCCGCTCCTGCGGCGTGAGACGGTCCAGTACGCCGCCCCGTACCCGGTGGTGGCGCCAGGCGGTGCGGGCGAAGCGGGTGGCGAGTTCCTGCCGGGTGCGGTCGTACGGGTCCTCGCCGCGCAGCCGGTCCCACTCCGCGTAGGTGTGGGCGAGCGCGGAGGTCAGCAGCTGCTGCGCCAGCGGATTGCGCGGTGCGGGCTCGGCGGTGAGCAGGGTGGCGGCATGCAGCAACCGGCCGGCCGCGCCCGCGACGAACGCCTGGAACTCCCGGGCGCGGCGGCGCTCCAGTGCCGACCGCCGCTCGCTCACGTCCTCATATAGGGGCAGATTCGCGGCCCGGGTCAAGAGGTCGGCGGCGTCTCCGTGTCCACGGGAGGAAGTCCGGCCTGGCGGGCGGAGAGAGCGGTGTTGAACCGGGTGAGCAGAGTGCAGAAGGATTCGCGCTCGGTCTCGGTCCAGCCGTCCGTCACCTGCGCCATGAGCTCGCGCCGAGAGGAGCGGACCTCTTCCAGCCGGGCCTGGCCGCGCGGGGAGAGCTGGAGGACGACGGCCCGGCCGTCCTCGGGGTGGGAGGTGCGCTTGACGAGACCGGTGTCGACGAGCGGGGCGACCTGGCGCGTGACGGTCGACGAGTCGATGCCCATCCCCGCGGCGAGGGCCTTGACGCCCATCGGGCCTTCCCGGTCGAGCCGGTTGAGCAGCAGATAGGCGGCGCGGTCCATGGAGTTGCGGACCTGGCCGACCCCGCCGAGCCGGGTCTGTTCCGCGCGGCGTGCGAAGACGGCGACCTGGTGCTGGAGAGCATCGAGGAGGCCGGGGTCGAGATGAGTCGTCATGTCCTGAGAGGTGGGCATGGCTAGGGGGCTCTCTCGTGCGGTGGTCGGTTGGTGGGGGACAGAGTACGCGGCCCACACGCGGTGCGTACCAGCCCTGCACAATCCCATGAGGAACGCTTGATCGGGTCTGCCGGGGGCCGGTTGAGCTGCGAGACTTGGCGTCATGAGCTTCGGTACGTCTGACTCCTTGCGCCCCGTCATCCTCGACGACGTCCGCGGGGCGCAGAAGATGCTGTCCGGCGTCGCGAGGGTCACCGCCCTGGAGGGCAGCAGGTACCTGTCGCAGCTGGTGGGGGCGCCGGTCCACCTCAAGTGCGAGAACCTCCAGCGGACGGGTTCGTTCAAGCTGCGCGGCGCGTACGTACGGATCGCGGGGCTGCGGCCCGAGGAGCGGGCCGCCGGTGTCGTCGCCGCGTCCGCGGGCAACCACGCGCAGGGAGTGGCGCTCGCCTCGACGCTGCTCGGAGTGCACTCGACCGTGTTCATGCCGGTCGGCGCACCGCTGCCGAAGATCGCGGCGACGCGGGAGTACGGCGCCGAGGTGCGGATGCACGGTCAGGTCGTCGACGAGACCATGGCTGCCGCCCAGGAGTACGCGCAGGAAACGGGTGCCGTCTTCATCCACCCCTTCGACCACCCCGACATCATCGCGGGGCAGGGCACGGTGGGCCTGGAGATCCTGGAGCAGTGCCCGGAGGTGCGCACGATCGTCGTCGGTGTGGGCGGCGGTGGTCTGGCCGCCGGCATCGCGGTCGCGGTGAAGGCGGTGCGTCCCGATGTCCGGCTGGTGGGGGTGCAGGCGGAGGGGGCGGCCGCGTATCCGCCCTCGCTCGCCCAAGGTCGCCCCGTCGCCATCGACGCCCCCTCCACCATGGCGGACGGGATCAAGGTGGGCTGCCCCGGCGACGTCCCCTTCAAAATCATTGGCGATCTTCTCGACGAGGTCCGTACGGTTTCCGAGGACGCGCTCTCCAGCGCGCTGCTGCTCTGCCTGGAGCGGGCGAAGCTCGTCGTCGAGCCCGCCGGGGCGAGCCCGGTCGCGGCGCTGATGAGCGAGCCGCGTGCGTTCAAGGGACCGGTCGTCGCCCTGCTGTCGGGCGGCAATGTGGATCCGCTGCTGATGCAGCGCATTCTGCGGCACGGTATGGCGGCGGCAGGCCGTTATCTGTCGCTGCGGGTGCGGCTGACGGACCGCCCGGGAGCTCTTGCGGCACTTCTCGGGTCGTTGTCAGTGCTCGACGCTAACGTCCTCGACGTGAGTCACGTCAGGACCGATCCGCGGCTCGGGCTCACGGAGGTGGAGGTGGAGCTGCAGCTGGAGACGAAGGGCCCGGAGCACTGCGACGAGGTCACCGCGGCGCTGCGCGGGGCGGGATACACCGTCCTGAGCTGAGCGCAGGGGACCTGGCGCGGGTTCCTGCGACGACGACGGCGACGACGGCGACGACTGCGCACGACCGCTGCGGCTCACGCGACGGCCGCCGCAGTCACCGCGGCCGTGACGTCACGACTATCGCGATACATCTTGAGTGACGCGATGTATCGCGTTACCGTGAGGCCCCTGACGTGCTCCCGCCACGCACAGATTTCGCACCCGCCTGCCTTCTTGCCCCGTAGCGACCCACCCACCTGCCACCTTGGGAGATCCCTCATGCCAGGCGCCATTTACGCCGAAGGTCTCGTCAAGACCTTCGGCGACGTAAGGGCTCTGGACGGCGTCGATCTCGACGTCCCCGAAGGCACGGTCCTCGGACTTCTCGGCCCCAACGGAGCCGGCAAGACCACCGCCGTGCGCGTACTGACCACCCTGCTCCAGCCCGACAGCGGCAAAGCCGTCGTCGCCGGAATCGACGTCCTGAAGAACCCGAACGAAGTCCGCCGGTGCATCGGCCTCTCCGGTCAGTTCGCCGCGGTCGACGAGTATCTGACCGGCCGTGAGAACCTTCAAATGGTCGGCCAGCTCTACCAGATGAGCTCGCGCGACGCCAAGAGCCGGGCGGTCGAGCTGCTCGACCGCTTCAACCTCGCGGACGCCGCCGACCGCCCCGCCAAGACCTACTCGGGCGGTATGCGCCGCCGCCTCGACCTGGCCGCCGCCCTGGTCGTCTCCCCGCCCGTGATGTTCATGGACGAGCCCACCACCGGACTCGACCCCCGCAACCGCATGCAGCTGTGGGAGGTCATCCAGGAACTGGTCAAGGGCGGTACGACCCTGCTGCTCACCACGCAGTACCTGGAAGAGGCCGACCACCTGGCCGACGACATCTGCGTCATCGACCACGGCAAGGTCATCGCCCGCGGCACCGCCGACCAGCTCAAGGCCCAGACGGGCGGCGAGCGCGTCGAGGTCGTCGTCCACGAGCCCGACCAGATCGCGCCCGCCCAGGAGGTCCTGCGGGGCTTCGGCAAGGGTGACGTCGCCGTGGTCGAGCACACCCGCAAGCTGACCGTGCCCGTGACCGGCGGCGCGAAGCTGCTGGCCGAGGTCATCCGCGAACTGGACACCCGGGGCGTGGAGATCGACGACATCGGTCTTCGTCGGCCCACCCTGGACGACGTGTTCATCTCCCTCACCGGCCATCACGCCGAGATCGAGGACGAGGAGAACGGCGAGGCCGCGCAACCCAAGGACGCCAAGGGCAAGAAGTCCCGGAAGGAGAGCGTGAAGTGACCACCACAGCGGACGCCGTCGAGATCGCGGCGCCCCGTCCCCGCGGCGGGATCGTGCAGTCGGTCAACGACTCGCTCGTCGTCGCCAAGCGCAACCTGATCCGGATGCTGCGCATCCCGGAGATGATCATCTTCGGGCTGATCCAGCCCATCATGTTCGTGGTGCTGTTCAGCTACGTCTTCGGCGGCTCGATCTCGGTGGACGGCAGCACCTCGCCCGCCGCCTACCGCGAGTTCCTGATGGCGGGCATCTTCGCGCAGACCGTCACCTTCGCCACCGCGGGTGCCGGAGCGGGCATCGCCGACGACATGCACAAAGGCCTCATCGACCGGTTCCGCTCGCTGCCGATGGCACGCGGCGCGGTCCTCACCGGCCGTACGCTCGCCGACCTCGTCCAGACCGCGCTCACCCTCGTCGTGCTCGCGCTCGTCGCCCTCCTGGTCGGCTGGCGGAGCCACGAGAACCTGGGCAAGGTGCTGGCCGGCTTCGGTCTGCTGCTGCTCCTCGGCTACGCCTTCTCCTGGATCGGCGCGCTGATCGGCCTCTCCGTACGGACGCCCGAGGCGGCCACCTCCGGCGGGCTGATCTGGCTCTTCCCGCTGACGTTCATCTCGAACGCCTTCGTGCCGTCGGACAACATGCCCACCTTCCTGCGGTACATCGCCGAGTGGAACCCGTTCAGCGCGACCGTGCAGGCGTCACGCGAGCTGTTCGGCAACCTGCCGCCGGCCTATGTCGCACCCGACGCCTGGCCGATGCAGCACCCGGTCTGGGCCTCGCTGATCTGGTCCGTCCTGATCATCGTGTTCTTCAGGACGCTGGCGGTGCGCAAGTACCGCTCTGCCACCGCCTGACGCGGCGCCCACAGGGCACGGGACAGGCGCCCGCACACGGCGAAGGGGCCGGACCGCATCGCGCGGTCCGGCCCCTTCGGCGTTCGCCGGCCGGCTCAGCCGGTGTAGGGCTTGGCCTCGAGGATCTTCACCGAAGCCTTCTTGCCGTTGGGCAGCTCGTACTCGGCGTCGTCGCCGACCTTCTTGCCGTTCACTCCGGCGCCGAGCGGGGACTGCGGGGAGTACGTCTCGATGTCCGTGCTCGCGTACTCGCGGGACGCCATCAGGAACGTCAGGGTGTCGTCCTCGTCGCCGTCGAAGGCGATCTTCACGACCATGCCGGGCTCGACCACACCGTTGTCCGCGGGGGCCTCGCCGACCTTCGCATTGTCCAGGAGCTGGGTCAGCTGGCGCACACGGAGCTCCTGCTTGCCCTGCTCCTCCTTGGCCGCGTGGTACCCGCCGTTCTCCCGCAGGTCGCCCTCCTCACGCGCCGCCTCGATCTTCTTGGCGATCTCGGTGCGCGCGGGACCAGACAGGTACTCCAGCTCGGCCTTGAGCTGGTTGTACGCCTCCTGGGTGAGCCAGGTGACGTTCTCGCTGGTCTGGGTCACAGGTGCTCCTCGTAGGTACTGGGAATACAAAGCATCGCCCTACCCAGAAGGATGTGCCTCCATGGATGGGCGAAACCACGAGCCTAACAATTTCGTGGCCGCAGGGGGAGGACGAAAGCCATCAGAAGTACGTCAACGCAGGTCAGCGCAGTGACCCGCCGTGATCGTCCAGATGATCCGTCCGCGTCAGCGGGCGGTGCACTGCACCAGCTCCGCGCTGGTGGCCCGGGCCGTCGTCCGGATCTCGACCACCTGGTCGATCCGCTTCCCGCCGCGGCTCTCCACCGGCACATCCAGCCTACCCACCTCGGCTCCGTCCTCGGAGCGCGAGCGCAGGGTGCAGCTGCCGGCGGCGTCCGCGTCCTTGCGGACCTCCAGATGCACCTGGACCGCGGAGTCCGAGATCACCGAGAACTTGATCACCTCGGCGCTGATCCTCTGACCGGCGACGTAGTCCCAGCCGAACCAGCCGATCACTCCGAGCAGGGCCGCCCCGAGCACCGCGCCCACCAGCTTGAGCCTGCGGTCCGCGCGCTCGTCCGCGGAGCGGCCGTAGCGGCCCTCGGGAAGCTGTTCGCGCACGGCGGCCATGGTCTTTCCTCTCGGGCAGGGGGCACCGGAATTTTCCGTCCCCCGATTCGGTCACTATAAGAGTTGCCCGACGCGACAAATCATTGAGGATCGAGTCTTGACTGAGCAGCTGCGACTGATGGCCGTTCACGCCCACCCCGACGACGAGTCGAGCAAGGGCGCGGCCACCATGGCCAAGTATGTGTCCGAGGGGGTGGACGTGCTGGTCGTGACCTGCACAGGAGGCGAGCGCGGCTCCATCCTCAACCCCAAGCTCCAGGGGGACGCGTACATCGAGGAGAACATTCACGAGGTACGCAGAAAGGAGATGGACGAGGCCCGCGAGATCCTCGGCGTCGGCCAGGAATGGCTCGGCTTCGTCGACTCGGGCCTGCCCGAGGGCGACCCGCTGCCCCCGCTGCCGCAGGGCTGCTTCGCCCTGGAGGACGTGGACAAGGCCGCCGGCCGGCTGGTGAAGTCGATCCGCACCTTCCGTCCGCAGGTCATCACCACGTACGACGAGAACGGCGGCTACCCGCACCCCGACCACATCATGACCCACAAGATCACGATGGTGGCCTTCGAGGGCGCGGCGGACGCCGAGCGCTACCCGGAGTCGGAGTTCGGGCCCGTCTACCAGCCGCAGAAGCTCTACTACAACCAGGGCTTCAACCGTCCCCGCACGGTCGCCCTGCACGAGGCGCTGCTGGCCCGGGGGATCGAGTCCCCCTACGGCGAGTGGCTGGAGCGCTGGAAGGAGTTCGAGCGCGTCGAGCGCACGCTCACCACCCACGTGCCGTGTGCCGAGTTCTTCGAGATCCGCGACAAGGCGCTGCTCGCGCACCGCACGCAGATCGACCCCGACGGCGGCTGGTTCCGCGTTCCGCTGGAGCTCCAGAAGGAGGTCTGGCCGACGGAGGAGTACGAGCTCGCCACGTCTCTCGTCGACACCTCCCTCCCCGAGGACGACCTCTTCGCGGGCATCCGGGACAATGCCTGATATGAGCGCAAGCGCAAACCTCGCCCTGACGCATCTCGTCCCCCTCGCGAAGGAGGTCGACGACAACAAGGTCACGCCCGGAGTCCTCGGCTTCCTCGTCTTCGCGGCCCTGGCCGTGGGCGTGTGGTTCCTGATGAAGTCGATGAACCGGCACATGGGCCGGGTGGACTTCGAGGAGGCACCCGACCCGCGGGCCGAGTCGAAGGAAGCCGGCGGCAAGACGGGCCCCGCCTCGGCCTAGTGCCGCTCCCGGCACCGGGTCACCCCGGGCCTGCCGGAGGGCGTTCGCGCCGTACGCACGACCGCCGTACGCCCGCACGACCGCTGTACGGGTCACCGCTGTACGCACCGCCGCCCGTGCCGCCCGCACCTCCTGGGTGATCCGCGCCATCAGCTCCC